>NZ_JAYEZM010000009.1:0-165144 GCF_037031205.1 Natronomonas amylolytica | reverse complement strand
TCGTTGTCCGGGACCCAGACGTCCGGGGCCTGCATGCCACGGAGTCCGATGGCGCTGCGGAGTTTCTTGGCGGAGTCGTCGACGCCCTTCTCTGCGGTCGGGGTCGTAAAGAACGTGCGCACGAACTGCCGGCCGTGCGTTCGCTTGTCGAGTTCGGTCATGAATCATTTGGAGGGAGAAGCCCACCGTTATTAAGTGCATTTGAATTATTTAGGAAATATAAGAGCATTTATTAGAATCTTAGTCAATATAGGCATAATAGAAGGGACAAAATAAGTGAACAACGCTCGTTTTGCAGCTATAGTCAGTCTGGCCAAGTGATCGAACCAGATTCATGTCCCATATGAACCTAGAAATGTACAAGCAATAATTGCATCAACATCAGTTTTCAATATTCCACGAATGAATTTGATGTACGACGGGAATATTCCGCCTAAAGCAGTTCCAGAATCGAAGGAGAACTTGGTCATTATCCTGTCTCTGAGTGGGCGGGTTCCCGCCACAGCGGTTGTTGATCATACCAGCCGCTTTTTCCAGATCATTCAAGCTCTAATACCTGTTTCAATAGATTCTACATTAAATATCATTTACAGTTTGAGGGCCGACGACTACTGACTTCCTAAGTCGCTACAGACGGACTCCACTAGAGAGTGACTATATCAATCATACCCTAGGTACAGCAACTACCGGCTGATTCGCGTTGAGCAGCACTTCCTGTGAGACACTACCAAAAACAGCTTTGCCGACAGGAGAACGCTTCCGACTACCGACCACGATATAGCGTGCGTTTTGTGTCTGGCTATATTTTATGATTTCTTGTGCGGCTTGGCCCACTAACCCGACTGCATTAGCAGTTACTCCACTCTCTAATAGAGCTTCTTCGACGATCTCGGCCGCGGTTTCCTCGATTTCTGAATGTTGGGTGGTTACATGTCGTTTATCAGAACTGGTACGGTCGAGTTCTTGGTACGCCTGTTCAGTCAATACATGGACAACATCCAAATCATCGTTGAAGACATCAGCGAGGCGCTTTCCTTCTTGAATTACACGAGTCGCATCCCCTGAGCGATCGATGGGTACAACTATAGTCATCTCTCAGTATATTTGGTTTTCCCTATTATATAATTGTTCGCATGATGAAAGTGGTAGACAAGAAGTGTCTATTACACCCATCCCCTATCAAACACAAATCCGCATCGGAGGACGTATAGTTCAATACAAATCCGGATGAAGAAGCCTGTTTGTTGTTCAGTGCCAAAATCGTAAAATTCAATTTATTGATATGTTAGTCGATATCCTTGGTTAGTGGGTTTGTGTATCACTCCTCGCCGTTGTAATTCTTGTAACGTTTCCTCAACTAGCGGTCGATCCATCCCATGGTCTTTTGCACCCTCGATAATCTGCCCTTGTTCAACGGATTTAGTTGGTTCCTCTTGATGACGTAATATTCTGACGAGTATACGCCGTTCTTCAGAACCGATTTCTCTTCTGGCTCGATCCATGCAAGAATAGACATTCCTCCAGGATATAAACCCTAGCGTCTGTTCAAATAACCACCAATGTATACAGATCTACGCTAATATATATTCAACATATTCGAGAGTGTTGAAGATATTCTATACCATATTTTTGCTAGTCTATCAGAACACTTCGTCGATAGCTTCGTCAAGAACACTCACAGCAGTTTCAATATCTGTCTCGTCAGTGCAGAACGGGGGAGCTACCATAATCTGGAACGGAGGTCGGCCCGGTCCAAAGAGTACACCGTTCTCACTCGCCTCCGAAATCACATCCTTCACTGGATTGTTCCCCTCTTCGACACGAGGGTCGAACACCGGGTCGCCAGTTTCCGGATCGATGAACTCGACCGCATAGAGGAACCCTCGTCCCCGAATATCTCCAACCACATCATGATGTTTTAGTTCCTCTAATTGCCCTCGAAGGAATGGTGCTCGCTGGCAGACATTACCGATGAGATCTTCGTATTCCTGAAGAGCTGCAACACCTGCAGCGCAGGCAATCGGATTGCCAGCAAACGTTTGTCCGACATCAATTCCTTCCTCTCGAAGGTGGGTTCCAATTTCGTCGTTGACCAAGACACCGGCAAGCGGAGCGTATGCACTAGTAACTCCTTTTGCGAAGGTAATCATGTCGGGGTCAAGGCCTTCTGTCTGACTACCGAACCAATCACCGCACCGTCCAAACCCAGTAATAACTTCGTCAATAATTAGGAGGATGTCGTACTTGTCGCAGAGCTCTCGGACGCGCTCGAAGTAGCCCGGTGGGGCCGTGAATGCACCACTACTTCCTCCTACGACCTCCGTTACTAGCGCCGCAATGGAGTCAGGACCTTGATTGAGGATGACATACTCTAGGTGGTCGATCGCTTGTTTGGCTAACTGATCGGACGTCCGTGCATCGAACGGACTATCAGCTCCATCGAAGGGGGGGAGGAACTTCGTGCTCCCCGTCGTAGCAGCGTGGTCTTCGACAGCGAGGCGTGTTTCAGGATCACCAGTCATACCTCCGGTGGCGTACGTCGCTCCATGATACGACCGCCACCGCGTCAGTACGGTCGATGCGTCTTGGACTTCTCGCGCAATCTGGAGGGCAGCTTCATTTGATTCACTCCCCGAGATGCTGAAGAAAACATCGTTCAGCGAATTCGGCGCGACATTCGTTAGTTGGTTAGCAAGCTCGGTACGAACGTCATTGTCTTTCGCGGAGGACACGTACTGGATACGGTCAACTTGCGACTTGATCGCTTCGTTAATTCGCTCGTTGCTGTGGCCCGCATTGACACAGTACAGCTGAGAGGTGAAGTCTAAATACTCATTACCGGCTGCATCGTAAACGCGAACCCCATCTCCTTCATCCAAGGACATGGATTCGGTACCCGGTGTGTTCCAATGTGAGATCGCCGCACTCTCAGCGGACGCAATCGGTTCTTGCTCCGACATGGTGCATTGTTCTCACTCACCTACTGTAAAATTGTCGGTTTTTTCCGTTTCAGACTTATGTAAACATCTATAACATGGTCTAAGCTACAACTATCACCCCCTATATTAGAGTTTCCAAGCAGTCTAGACTCCAGTCATATTGGGTTTGGAGACCCCCACTGTACACACCAAGGAACTGCTACACAAGTCAAAAGATAAGTGTGCAATCGCTCGCAGTCAGAGATCAGTCATCAGATTTACTCTGTTGAACAGCAGCTATCTCGATGTTCTCTCCCGAAAGACTGCGCAAAACAGTTCCGAGTAGAACCCACGCACCGATTATTGTCCATTCCTTCAATCCAAGAGCCGAGGGGCCACCAGGGGCGTACAGAAGAATGAAGAACGCAGTAACCACAAGAGAGACCACGCCAAACGTTTTACCGTACGGAATCTTGAATGGACGCTCCATCTCTGGCTCTTGTCGCCGGAGCCGCAGGAACGAGAGTACAACGATGAACCAAGCAATAACGATGCCTAGTGAACCAGCATTAATAACTATATTAATCAATTGCGCGCCGAACCATGGAGCAGCTGCCGAGATGGCACCAGTAAGCAGAATCGCATTAGATGGCGTGTTGTAGTCTGGATGGAGCTTTGCCAGTGACCCAGGGAGCATCCCAGTCTCCGCCATTGCAAAGAGAACCCGACTCGCACCGATAACGAATGCACTCCAGCTTGTGAGAAGTGCTCCGATCCCCGCGACAGTCATCAGTTGGCCAGCCATCTCACTCCCCATAAGAGCACTCATCGCAGCAGCTGCGGGTACAGGACTAGCTCCAAGTACTTCAGCTAATAACGCTTCTCCTGCAGCCCAGATTGTAATCACGTAGAACAATGCGACACATGAGACGACAGCAAGTAGAGTAATCGCGAGCGAGTGCGGTGAGATGTCAGCTTCCTCCGCAGCTTGGGGAACTACGTCGAAGCCTACGAACAACATCGGCACCTGAACAGCAACGACAGTGATTCCTGCAAGACCAACACCACCAAACGGTTCATTAGCTACCGGTTGGCCCTTTGTAAACGCTCCCACAACCATGAGAAACCCAGCTACGCAAATTATCGCGGCAAGAACCATTTGAATCTGGGCAGTAAGGCGAACGCCGCGGTAGTTCATATACGTGATACCAAGTACTCCGAGAAGGCCGATACCAACAAGGGGAGCATACACCGGAGCTCCAGCAAAACTCCAGAGCTGGAGCATATCAAGTCCAGGAATCAAATACGATATTGCGACGCCAAATGCAATTGATTGGAAGGCGATCACTCCAAGATATCCAAGTAATAATGACCAGCTACAAGCAAACGATCCCAACGGTCCGAACGCTCGCATACTGTAGACGTGTTCGCCGCCGACCTTCGGCATGGCAGAGACTAACTCTGCGTAGATCAGGCTGATTAGTGCTACTAGAAATCCACCCACTAGAAAGGCAGTGATCCCTCCCCAAGGCCCTGCAGTATCAACCCAGTATCCCATCTGGATAATCCATCCCCAGCCCACAATTGCTCCGAACCCAATCGCAAACAGTTGACGTTGTGAGAGGACCCCCTCTAATTTTCCATGAGTGCCGTTATCTGCCATGCTACACATACTATCCCTGATTGACTTCAATCCACTGGATTAATCTACTACTGCAATAATTTCCACAATATTAAATACTGCTCCAACTAGAAGCTAATAGAAAAATCTATCTTTAACTCAACGCCGTATTAATGTAAATGTCGATTGACAGTTATCCTCTATGTGTCATCGCGTTCGCTTCCGTCGGAATCCGTGCTCCCATTTATATTTGCCTGCAAGGTATCAAGGGAATACGTGCTGAGGATTCGTGGCTCGTTTTTGATCGTGGTGATTGTATATTTTGATTGCGTCCGCTGAACTTCTTCAATTGCTTCAAAATCACTAATGAGCCGTTCTACTTCTTCCCTATTTGGGATGTGGGCGATAACAACGAAATCTCGCTCTCCCATCGTGAAATGAACTTGGCTTACTCCTTCAATCTCGCTCAGTCGCTCACCAATTTTCTTATGGTAGCCTTCTTTGTATTCTGCGACAACTTCAACAATAATAGTGATTCCAAGACCGAGTTTCTCGAGATCGAGGTCGTAAAGGTCGTTTTTGATAATGCCTCGTTCTCGAAGGTTGTTAAGTCGGTAGTATATCGTTGACTCTGGGATACCCGTCGCTTCATGGATATCGCTTGGGCTGTCAGTTCCCATGTCTGAAATCACCTTCAGAATTTCAAGGTCTGTTTCGTCCATTCTTGTAGTTACTACCAACCGAAGTATAATAAGGTTAATGGAATATATAAGTATATAACTTTAACTCCCAGAAGATCAAAGGAGTTAATGATAATTTAGACGCCACGCCCCTGTAGTTTCTCGTCGTTAGATATCGTTTCATTTGGTTGGCCCTTCATACCTTTACCGACGTTCTTGGCAACATCTTTGAGGGTGGCAGGGTCGTCGTAATTATTGACTGCCTCAACAATGGCCTCACCCATCTGGTTAGGGTCTTCTGCACCAAAGATGCCGGAGCCGACAAAGATGCCGTCACAGCCGAGTTGCATCATGAGCGCAGCATCGGCGGGCGTGGCGATACCACCAGCAGCAAAGTTGACAACCGGTAGCCGGCCCATCTCGGCAGTTTCATGGACCAGTCCACGCGGGGCTTCGTGGTTTCGGGCCCACTCCTCGCGCTCCTCGTAGTTCATACCCGAGAGTTTTCGGATGGATCGTTTAATGTCCCGCTGATGGCTGACAGCTTGGTTTACGTCACCTGTCCCGGCCTCACCCTTCGTCCGAATCATTGCTGCACCCTCATCGATTCGGCGGAGTGCCTCACCGAGGTTGCGGGCCCCACAGACGAAGGGAGCGTCGAAGTGACGCTTGTCAATATGGTAGCGTTCGTCTGCCGGAGTGAGTACTTCACTTTCATCAATCATATCGGCACCCGTGACCTCAAGTATCTGTGCTTCGGTGGTATGGCCGATACGACATTTACCCATAACGGGGATCGAGACTTCATCAATGATCTTTTCAAGCGCGCCGGGATCTGCCATCCGGGCGACACCGCCACGTTTCCGGATGTCTGCAGGAACTGATTCGAGCGACATGACGGCGACCGCACCGGCATCTTCAGCGATTCGTGCCTGCTCAGGGGTAACGACGTCCATGATGACACCACCTTTTTGCATCTTGGCAAACCCACGCTTCACGAGTTCCGTTCCCTGCTGGAGGTCTTCGAGTTCTGTATCCGATGTCATTGAGTATGTCTGGGTTCAGTTATGTGACACCCACATTTAACTTTACCGAATAAGTAGCTTTTAGACCAACTCTATGCACAAAATCCAACATTAATATTAGATATTTGCCATATGATACAATTTTACACAACATATGGGTAGATAGTATTCGAGACCTCTGCTGCATTTATCCAGCAATAACTGCCATGCCATGCTTCTTAGTTGTCTCTATAGCTCAAATATAAAGGTATTATTGTATTTAACAGTCATAGATAGAGTAGAAGTTGGAAAATTTTATTATACTGGGGCACAGAGACCCATGTAAGGACCAAGAAGTAAGGGTCCATCAACGGAGCCGGGACAACATGGAATACACAGAATACGACCGCGATTCGGAAGCAATTGAGCCGCTAGTGCCACACTTCGCTGAATCGACGGAGCAGCCATCTGATAGCTCAAAAGAGATATCGTCGGGGGATGCCCAGAGGCCAGAGCATACCCAGTCATCGCACCTCGAACGGACATCCTATTACACTTGGGATGTAGAAATGATTGCCCCACTCGTACCTGTTCTTTCAGGGCCTCACACGGGCGATGAACGGAGATGAAACCTATGTCAACCACACAAGATAAAGCCACGCCAACGACGCCTGTGGAATGTTTCGCGTCGAAGGATTACGAGGGGTTGGTATTATACAACCCAGATAATCCAGAAGCATGGGTCATAACCGACGAGTCGATTCAGCTTATTAATTGGAAATAAGACGTGATGTTGAAGGATTGTACGGCAACTCTCGTATTCCACTCATAACTATTGACATAAATCTTCACAGCGAGCGATTCTACGTATGGAGTCAGCTACTACGTCAACACCAATACCGATAGCATCCTCGTCAAAATCAAAATGTGCCGTGTGATGGCCAGCAGGGCGCGCCGCCCCGATTCCGAGATAGGTTGCAACCCCTCCTAGTTCCTGAACACGTCTAATGAGGTACGATGCATCTTCGCTGGCCCCGAACTTAGCGCGATTAACCACATCCGAAATCTGATTATGGGATTCAGCAGCATCGACAACGGCGTTTATTGCTGGCTCATCCGCCTTGAATGTCGTTGCTCGGCCATACATATCCCAATCAACAGCTACATCGTGCATTCGCGCGCTGTTATCAAGGATATCTTCAGCGCGATCAAGCATATACTGTAGCGCCGCCTCGGTAGAAGCTCGAACTCCCACTCGCATACGCGTTTCCGAAGCGACGACATTGACGGGGTTAGGGGACCTGACACGACCGATATTAATCCGCGTCGTACCGGATGCATGACGGGAAATCGCATAGAGGTTCTGTATTGCAGTTGTCGCAGCCTGAAGCGCGTTCCGTCCATCTTCAGGTGATCTTCCCGCATGAGTTTCTTCGCCAGTGAATTTTACGTTAAGTTTCGCGTTTGCAAGCGGCCTCTCAAACCCCGCGACGACCTTTCCGGTACCATGTCCCATCCCGATATGTAGTGAAAAGAGAGCGTCGACGCCCTGTAGATATGAACTTTGACTCATTGCTAACCCTCCGCGACATCCCTCCTCGGCTGGCTGGCAGAAGATACGTAACGTCCCATCGAACGCGTCGAGACGATCGATCGTCCTTGCGACACCAACGCCAATAGCTGCGTGGCCATCGGGTCCACAGGCATGCATAAGTCCAGGGTGCTTACTCGCAAAGCCCGCACTCGATGGGAAATGTGCTGTATCGGACGATTCTGAGATATTTAATGCGTCGATATCGACCCGGAGTCCGATAACCGGTCCATTCCCATACTGCTTTTCGGCAACCATTCCTGTTGTTTGCCTCATCTGGTGTAAAAAGTATCCCGCCGCTCCTTCGCGTTTCGCCCTCTCCCGCGCTTGATCAAGTTCGGAATCATCTGGCACACCAAGTCGCTTCTCCTCAGGTATCACCTTCGTGCCGAACGCGAGCTTATAACCAAGTTGCTTGAATTCTTCGGCTAAACGAGCTGTCGTATAAAACTCTGTCCACCCCGTCTCTGGATGAGCGTGGAGATCCCGCCGCAATTCGATCAGTGATGTAAACTCGTTTGTCATTAATTCGATAGTATGTATACTTGCTGTGAAAGATTTCGAGAAATCACTCGTAAGTCAAAAAGTTCTGAAGCTGGCAGTCTGGGCCTTAATCTGCGACTGGAGGTGGGTGAAGCGGCTGCTGCTGCTCTTCACGACGTCCCAATAACCCACCACTGATTATGCTGCCAGTAGGGGGGTCACCCCAGTTGACGGCCCGCGCAGAGGTCAGCATTATGATATTATAAATATCTTCTGCTGCCGATCCTCGTGAGAGGTCACTCAAGGGCCGTGAATACCCCTGCAACACTGGTCCGAGAGCCTTAGCGCCTCCAATGCGTTCTGTGAGTTTGTAGGCGATATTCCCTGCATCAAGGTCCGGAAACACGAGGATGTTCGCATCACCTTGGATAGCAGCATCATCGCCAACCTTCCGATCAGCAACTGCAGGTACAAGGGCAGCGTCCGTTTGTAACTCTCCTTCAACCAGTATGTTTGTCCGGTCCCGGACCGTTTCAGTGGCCTCACGAACTTTATTGACAGATTCGTGGTTCGCACTACCCTTCGTCGAGAACGAGAGCATCGCCACCTTCGGCTCCCAGTCAAGCAGACGTCTAGCGGTCTTAGCTGTCGTTTGCGCGATGTCTGCGAGTTGTCCACTCGAAGGATCGATATTCACCCCACAATCGGCGTACAGGAGGCCACCGTTGTGCCCCACATCGAGATTGTCCGTCACCATAAGGAAGAAACTCGACGCAGTATCGATTGCAGGATCAAGGCCGACAACGCTGTTGGCGACGGCTACGACCTCGGCAGTAGGATGTAAGGCTCCAGCTACGACCCCCTCAACCTCATCAAGCCGAAGGAGTAACATCCCTAGTACTAGGTCGCTTCCGAGCATTGTCGCTGCTGTCGATTCAGAAACCCCTCGCAGCTCAGCGTACTCTTGAACGTAGCGATCGTCAGTTTCGCCACTTGGTCGTGTCCGGATCTCGAAGAGACCGGGATCAATCCCCTGTTTTTCACAGATTTCCTGCAAAGATTCCGGGGTATCGAAGACAACGGGGCGAGCAACACCATCGCGTGCAGCATCAGCTGCAGCCGTAAGGACACGCTCGTCATGGTGCTCAGGCAACAGAATACGCGGTGACTCGCGTTTCGCCTGATCACGCAGGGTTGATAACACGTTATTCATTGAAAGGGAAGTGCAGGTGGTAACGTCAAAACGAGAGCTATCGGGAGGTAGCTCTAGTAGTTCGGGTCGCCGGGTTGGCGGTACTTTTCGAGGATGCGTTCGGGGTCGTCAAGTGCATCACGGCGGAACGGTTCAAGCAATTCGGTACCGTCCGTACGGATGTCAACAACCGCAGGTCGGTCGGATTCGATAGCCTCTTCGACAGCTGAACCGATCTCGTCGGGATCCTCGACATGGATACCCTTTGCGCCCATATCCCGAGCGATCTGGGCGAAGTCCGGGTTCTCCGGCAGATCAGTGCCAACGAACCGCTCGTTGTAGAACCAATACTGGTTCTGTTTTTCGGCACCCCATTCCATATTGTTGAAAACAATTGCAACGGCGGGGATGTCCTGACGAACTGCTGTCAGCACCTCATTCATCTGCTGCATTCCCCAAGCACCGTCACCGGTGATAGCGATTGCGGGATCATCCGGGCGGGCGACTTTCGCCCCCATCACTGCGGGATAGGCAAAGCCGCAATTCCCGTATGTTCCGGCAGCAAGGAAGTTGCCGGGGTTGTCGAATTCAAGATACGCGTTCGCCATCGAGCAGGTGTTCCCGATGTCCGTTGCCACCATTGCATTATCCGGGAGTGCTTCTGCGACTTCCCAGAGTCCCCGGCGAGGATGGACCGGCGTCTGATCCTGCTGGGACATCTCTTCGAGTTCCTCGCGCCAGTCGGCGTACGCCTGCTGAATTTCCTCAGCACGTGCATCGGAAGCTCCTGCACTCTCGTCAAGCTTGCTGGTGAGGTTCCGGACCGTTTCAGCAGCATCGCCGACGAGACCGAGTTCGACCCGGGTGGTGCGGCCGATCTGTGAGGCGTCGACATCGATCTGGATGACATCAGCGTCTTCCGGGAACCAATCCATTCCGTACTGCGGGAGCAGCCCGAATCCGCTTAGCCGACTCCCGACAGCGAGAATGACGTCAGCTTCCGAGAGCTGTTCCATTGCAGCCTTCGAGCCACCATATCCAAGGGCCCCGACCGCAAGCGGATGGCTGATGGGGAAGGAGTCGTTGTGGAGATACGAGTTCGCGACGGGCGCATTGAGCATCTCAGCCAGCTCTGCGACTTCGTCGACGGCTTCGGAGTAAATCGTGCCGAGTCCAGCGATAATAGCCGGGTTGTCAGCCTCGTCCAGCAGTTCGGCGGCATCCGAAACGGCGGAGTCAGCGGCCCCACCGATCTCAGTCTGGCGGTACTGGCTCGGGTCGAGCACGTCAACCTCGATCTCACCATAGAGGTTGTCGCGCGGGAAGTCGATTTGTGCCGGGCCTTTGTTCGTGAGCGACTCACGGTATGCTGTGCGAACATACTCCGCGATACGGCTTTTATCTTCGAGACGGCCTTGCCATTCGACGGTATCTTCGAAAATCGACATCGTATCGGCTTCTTGGAAGCCATCTGTGCCGATTGATCCCGTCGTTGCCGTCGGCGAGAGCATAATAACCGGTGAGTGGTTCAGTTCTGCGGCCTTGATCCCAGTCACCATGTTGGTGACGCCGGGACCATTCTGTGCGACACAGAGACCAGGTTCCTGACCACGAAGCGCTTCAGCATACCCATCAGCCATGTGCGCGGCGTTCTGCTCATGGCGGACAGGGATGTATCGAATCCCCGCCTGCGGCATGATATCCAAAAAGTCCATGAACGCCGAGCCAACGATACCGAACATGACTTCGGCATCCTCAGCAACGAATTGCTCAAGGATCGCTTCACTGGGTGTCATCGTTACGCCATCGTGGACAGGACCATCACTGTCTGTCTCTGTAGTGGGTTCCTCTTGCTTCGACATATTTTTCGACTCAACTCTCAGTACAGGTTCATACCACTTATAGGTTGTGCACTTCCACAATCAGCACTGAATTTGGAGATTTGGCCAGCATATAGAGGATGTTTGATTTTATCAATTATTACAACCAGCCAATAGGCACCTTATCCTCTTGGAGCTTCAGTTTTGTAGTCCAATAGATTCTAGTTCTAATCGTGATGATCAGTAACAGCAGTAACTCGTTCGCTTCTGGGGAACTATTATTAGCATTGAGTTTCGATACCTACTCATGAGTGATTTTGAAAATACTGTCGCCGCAACGGAAAACTCGCTAGAAATCCTCAGCCTAATCGAATCACACAACGGAGCTCGTCTTTCTGCGATCGCACGCGAGCTCGATATCTCCAAAAGTACTGCTCACAGCCATCTCAATACACTCCGCAGTTATGGATACGTCACAAAAAAAGGCGAAGTATATCACCTCAGTCTGAAGTTTTTCCACCTTGGACAGCACGCACGAAATCAAAACAAACGTTTTCGAGCTGCAGGTGAGAAAGTCCAAGAATTAGGCGAAAGCCTCAACCATTCAATCGATTTCGATGTTGAGATTGATGGGAGAATAATGACTCTCTTTCATGAAGCTGATGACTCAACTGAAGTCGGGCTGAAAGAGGGTGACTACCTATACGTCCATACTAGTTCTACCGGGAAAGCAATCCTAGCAGAACTCCCCAGAGAGCGCGTCGATGAAATCCTTGATCAGTGGGGGATGCCGACAGAAACGAGACACACGTTGACTGATCGATCGACGTTCATTGACGAGTTGGAGCATGTGAAACAACGAGGTTATGCAGTTATAGATCAAGAATGGTTGGAAGGCCTTCGAGCAGTTGGTGTTGCTGTTTTGCTTCCAAGTGGACAACCGTTTGGTGCATTAAGTGCCGGGGGTCCGACATACCGCCTTACTGAAGAGGCAATTGAGAATAATGTTGCACCCGCCTTACTTCGAGCAGCTGAAAATTTAGAGGAAGAGATTCAAGATATGGTCGTATAACTGGCCATTCAAGATCGTTCCTTAGAAGCAAACTATTATATATCTATAGCAGACTGGCTTAACCCAGGTGTGTACCACAACAATAGATAATCGTGCTAGGAATAACAATCATAACTTTGTTAGTTACCAGATTGCCATCACCAATTCAATAACAATCATAATCTTGTTATGGATTTCTCCGAGTACTATGTGCTACTTAGAATCTACACAACGAACCCATTGTGTTCTGTTATACCGAACTATTAAATACCCTACCTACGTTCCGATCTTCACTGGTCACGCAGAGGACCTTCCAACAGAGAGTCGATGTTAAATTGTAAAAAAGGAAAGATTAATCACCGATGAGTTAGGAATTGAAACTGAAGCGTTAGATGGTAATTCGCATAGGCAGAAACTAGCAGTTGAGCCGCACCACGGCTGAAACTGCGCCAACACCAGGGCTACAGCACCTCAGTTAGGACAGAGCTCAAAGCTGTAGAGAAACTACGGAACAATGGAAATACCACATATCACTACAAAGGGCATCAAGAACAGTCATCCGCTTCTGAATCAAGTAACTGAATCGTTCGCCAGGCTTGAGAGGGGCTGGAAAGCAACCATACTGGGACTTCTCCTCCTAGTGGTACAAGTGCTGGTAGTACCCCTCGTTTGAACAACTATCGCTCGTGATAACCTCTGTACGCTGAATCGTGTTACGAGGTTATCGAGTCTATAGACATTGAGTTTTCTTTCGCTTTGCATGATCTGGTTCGATGTACTATTGAGTGCTCTGTTGAATCCGCAGAAGGCGGCGGGATAGCGTCGGTCTGAAGGTGGAAGCGAAGCGGAAGAGCCGAATGTGCCTAAACTACTCTTCCGCTTCGTTAAGCAAGCCGCGTCGCTGGCTCAAAAGCGCTGTGCCGCCAGTCCAACAGCGGTGAGTGATCCGACTGGCAACGGATTTCCCGGTTGGAAGCATGTTACGCTCCATTTTTGCGGGTTCACATGGAGGCGACGTACCGCGAGATCGTCGATTGGGCGAGCGAGATGGATCGAGTTCGTGGTCTGTTACAGCTCGCTCGAACGGCATTTCCTGCACCCTCAACGCTGTACCGGTCGTTTGAGAGGGTGCCCATGTCGATATGGCGTGGTTTCCTTCGGGAGTCCGCGAACATCTGCGATCCGGGCTCGCATGGGGCCATCGATGCCACATTCTTCGACCGCGAAACGGCATCGAGACACTACCAACACCGCTCGGATCGCCACATACGCGCGCTCAAAACGACGGTCTCATCGATACAGATTCGTGTGCCATCCTCGATATTTACTGCTCGGCACACTGGCCACACGACACGCAAACTGGCCGTCGAGTCGCCCTTCGTAACACCGAGAAAATAGAGAGTCTCGTCGGCGACAAGGGCTATGACGACCAATCGCTCCGGGACGCCCTCCGTTCAGAGGGCGTCCGGCCCTTGCTGCGTACGATTACGCCCACAACGCACGGTTGGACAGCGAGTTATACGGCCAGCGCTGGATGGCCGAGACCGCCTTTTCGGCCATCAAGCGTCGGTTCGGCCCCGCTGTCACCCTCGCACTTGGTACCGCGAATTCCGCGAACTTGTGTTGACCGCCGCAGTCTACAACCTCGAACAAGCGCTCAAACAGTGACCCCGACGCCGTCATCGGATTCAACAAAGCACTATTGAGAAAGATTGCTAGTGGGTAGGCCCCAATGACAGAGCTATGTGATCCTCAAACGGAAGCAAGAGGTATGAACTGAGTCGGAGGTCAGGTCCTTTGACTCAGTCGTCGGCGACAGCGCGAGTCGTCATTTCGACCGGTTCGGCGTCGATACCCAATTCATCAAGTGCTGTTTGTGCTGCCTTCTTTCCGGACAGCAGCATAGCGCCGAAGGTGGGGCCCATCCGCGGCAGGCCATAAGTTGTTGCAGTAGCCATTCCAGACACAACAAGACCGTCGTGGGCGAGGCCGGTGTGTTCGACGACGGCGTCCTCGCTTTCGCCGACCCACATGGAGTCGTGGCCCGGCGAGTCGTGGCCGGGGGCGCCGTAGGAGTCGTCGCCGGTGTTGTCCATGCCGGTGTTGTGCTCTTCGGCGTGTTCGATACCAGGTGCGTTGAGGACGCCGCGTTCCTGCAGTTTGGAGATGGCGACGGCGTCGTGGCCCGTGGCGTCGATGACGAGGTCAGCTTCGACGGCGATAGGGTCGACACAAGTAATCTCCCGCGGGAGGGCGTGGACCGGCGTCCAGTTCATGACGATGCCGCCGACCTTGTGGTCCTCGCGGATGACGATGTCGGTGAATTCCGTCATGTTCTGCATCTTTGCACCTCCATCGCAGGCAGTCTTGATAAGTGCCGAACAAGCCTCGGGGCCGTTGGCGACGTAGAGGCCTTCGCTATCTCGCGACTGCTTGTAGTTGACGTCGAGGTCTTCGAGGACCTCCTGTGCGGGGCTTCGAACGGTGACCTTGTTCATCAGGAAGCCGCCGAGCCAGAAGCCGCCGCCGAGGTAGTTGTTCTTCTCGACGACCATCGTCTGGACGCCACGTTCGGAGAGTTCCTTGGCGGCCATCAGCCCGGAGGGGCCGCCGCCGACGATGATGACGTCGGAATCAGAGAAATTCATGAATTCCTCGGTCCACTCCTGACCGATCGCTCGTGTTACTTCAGCTTCGCCGACATCGCTAAACGGTTCGTGCTGGTAGTCGTTTTCGGTCATACCATTTGGTGTTACCACCCAGTAGTTGAAAAATCTTCCGGGTGGTTGATCTCTATTCTAATCTAAGTCAATATCTAAGCGTTTATTACAAACTATACCACGTCTTTGATGCTAAGAGTTTGATAAGGGGAGATATATTTCGGCTGATCTTGTGGCAGATATAATGGTGGTATCAAAATCCTCTAAGAGACTCTATCAGAGTATTTGGAAAGGACCCGATCGCGAAGGCTTGAACAAGTGATGTAAGTAGAGCTAAGTGGAGTAATAACCAACTACACTTATTCGATCGAAACGATATCGTTGTGTTTGTCTAATAATACAGTCGTTGGGGAATACGCTTCGTCTTGAGCATACATACCATATGAAATTACGATCACGATATCACCGGGTTCAGCGAGTCGACCAGCAGCACCATTCAAACAGATCTCACCAGAATCGCCAGCAATTGTGTAGGTTTCGAGACGTTCTCCATTAGATACATTAACGATTTGAACCCGTTCGTGTTCGCAGATACCGGCAGCATCTAGAAGTGTTTCATCAATCGTAACACTCCCTTCGTATTCGATTTCAGTGGCGGTAACACGTCCTCGATGGAGTTTAGATTTGAACATCTCCCGCTGCATACGGATTAATTCATTAGTGATCTACAAGAGGGTTCGGAATTCTCTCTCCAGGGGTCACTGAAACGGAAATCAGCGACATAGCAGCCCCAATGCGATTGTTGTCCGAGTGTTAGTGATTGAGAATTCTTAGTCGACCTACTCGTTGAGGATTCTATTCAATGATATAGTTTCAGTTGGGTTCGTGGCGCTTAGAATGTATCGATGGTGAGACCCAAGAATTATAACCTAGTAATACAACGTAGTTATTGATGTCACGAACTCAATTGGAACTGGCTCAAAATGGAACGGTTACTCCAGAGATGAAGCGCATCGCAGATCGAGAGAATCGCGACCCAGAATTCGTTCGTGAGCAGGTAGCGACTGGGCAGGCAGTTATCCCGACAAACCACGCACATGACTCGTTAGATCCGATGATAATCGGTCGCGAGTTCGCGACAAAAGTAAACGCGAATATCGGGAACAGTGCTGAGACGAGTGACCTCGATGGAGAGTTACAAAAACTCCACACTGCGGTCCATCACGGGGCCGACACAGTAATGGATCTCTCAACGGGAAATAATCTCGATCAGATCCGCGAGGCGAATATCGGTCATTCACCTGTACCAGTTGGCACGGTCCCGATCTACGAGGCCGTCAAGCGTGCTGGGAATCCCGAAGACATCACCCACGAACTCTTGTTGGAAGTCATCGAGAAGCAAGCTGAGCAAGGGGTCGATTACATGACGATCCATGCAGGAGTCAAGATGGAACATCTCCCCTTGACTGACGGTCGGAAAACCGGTATTGTTTCGCGAGGTGGTTCCATTCTCGCTGAGTGGATAGAGGCCAATGGCATGGAAAATCCTCTTTATACAAAGTTCGAGGAGATTTGTGAGATTTTCCGTGAGCACGACGTGACATTCTCCTTGGGCGATGGCCTCCGTCCAGGTTGCTTAGCGGACGCTTCTGACGAGGCACAATTCGCCGAACTCGACACACTCGGCCAACTCACTGACGTGGCTTGGGACCATGGAGTACAAGTGATGGTCGAGGGGCCAGGACACGTCCCGATGGATGAAATCAAAACGAACGTTGAGCGCCAGCAAGACGTATGCGGCGGCGCGCCGTTCTACGTGCTTGGTCCACTTGTTACGGACGTTGCGCCCGGCTACGACCACATTACGAGCGCAATCGGTGCAACTGAAGCTGCTCGGTCCGGAGCAGCGATGCTCTGTTATGTTACACCGAAAGAACATCTCGGGTTACCTGAAAAACAAGATGTATGCGATGGCCTTGCTGCATATCGTATTGCTGCACACGCCGCAGACGTGGCAAACGACCTCCCGGGAGCACGCGACTGGGACGATGCGCTCTCAGAAGCTCGCTATGCGTTCGACTGGCGGCGTCAATTCGAGTTAGCACTTGACCCTGAGCGCGCCCAGCAGTTCCATGACCAGACACTGCCGGGAGACAATTATAAGGAAGCACGCTTCTGCTCGATGTGTGGTGCGGAGTTCTGTTCAATGCGTATCGACCAAGATGCCCGTGAAAGTGGAGATATGGAAGCAATCAACGATAATACTGACCTCGATGCTTCAGTCGCTGCAACAGTCAATCTTCCTCCGACGGGCGAACACGATACAAGCAAAATCCCCAAACCCCTGACTGAATATTCCGACCCCGAGGAGAGTAACGCTGACGACTAAGGATCGAGTCTCAATCTCCAGAGCGTCGACAAATGTTACAGTGTAATTCAAAGCCTACAAAAAGACAACCTCGGAGGACAAGCGCCCAATGAAACGAAGTCCTGCTCCGGTAGCGGTTCTGGAAGTAGAGCCGGTATCCAAGCCGACCTCAAGACCATGAAGGGCTGGGAGGATTCGGAACAAGTGTTACAGCACAGAATACAGGCGGAATAGAAGCTACACATACACTCCCACCTAAAGAAATCAAGGCACAATTCGATGCTGTTGCTTCCGATTTTGATATCCAAGCTATAAAGGCAGGGATGCTAGCCACCGCTTCAGTTATCGAATCAGTTGCTGAACGAGTCAATACCGTTGACTCACCGTTAGTAGTTGATCCAGTAATGGTGGCCACATTGGGAGACCGACTACTCGATTCGAACGCCAAACCAGCGTACCAATCTCTGATTGAAGAAGCACGTTGGTTACACCCAATGCTGATGAAACAACAGCCCTCACAGGAATTGAGCCAACAGATATCCCATCGATGCATAAAGCTGGGAAGGTCATAGTCGAGATGGGCACTCATCAAGGGCGGCATATTCCGGGGGGAGGAAGTTATAGACATTCTTGTAACAGAAGAATAAAAGAAAAATTTTCGCATCCGAGGATTGATACGGATGCCACTCACGGTACAGGCTGTATCTTTCTAGCGTCATAGCTACGAGACTAGGACAGGGAGATCAGCTTCCTGAAGCTATCGAGGAGGGACAACGAAATTTTATCATTATCTTACCTAAAAGCACAAAGTTTATACTAAACCTTGTACATAACACAGATGGGGCACGCGAAATCTACATCCAAGAGTCAGCAGTCGGCACGCGCCAGGCATATCAAGCATTCTGAAAGCATGGACGATCCCGTCCAGCCCCAACGGGATTTTAAGCACAAATAATCGATTCTGTATATAGTATGCGTCTGCGACGTTTACAGCGCACAATACTACGCTGTACTAAAAGGATCAGTCAGGCCATATCAATGATTCATTTGTAGCACATAACGTGTTCATTACAGAATTCCGGCGAATCTAATTGTGCCTGGACAACACCCGGTTGCCGATGGGCGTTGTAAAGCCGACATCGAGGGTTAGCGCAGAATGGTTTACCCGTTCGAAGGTAGTGATAGGCTTGAAGCACATAGCCCTTAATCGCGTCCGTCGTTCGTGGATCATCCTTCACGAGGAAGTCTCCATCTATTTGGTTCTCAAGCACCTCTCGAGGAGGAGTATTTCCCGAAAACATTGCTTGTCCCTGCTTCGCCTTGTAGTACTCCTCGGGCTTTGCAGGTGCCTCATACAAACCAGGAATCGAAACGATCGAAGGCTGGCCAAGGACATTCACACGCTTATGCCAGCGACCATCATGATCACCCCATGTCCCAACCACACGATCAAGTAGCACGATCTGAAGATGTGATAACCCGGAAAGATCTGTGTTAAGCCGGGCTCGAAAAGCATCCTGAAGTTGCAACCCATCATAAAGCACCCCACCCGATTGATTTGGGTTATCAAGGACGGATTGTTCGTACCGGACAATCCCCGTCATTGTATTGCCAGTCTCAGGAGAATGTGGTGACAAAACTCGTGCCGAAGCGAATTCTCGAGCAAGAGCTTCGTCTGCATACAGGTCGAGGAATCTGTCTTCGACAGAGATTGATGCGTCGATGCGCGCATCGAGCCACCCCGCAACAATGTCCGCATCGGCCTCTGTGCTTGGGGTTCGATAGAGGGTGATTCTCTCGATCATTTCTCAATTAAAATAGCTATTTTCACTAAAAATTCGAGTGAAAATCGGTGATATTAGACCACTAACTATATCATATACGGCCGGTGTCGATGGTGATACGCACCCATCAATTAGTGTTAGCGGACGTTTTAGGCACCAATAAGCTTGATTGAAGTCCCAAGACCTTGTTCACTTGCCGACTCGTATACCAGTTCGGCAGTGGCAATATCTTGGATTGCGAGACCCGTTGAGTCAAAAACGGTTATGTCGGTATCATCAGACGTAGGAGCTGAACCCGTAACAACCGAACTTAGGTCCCCGTGCACGTCTTCTTCGCTAAGTACTCCTTCAGCGACAGGCACGTTAATTTCTCCGCTATGAGAGCACTGCTCCCAGTCGTCGACGATCACGTTGGCATCTGCCAAAATATCCGACTCGAGTTCTTGTTTGCCTTCTGCATCGGCACCGATCGCGTTAATGTGTGCCCCATCCTTGATCCACTCACGCTTCAGAATCGGCTCACGCGAAGGCGTGGTCGTGGAAATGACATCACAATTGGCGACATCTTGCGGCGACCCACTCACAATGTCCACCGTCCGGTGGCTTTCCGCAGTAATGAATTCAGTAATCGCATCATCATCAAGGTCAGAGATGACGACCCGGTCGAGATCAATCACGTTCGAGATCGCGTCAAGTTGGGTGTGTGCCTGCTGTCCTGCCCCGAGGAGTCCAAGCGAGCTCGCATCAGAGGGGGCAAGGTGCCGACTAGCAACACCGGCAACAGCCCCAGTCCGGAACCGGGTCAACTTAGTACCATCCATAATCGCGAGAGGATATGCTGTTTCGGGATCGCTGTAAACTACCACACCCATGACCGTCGGAAGATCGAATTTCTGGGGGTTATCTGGATGGACGTTAACCCACTTGACTCCTGCTGAATCACCGACTGCAGCGGGCATGGCACGGAAGTCGCCATTATGCTCCTTAATGTCGACATACGTTTTCGGTGGCATCGTCGCATCCCCTTTTTCGTAGGCTTCGAATGCCTCTTCGATTGCATCAATGAGGCTTGCCATGTCGATGCAATCCGCCAATTCGTCGGCTCCGATCATGATAGTACTCCGCTCTTCTTGGTCTGACTGCTTCAGAGTGCTCATACTCAATTACGTCATGAATAGCCATTGGCTTAAAATTTTCCCCCATAATCAACCTACTACTAAACTAATACACCAATATTCCCTCCTATAATTGTCGTTAACTTTGTGGAGGGATAGATCCACGCAGGCGTGAATTCAATAGCTTGAATTAACAAAAGCCATATCTGTAAGACAGTAAATTATTGATAATCCTATTTTAAGGGAATGAAGGGCGTTCGGTTGGTTACAAGATTAACGATACGACGGCCAACATTACTGTACTGATTAACAACAGGTGTAATAATACTACAAGCAGCGGACGGGTGCCCGAGGAGCGCATCTCTGAAACTCGGATATCAAACCCTAACCCTGCAAACGCAAGGAGGAATAACCAGTCCGAGACGGAATCAAGGGATGCCAGCTGTTCGGAGGGTACAACACCGAGATTCGAAATCAGCATAATAAGGAGGAATCCAACGAGGAATTTCGGGAATTCCGACCATATATCGCGAATATTAGTCTCATAATCAGATTGCGCGTGTTTGGCTGCATAATTTAGTGAATAAGCGACTGCGACGAGGCCAATAAATGAGTTGCGCACCAATTTCGTGATTGTTGCCCACTGGCCTGCAACTTCCGAGTGTGCAAATCCAGCTGCTGCAACAGGCCCAGTACTGAACATAGCCAATCCTGCCCAGATACCGAACACTTTACCAGATAACCCCAGCATCTCTCCAACTGCTGGAAACGCAACCAACGTTATAGCATCGAATATCAGAATTGTTGCGGCAGCATAGGCGATCTCCTCTTCTTTTGCTTCGATACTTCCTGCAACGGCTACTACGGCCGACACGCCGCAGACACTAGATCCGGCAGCCAAGAGTGAAGACGTTCTTGAGGGCAGGTCAAACAGCTGCCTCGAGAGAAGTTCGACAGTTATCAATCCGAAAAGAACAGCCACAGTAGAAAGGAGAATAATGATTGGACCTGCCGCAGCAACTTTTTTTAGAGTTAGTTGCGCCCCTAATAACACGATACCAGTCTCGAGGAGTAGTTTGTGAAGTTTGATTCCCGCGATCGCCCAATCCGGCACGCCGATTGTATTCGCAACCACCGCACCGGTAGCGATAGCTAAAACCAATTCATTCACGTATGGCAAAGCATCCGCTAGTCCACTTGCTGCGATAGCAATAGTGCCCAGAATAAGGAGCCCAGGAATAAGCCGAGCTTTAGTCATCACTTCGTATTCCAAGACTCTCTCGAATATCTAAAAACAGATCACAGGTTGCCATACTGAGACGGCTTGGGACAAGTCTTCGAATCCAGCTATGAGTCTTCATTTGAGGCGACCCATTCTTGTCTATAAGTCCAATCATCTGTGCCTAACATATTACTTACACTCACTTAACCCATTTGGTCTATAGTATATATTAAATAATACCATATACGGCGAGGATAGGTTCATTTGACCTATCTCATTTTATGCCGAGGAATTAAGACTCGTAAACGAGATTAGATTAGGAATATTACGAAATGAGATATTTTCAGCAATTTTCCTCCCTCCTAATATAATAAAAAAGTAGAGTTATTTCCATACCTCCAGTAGATTTATCCCGATGAGGTGGATCTGATATTCTTGGTAATTGAATTTGGTAACGTCATTTGGAGAGATATCGTCCGGAAGTTCTCGCGACGCCTTGGTTCCAACAGTGTAATATAACGGTGCACGCTCGTCGATCGGGGCACCTTCCATAGTACAAACTGCACGTGCAATAGCCGCACTCGGTGATTCGTCTTCACGGATAATGAAGGTAGAATCCCGCTCACGTCGGTCTTTTATCGAAGACATTGTTGGTAGTTGCATCAGCTACTAGAGCCCCAGATATAACTCTTTCGAATTTAAGCGATTATATTATATTCTTCGGTATGTATCTCCCTATTAGCTAGATTTTAGACTAAGTAAAAGAGAATCCCATAAGCCAGCATGTAATGTATCTTGAGTCCACTTTCATATCTCAATTAAACGTTTAGTCACACAGAGGCCCAGTAGCACCTCATCTGTTCGAATTACTGGACCACAACCTATCCAAAAAACAATATTGCTATTGTGAGAGTTTCTAACCAAATTATTGCAAGATGTAAGACTGCATTAAAGTGCAAATTCAGACAGATTGTTATTATTTTATACAATATATTCCCCAATATCAAAGTTAAACTTTAACACAACAGTTAAATACCCAAACACAGTCCTATCAAATAATGTCAACTGGTGTCAACGCCAGACTAGAACGAATCAGTACTGATGGTCGAATCGTGAGTATCCCCATGGACCATGGGATTACGATTGGACCCACCAAGGGATTGATCGACATCGAATCGACAATCGATGCGGTCACACAGGGAGGCGCCGACTGTATTTTGACACAGAAAGGATTAGCTTCACGAGTACATCCAAACACGAATGGTAGGGGGTATATTGTTCACCTTAACGGATCAACATCTATTGGCCCAGATAAAAACGATAAGCGTCTAACAAGTACTGTAAAGGAAGCTGTACGGGCTGGTGGGGACGCCGTCTCTTACCATATTAATGTCGGGAGCGAAACTGAGCCCCAACAAATCGAGCAGCTTGCTCAAATTTCGAAGACTGCAGGCGAGTTCGGCTTGCCTGTTTTAGCTATGGCCTACGCTCGTGGCCCCGGAATTGCTGAAACTAACGCTGAAAACCTTGCCCATGCAGTACGCCTGGCGGAGGAGGTCGGCGCTGATATCGTGAAAACAGCTTATACTGGGGATGAGAGTTTCAAGAGTGTTGCTAGAGCGACTCAACTTCCGGTTCTCATGGCTGGTGGAGATCCACAAAATGATCGGGCAATGCTCGAAAATGTTTCTTGCGCTATGTCTTGCGGCGCTGCCGGAGTATCGATGGGGCGTTCCGTATTCCAGCATGCAGATCCAGAATCAATGACTAACGCGATTTCGTTGATTGTACACGAATCGGCAACGGTTGAAACAGCAATAGAGCGTAGCGGCCTATAAAACAATGGAGAATCACAATCCCGATCCACGTGTTGCGCGCATGTGGGAGACTAGCCCTGATAGTGAAGCTGATTCCAGCAGCTTTGAGTTAGCAGGCCACAAATCCGAAAATCTATCTGAGAAGATAGTCGTCCTCGGATCCGGCTACGCCGGCACCGGTGCAGTAAAACAACTCGAACACGAATTAGACGGCGAAGCAGAGATCACATGGATCTCTGACGTCGACCACCATCTCGTCTTGCACGAATCCCACCGATGCATCCGGAATCCCGATATACAGGATAAGATTACGTTCTCCTGCGAGGAACTCAAATCAGAATCGACGCGCTTCATCAACGCCCACGTCGAAAATCTCGATCAAGATGAGCGCACCATCTATCTCGACGATGGCTCCACGGTCGACTACGACTACGTCCTCGTCGCTTTCGGCTCGAAGACAGCGTTCTTCGGTATCGAGGGGCTCAAAGAACATTCTCTCACGCTCAAAAACCTTGAGGATGCGCTTGAGATTCATGAAGCAATAATTCAAGCTACAACAGAAGCTACTCGTGAGGATCCCGCACAAGTTGTCATCGGGGGGGCCGGTCTTTCGGGCATTCAATCCGCCGGTGAGATTGCCGAGTTACGCGATGAACGTGACGCCCCAATTGAGATTCACCTCGTAGAAGGTCTCGACAACGTCTTCCCAAATAATGACCCTAACGTACAAGCCAAACTTGCTAAACTCCTACAGGAGAAGGGTGTAAACATCATGACCGGCGAATTCATTGGCGAGGTTGATGAGGACGCCGTGTATATCGGAGATGACACCGAACTCAAGTATGATGTCCTCCTGTGGACTGGCGGTATCACAGGACAGACCTGTACCGAGAATATTTCTATCGACAAAGACGAGCGCTCTAATCGATTGAATACCGAAGCAACGTTCCAGACGAGTGATAATAGGGTATTCGCCGTCGGCGATGCTGCACTCGTCGATCAACCCGGCCAAGAGGAGCCAGCCCCACCCACTGCCCAAGCCGCTTGGCAGGCTGCCAAGGTCGCCGGCACAAATCTCGCACGTACCGTCCACAATCAATCACTCAAAACATGGACGTACACAGACAACGGCACGGTAATTTCAATCGGCGACGATGCCGTCGCACACGGGGTCAAATATGCCCCTGTCAAGACGTTCGAAGGGACTTTCGCTGAATACTTAAAGAAAGGAATTGCTGCACGATGGTTATTCAAGATCTCTGGGCCAACCTCTGTTGCAAACGCTTGGTCATCAATGTGAGGCATTTCTCTTTGTTTCATGGATAGCAATAACAACGCAAATGTGGTAAGATGATAACGACGTATTGCATAAACGATATTGAACTCAGACCCCATCACTATATATAAGTCTGTTTTTGAACCAAATCTACTATATTTGATTGAAAATCTGGATATACGCACCAATGCTCCGCCATCTCAGGATGAGTCTCGATCGGTTTCGGAACCTCCTACTTGTACTGATTGCAGTCGGTACAGGGGTTCATCTCCCGAAATTCGGGCCGTTCTGGAACCGCTGATTACGCCGTTAGTTATCTTTCTCGTCTACAGTTCCGTCAGTGGCTGGGAGTTAGGCGAGGGGGGACCGAATTCGTACGGCGTGCTCGTCGTTCTGTCGCTTTGTTTCTCCTATCTTCTCTTACCAGCCGTCGGGATACAGGTTGCCGACGCCCTTCTGACTGATAACGCGGCTTTTGGGATGGCAATCGTCCTGTCTGTTCCAACAACTGCCGGGAGCGCTATCGTCTGGACGCGATTCTCGAACAGTGACGTGCAGCTTTCGACAACCATCTCGCTCGTCTCGCTCCTGCTTGCGCCGGTGGTGACGCCGCTCGTTCTCTCACAGCTTGTCGGGTCGCAGGTAGCGCTCCCGGTATCAACCATCTTCGGCAATCTGTTGCTAATCATCGGCGGGGGCGTGCTCGTAGACGTCGTCATCTCATCGGATGCTATCTCCTCGCAACTCGTCCACGATGGGTCAACACTCACTATCGCACTACTCATCTATACGAGCGTCTCGAAGGTCGGTTCAGTGGTCCTCTCCGCAGAGGTCCTGCTGTCTCTAATAACCGTCTCGATTTTGCTTCTCGGCATCGGACTGGGAATTTCGGTGGTGAGCCTGAAAGTTCTTCAATACAGCACGGATGAGATGCTCCCGCTGTTCTTCACGAGCAGCCTGAAGAACCTCGGTATCGCGCTCCTCGTCGCGTTCGCATACAACAACTCGCTAGTACTCGTCTCGGTCATCACGTACTACGTCATCCAGCAAGTGGCCGGCGCACTTACTGCCGATATCGTCACATCATCACTCTGTTCGAGATAGTGAATTGTTGTTGAGAGTACTGTCTTGATGGTAAACCTATTACAAATGGACAACATCAGTCAGAGTAAGCGTGCACGTAGAATATAACAGGCCAGTAGAACTGGTTGTATTCGATCTGGCAGGGACGCTCGTCGACGGATCGGCCGATATGAGTGAACAGTACCCCAAAGATGACGGTCTCGGGGTCAAAGCACCAGTGATTGCGTTCGATGAGGTCCTCTCAGAATACGGGATCAACCTCTCTTGGGATCGGATACGAATACCGATGGGTTTCGATAAGAAGACCCATCTCCGGGAACTCCTCGCGATGCCAGATGTCAGCCAGCAGTTTGAGAGCGCTCACGGTCGCGAATGGACTGACACTGACGTAGAGAAAATGTACGACCACCTACGCGACACGCTTGCGGAGACAGTCGTCCGTGAGGGGCTTTCTGATGTCATTGGCGGCGTTCTCCATACACTCGCGAAACTCAAGCGCCAAGGCAAAAAGTTGGCTACTACTACCGGATATGGTACGGAAGCAGCTAAGGCGCTTCTCGAGAGCCTGCAAATGAGACAGGGAGTCACATTTGATGCAACGACCAATTCAGATGCTGTTCCGAATGGCAGACCAAGACCTTGGATGGTCTATGAGGTGATGAAGTCTCTCGATATCTATCCACCTGCTGGCGTTGTCAAAGTCGGTGATACTGTGAAGGATATTGACGAAGGAAACAATGCAGGAGCGTGGACTGTTGGCGTGTACGAGACTGGAAACGACGATTTCGAGTCGCTTCGTAACGCGGGTGCTGATTTTCTAATTCCCTCCGTCGGGGAACTACCATCAGTTATTTCGCAAATTGAGAACCAGAACATCTGACCACGTTTGCAAGCACCTTAGCCAAATCACCCAATGACTTGCAAGTTCGTCAACCTGCGCTAACTATACAGGGTTTTTAGAGAATTAATTATAATCTCTGTATAGTAGTGCCCCATAGTCAAAAATGTTTATTATATTGTAGTATAGCCTAGTCCTATGGAGCTAACTATAGAGCAGTTTGAACAGTATCAGCGTGATGGATTTGTTGTTGTCGACGAACTACTAGACAAACAGATGGTTGAGCGGTTTGAGAGAAACCTAGGTGTTGAGGCGAATCACGTCTAGATTTCAGACATCGGTCACCATCTCGTCTTGAACGAGATCCTCCGTTGTATCCGTGACCCGAATATCAGAGAGAAGGTTGCAATTCCACTGTGAGAAAATAAAAATGCCCGAACTTGATTCACCCAACGAGGTAACGAACGTCAACTATGAGGACCGAATCATCGAGCCAGCAGATGGGACCGACGTCGACTACGGTTACTCCTCGTCGTCAGCGGTGGCGCAGGATCGACCGGCATCCAGTCGGCGGATGAGACTGCAAAACTTTGAGACACTCACGATACTCCCACCGGGATCCATCTCATCGAGGACTTCGACAACGTCTTTCCGAACCACGACGCGGTGATTCAAGAGAAACTTGTCACTTTCTTTAAAAACATTGTAGCCCGTCGGTTGTTCAAAGTCGGCGGTGTGAATTCTATTTCCAGGGCGTACTCAATGATATGGTTTTCAGCGGCTTGCTTCTTTCTACCACCAACGTCTGCGTTTCCTGATTGCAGGGAGTCGGTCCGTTCGTGGTGCATATCGGTCGTGAGAACCTGCTCACCGACGATTGCAGCGTCATCACTCGCCAACGGAATGCTCTCAGCTAACAAGGCAAGTGCAGCCAGCCCACTCACACTATCCGACTCGAGATTACACAGTATAAGTCGTTTAGTTCGATTGTTTGCGGTTATGGGTTCTCCCGGGGAACCGGGATTTGTTTCGGATGACGAAGGTCGCACACGAGAGAGTGAGAAGTATCAGACGTAGCCGAGTGCTCGCGGCAACCACAATGCGATATCGGGTACTAAGATGACGAGGAGCAGTAACACAGCCTCAATAAGGAAGAAAGTAACAATATTCTTAGCTATCGTTTCAATATCGGTATTTCCAATTGGAGCTGCAACAAAGAGTGTCACTCCGAGTGGCGGAGTAATCATCCCCATCGCCAACGTCATGATCATTACGATCCCAAAGTGCAGGGGGTCGATTCCGACTTCGATTGCCAGCGGCGCAAACACGGGGGCCCACAGCAGGATGTTCGCGATAGACTCGATGAAGAGTGCGAGAATTGAGAGGATTGCGACAATCAACAACAACATAATCACGCTAGTAGTGGTAGTCGCCAGCAACATTTCACCAATTTGTCCTGGCACACCCGTGATTGCCATTACTTGGGTTATTGGCATGGCAGCGCCGATAATAAAGAGCGTAACACCAGACATTGTGGCTGCGCTGTAACTCGCCTTGATGAACTCGTCTAAAGATATCTCACCATAAACCAAGGTTCCAATAGCTATCGAATACAGTACAGCTACGGCACCTGCTTCTGTAGCAGTAAACACCCCCGAGAGAATCCCCCCGATGATTATCAACGGCATTATGAGCGCCAGACTAGCGTCTTTAACGATGACCGCTGCCTCTCTCGCACTCGGTCGATCACGGTGTTCGACCTCGGGGAATTTCTCCCAATCCGTGCGGTATCCGATGATATACGTCGCGATTATGAGTCCCAGTCCCATAAGGATACCAGGAACGACACCGGCCATAAATATGGCAGCGACGCTTACAGATGGAACCGTGATCGCGTAGATAATCATGATGATGCTCGGCGGGATGATTGGCCCGATAACGGAGGACGAACAGGTCACCGCGCACGTGTACCCCGTATCGTAGCCTTCATCTTTCATCGAGGGGATAAGTATGCTCCCTACAGCGGCAGTGTCGGCAACGGCTGACCCCGAAATGCCAGCGAAAAGCATACTCGTAACGACATTGACGTGCGAGAGACCCGCCTGAAGCCGACCCACGATGAGGTTCGCGAAATCAATGATTCGTTTCGTGATACCACCGATAGTCATGATCCGTCCAGCGTAAATGAACAATGGAATTGCTAGAATCGAGAACCCGCTGATTCCCTGTCCCATCTGCTGGACCACCAGCAGTGGCTTGAGAATCGCCAGTGCACTCGGGAAGAACAGGAGGAATATTAGGACGCTGAGCGCCATTGCGAACGCGATGGGGGTGTTGATCACGATGAGTGTAATCAGGATGAAGAAAATGATAAGTATTTGAACTATACTACTCTCCGGCGGCGCGAGGCTGAGAACAGGAATGACAGCTGCCGTGGCACCCAGTAGTAGAACCGTTCCGAGGGCAACATTACTCCCCTCGTTAAGATCGTCGATCAGTGTGCTGATACCTCTCCGTCCTGCCTCACAGATGAGGTAGAGCCCACCGATTGCGAGCGGAATACGGGTCCAGAACAGCGAGACACTGGTGATGCCGAGGACTTGGTAGACAGTCTGGCTGCTCGCCTGCGAGAGCGCTAACTGAGTCCCAAACCACAGCATCGCGCTCCCTAGCATGACGACGAGTCCATTGATGAGTAGAGTGGCCCCACGAGCGATGCTCGGTGGGAGCTTTTGATGTACGTACTGGACGCTCACGTGGTCTCCGACGTAATACGCGACAGCGCCACCGACGTAGGTCACCCAGATGTTCATGATGATAGAGCTTCCACCGGGCCACGAGAGAGAATTATTAAGGACGTATCTAAAAAAGACGTTGAGGTTGATAAAAGCAACAATCGCCAGAAGTGCGAGAATTGACACCCATTTCAGGACGTTGCGTATAGCCCACTCAAAGCGGCTAAGTAATGTCTCAGCTTGTTCCAACCTAACAATGAACCCGGATTGGGCCAGATTAACAGTACTCATGAATGTGTAAGTGTAAAACCTTTATGTCCAGTTATCGTCATTCGATATCTGCCTATAGAACGGTTCAGATATCGACTCCCGGTGGCTGGTAGTCTTGGTACGAGAGGACTTCAGAAACGATGTTTTCTTCGACGCCTTCCTTTCCAACCCACTCGTCATACACAGAGCTAGCAGCACTCTGCCATTCACTTAGTTCTTCATCCGTGGGCTGATAAATTTCGATATCCGGGTTTTCCTCCTTGATCAGGTCCTTCGCTCGTTGCCCCTGCTCGAGGTCCGATTCGATCTGCTTGGGAGTCACTTCACTGATGGCCTCATTCAACGCTGTCTTCTGACCATCTGTCAGCCGATCCAGCGAATTTTGGTTGGCGTGTACGACAGCTGGACTGTCTTGAGTTGCCGTCTCTACAGTGTACTCGATTTGCTCGTACATGCTGGAGTTGTATAGCCACCAGTAGTGGATATGAATCCCGCTAACAGTCCCCTGCTTCATCGCGGAAACCGTCTCACTCCACGCGATCGGACTTGGACTCAATTCCCACTGGTTGATAGTCGCCCGTTCGATTGGCGATTCCGTGACCCGTAGTCGTTTATTCGTGTTGTCGCTAGGAACCTTGACATCAGTGTTCGAAGTATAATGAACGTGCCGCATACTGCCACCGTTACTCCCCCAGTACGCTTTGATGTTAATATTATTGAGGTCTTCGTAGGCTTTTTCGTTTATTTCTTCAACAATATCGGCATTGTTGAAGAAGTCATACATATCTTGGTGGGTCTTCCAGAGATACGGGAGTTGCGAGAACAACCAAGCCGAAGTCAGGCCAGCGAGGTTGTTGACTGCTGATAGTCCCATATCTAGGGTTCCAGAGTCGACTGACTCTGTGATCTGAGGGGGGCCCCCCGCCTGTTGACAGCAGACGACATCGAGCGTCAGTTCTCCATCTGATTTCGATTTGACAGTATCTGCAAGGAGTTCCGCGCCCTCGTAGTGTGCACTCTCCTTGTTTCCAGAGATAGCGAAAGTTAGCTGAGACGTTCCGTCATCGCCACCACCCAAACTGAGACATCCGGCCATGCCCGCAACGCCGAGACTACTCGCCCCACCAATCTTTTTCAATACCTCTCTTCGATCACGGCTTGTTACATGATCGTTTGCCATAGTACATCATACCCAACCAACGCCCAAGTGTATATAATTTCCGATTTTGGCCATTATGTGCACCTTAGATACGAAGTATAGTCTGAGAGTTAGTCTTAGCTCCAATTACGTCTAGCTATAATGGGTCTCGACTCTGGTCGGATGCGAACATCTCACTCTGCAAAATAGAGGAGAGAGCAATTCCAGTATCAAGTAATCACGACTTTCTTGAACAACTCAATCACGAGCGCAGCAATCGAGTCAGGACCGAGATACCGGATGATGTATTTGAAGGATCCACAGCCTGTTCTGCGTTTCAGCGTTGAACGATTATCGACGCTGTCGAAGAGTGGGAGGAACTTGACGTTGTATACTCTCCCCGTGTTTTAAACCAAGGGCCAGATACCAAGGCCACCAGTCATGTATTCGCATAACACCCACCGTGGTATGACCACCATCGGGTCGTAACGGTTTTCGTGTCCTGCTGTTCCCGAGCAATTTGGGTCGCTGCTTCATCTGCCTCGCTTCCCGACATCGCGAAGAAAAAGACAGATACTTTCTCCTCTTCCTAAGGCAATGCCTATTGACATGTGGATTAATTTTACTTTAAGAGTCTGCATCAAGGTTTGGTGGTGAAATAGCGGTATTCGGCCGTTTACGGTGCAGATCTCCAGAAGAGCCGTTCACGACTACAGCGGTGGCGTGTCACGGTTCAGTTCTGATTAGTATGAATCACCGCGACATCGCAGTCGATTCCGTCAATCCGCTCGAATGTGGGTGGTGAGAGCCACCGGGAGGTAGTGCTCCGGTCCGTACTCGCACCGATGACTATCAGATCGTAGTTCTGCGCGCGCTCAGAGAGATATTCATCAATGGTTGCTTGCGCAACGTGTGTCTCACAAGGGCACCGGATCGTCTCCACGAGGCTGGAGAGCATCCGTTCAGTCGGACGGCGTTCGCTCGAGCGCGAGATACACGAGCAAACGCTCACCCGTCCGGTGTCACCTGCAATCCGCCGAGCGGCTCCAAGCATCGTCTGTGCGATGACACCAGCTTTTCTGACGGGCACGAGGACGCGCTCCCAGTGGACTTCTGAGTCCCCCGGTTGATATGCGATAACATCGAAGTCACTCTTGAACAACTCTTGGATGTGCGGTGACGGTCCAACATTTTCGTTCTCAAAAGGTGTGACGATGAGATCACTCCCCTGCTCTACGGCCATGTTCAAGACGGCATCAGCAGATGACTGCTCGGACATTATGGTGCAGATCTCACATGAGGCATTGGTCTCCGTCTCAATACGTTGTTTTGCTGACTGAATGCTATCCGTGTCCCGTTCGTCAATCTCGGAATTAGAATCTGATGTTTTAGGGACCATATCAAGGAGAATAACCCTTCCATCGGGATTGTTCGACGTCAGTCGCGATGCGAACATCGCGGTCACTTCGATCTGGCCATCGACTACTGGAACCAGAACGTCGCTTTTCGCCTCAACCGACCGATTGAAATACTGTTCCCGGTGGTTGTAGAACAAATCTCGCCACCCGGTGAACACGACGGCGACGATGACAGTCGAAACGGCGACTGCGACGACATAGTTCAGCGGGTCTGTCGGAACGACCAGAACCAGTAATGCGGTCGAGAACGCAGACGGTTCCTCTACGTCCAGTGCCCACGTAACAATCGCGGTGAGAAGAACACTCAGCGCAGCACTATCAGGTGCAACGTGAAATTGGCCGAGTTGTACATGATAGAGGAAGGTGGCTGAAAACTGAAGAACCGCTAGTCCACAGACCGCTCCAACAGTCAGTCCCACCACGAACTTCCAAGCCGAAGCATGTTGACCGCGCGGGTCTGAGAACAGTGTATAGGTTCCCGACGCGAGTGGCGGAAAAAGGAAAAACGAGAGTTGATCGATAGAAGTGAGCAGCCAAGTGATTGTTCCGATGAGAAAGGGAACGAAAAGCACGACAGAGACATGAACGATGCTGTTTGTCTGCCGAAGCCAGTGCTTAAGTTCGTGCATCTCTTGGCGTTCGAGACGATGAATACGCCTATGGAGATCTCGATACCGCATCTGCATCCGGTCAAACATTGTTGGCCTGTCGTAGGATATTCATCACCGCAATTCGTCACCCAATCTGTCGACACATCCGAGGGAACAGTCCGTCGGTAGCCACGCTATGAGTACACATTTGGGTTTGACAAACACGCCAGAGTTAATAATTATTTCGGAGTTTTAGATATATATTGTAGTAAAAGACAAGATAAGACAGTGTATTGGCTTCCCAGGGATGTATGACCGGGCCGTTCGAGATAACCCATCAAAAGTGTCGTTCAACCATTTCTCTTCGTCACTTTCTGGGTCAGCAAGTGTTTCAACGAACGTGACGAATGAGTACGGAATGATGACGTGGGGTTCGTTCTTTATCGTCGTTATAGTATACTTGGACTTCTCGCGTTCGAGCGGGTCCGTCTCATCGGGCGTGAATTCGGCACCTTGGTGGTCCTTGAGATAGGATTAGAACGCTTGATAGGTGACGAAATCACCTTGCAAGTCGTCTACGTCGACCCCGTCGCGTTCGAATCGTCCGCGAACGCGCGTGCGGTCGGCACTGCTGACTCCGTCGTTGGTCAACAGCCGGTAGGTGTTCTCAGTTTCGCTTTCTAGATGCTGGATGCTAGCCGAATCGAGAGCCGATTCGAGGAAGTGGCGGTTGAAGCAGTCAGCGAGGTCCCGGAGGCTCCGCCGGTCCTCGTCGGCAGTCCGCAACTGTTCGAGTTCCGCGCCGATCCCTTGCAGATCATACTCCTCGATGAATCCATGTGTGACTTCACGCTCGTCAGAGGCCAGTATCTTTCGTCCGGCCGACGAACGGAAGTGGTGTTCGGTTACCTATTCGGTTTCCTGTAAGATGTCCATGAGCCGACTTTTGCCGAGTTCCTCGATGAGTACGGAGAGTTCGAGAATATTCTCCTCGCCCAATTCCTCGACGAGGGCCTCAATCTCGTCGGCCGTGAACGTGCGGGCGAGACTGACCATCGTTTCTACGACTTCGTCGGTTGGGTCGGCTGCCTCCTTGCTAGACGCTATCGTCAACGGCTGGTTGACAAACTCGCCCTCCTTGTAATAACAGAACCGCAGCTGGTTCTCGGCGGCGTCTTCCGGCGTCACGATCTGAACCCCACCGTGTCCATCCCCCCACTCGTCGATCGTTTGTCCGAGGATTGTTCTATATCGTATCTATCAAACGTTATACGCTTATGTATGTAAGCAATTTGGTGTGGGAAGACCATATAAAATTACAGTAAAAAAGATCACCTACATGCTTCCTGCATATCGCGATCGAGATCAGCGCTCAGACAGCCCATTTTTCGCCTGATACTGGTTTTCAATAGATATTCACAAGCGAAAGTTATCCTTACAAATTTTTTCCGCACGCAACGTCTCGTCAGATGTCACCTGGCGTGACGATCGCGACATCATCCCCGACTTTGCCACGGTCATGTGACGAACGCGGCTATCACATTGACATCCTTCAGCTGTTGTCGAAGTACTTCAGGAAAATCCGATAAAGACGAGTAAGCTGATCACCCCGAACGGCACAAAACCCCCGCAAGGGGTGCGAGCACTAACTCTGTGTCAGATCCAGCACCGCTGATGGCAAACCTAAGACACCCAACTTCAGGATTGACTTGCTTGGCTGACGCCAAGCAGAAGACCCGCGCCTTTAGTTCCGGGAGGAGGTTGTGGATGACTTTAGATCAGTCACGGGAGTGTTACCGACAGCGATCCCGTCCACTCTCGATCTGTCTGACCCAATACGAGATCGACATCCCGACAACCGTCATCGAGGAACTGTTGAAAACCTCGCTGGATATGGGGTGTCGAACTGCAGGCCTGCCAGATGACGATCGACCTGATGGGTTACGTAGAAGACGATTTCTACGACGTGTCACACTTAGCGTGGGGGCCGCCACAGCCTTGCAGCGGATGGAGGACGCCGACATCCAGCTGTTTGTCTGATTCCCTCGGTTGAGTAGCGTCTCTATTGCGAATCTATCTCCTGTCCGATCGGTTCTTCGAAAATCCCGGAGAAGCAAACGACTAATAGACTTTGAGTAGTATTTCCTATACTCTAGACAAGCAAGTTGACGGTGGTTTCGAGGCAACGATTTAGCGAGTGACTGCCGCGTTGAAGGACTAAGGATTCGGAGTTCTCTGTGACATCGACGTCCAAGAGACGTTCAAGAAAAAGCTCCACAAGGAGTACTGGCAGTATTGCATTCTGGTTGCCTGTATCCCGGCGTTGGCCCACGAGGTCTCCAGAGCGAACTGGCGCTTGGGACGCTTATCCCGTGCAACGTAGTCGTCTATGAGACGGACGATGGAGGTGTCAGCGTTAGCGCGGTTGACACCCTGAAACTCCTCTCGATAGTCGATAACGACCTTGATTCAATTGCGGCCGACGTTCGAAGTCGGGTCGAGAACATGCTGGGTACTCTTTGATGGAATACCTTCGACTCAACACTAATCTTCAGGTGTCACCTGCGGTTCGGTTCTGATCAGGGGAAGCCTGTATTGACCAGTTCTTGAATGCACTATATCGACCGAACCGTGTTACATTCAGCAGACGTTGAAACCACCCCATTATCTTAACCAACAAAACTATGGATTAGTGAGCCGTGTTGGTTAACACGAGAGCAGCCGATGTCCTACGAACCCCCAACTCCACCAGCAAGCCTCCCGACGGAGACCGTTAACACGCTCAACGAGTCCACACCAGAGCGTCTTCGGGACGTTGCTCGCTACGCTGAAGACTTGGCTGAACACAAGGAGCGCGAAGAACGGCTCGAGAAGGGGTCAGACGAAGACAAAACCCAAGAGCGCCCAGACGACCTTCCGGATGATGTCCCGTCGAAGGCTACAATTACGATTAAGGAGATCAATAACAATCGTTACTATTACTGGCAATGGAGAGAGGGTGATAAAATCCGGTCACAATATAAGGGCCCAGTCAGCCCCGATGAGTAATCACCGTTAGTTGTTTTCACGCAATCACAGGTTACTCGAGCGGTTAGTCAGACCGCTGGCTGACGAACTCTTATAGGAATTGCAGAGAAACTGTCGTGTACAGGACCGAGACCACCTTATGGCCGCGGATAACTCGGTACTCGGACAATGTCCATATTGTGACGCCGAGATTCCGCCATCGTATTTACTTATTGAGTACGAGACCGGTGCTGGCGAGAAAGCCTGCTTTGCCGAATGTCCAGAATGCCTCGAAGTCGTCGCCCCTGAATGATATTTTCCTCACCGTAAAAGGGGATACTCCCCTCATAGAAAATTAAGTCTGAAATCCAGATTCGGCCAGAACACATCGATAGAGGGGTGTTCAAGGCCAAACGATAAAACTGAACACATCGATAGAGGGGTATATCCCGTCGATAAGCCAGTTCAAAGAGGTGGTAAGTGGCGCAACTGAGAAGAAAATAAGTCTTGAACTCAGATCTCGTGATATCATCCAATCTAAAAGATAGCGTTGATTTACAAATCGATAGGGGGGAGGATTTACCGTTGACTAGAAAATTTGAGTGCAGAGCCCAGATTGTGTTATGATATCATTCAATCGATACACATCGATAGAGGGGTGTCTCCTAAGAGAAAATACCGAAGTTAGTAAAGCTGTCAGGTTTGATTCCGGATTTGAGCCCGTACAACTGATTGAACTTCCTCGGTATCGACCATATCGATTCGAGAGTCTTCGCAAAGCGTCTCCAAAATCGTTTCCGGCCGTTCACCGAACTGAAATTCCAGAAACATCCCAGAACTCGGGCCGTGACTTCGGCGCTCGAAATCCACCAGCGAATACGTCGTCAGTTCCTTCATTTTGTTCACATACGTCTCTTGGTGATACTGGTCTGCATCAATCGTCTCCGTCAGGAACTGATAGACTCGATACCCGGTCGTACTGCGGGCGGAACCGTCGTCCGTTTGTGCAGCAACGGCTGCGGTGGCGTAGAGACAGAGCTTCTTTTGGGTACTGATACCGCGAACGACCTCCAGGACACGGTTCTTCTCAACTTTCTCTTGGGCTTCGCGGACGTGCTCTTCGCGAACGCTTGTATCCCCCTCACGTTCGGCAAGCTCACCGGCGACACGAATCAAGTCTATCGCCTTTCGTGCATCACCATGTGTCTGCGCGGCGAACGCTGCTGCAAGCGGGATGACGTCTTCATCGACGACGCCGTCGTGAAAGGCGTCCTTTCGTCGACGGAGGATTGCTTGTAGCTGATTGGCGTCATAGTCATCGAAGTGAACATCTTCCGGCGTGAACGAACTTAGTGCCCGACTGCCGACGGCCTCCATCATCTTCGCGTCGTTGGAGATAGCGACCACAGAGATATGAGCAGTCAATTCGTCGTTTGCACTAGCTCGCGAAAGCTGATACAGAAGCCGTGAGAATGCAGGTTCCTGCTTATCCCGGCGACCGACGAGCATATCGAGTTCGTCGAGCACGAACACAACAGAATCGAAATGTTCGTTCACAATTCGATAGAGTTCGTCCCACTTTTCTTTCGTCGCGACGCCGTGTTTCGGAACCTCAACCTCGACACCGGCTTGATTAGCTGCCTGCTTCGTTAGTTCGTAGACTGCGACGCCGAGCGTATCGAGGTCTTGGCAGTTGACCTCAATTGTTCCAAAGCTGATGTCACGAGTCTCACAGAGTTGGCTAATATTGTTACAAACTGCCTTCGTGATGAGCGACTTACCCGTCCCGGATGGACCATAGAGAAAGAGATTCGGAGGTCGGTTGTCACCAAGCGCAACACGGAGCATCTTGGTGACTTCTTGAAGCTGTTCGTCGCGACCGACGATTCGATCTTCTTCAACGACGTAATTTGGATCTAGTAGAGACCGGTCGCGAATCAGCCCCTCCTGTTCGTCGAATTCCAGCAACATATCTTCAATCGACTGAGAGGAGTCGTTGGAATCGGGGTAGGACGGTGACGAGTCGTCTGAAACCGAGACCGCCGATTGCTCCGAGCTCGATTCTGAGTCAGTCGAACCTGACGATAGGTCCGTTTGAGTTGTAGTCTCGTCCTCCGGTGTTCTCACGTTACTTGGAGAACCATCGGAGTCGTCAGTACCCATACGAAGCCCCATACAGCCAGGTACCATAAAGATTCCCCACCCCTATCGAAGTGTATTCCCGGCCCTCAGCACTTATATTCCCCTATATGCGAATATTCAAGTGGAGATGTTTGTGGATAGCTCTAACGCCTGACGAAGTGTTCAGCAAGTTCATGATACAGACTAATCGCGCGTACCTCCGTCTTCAGGTGGGGAAGGAGGTCGGTGGAGACACACCCCTCTATCGATGTGTTCGATAGCTCGAAGGAGAGGGGGTCGAATTCCAAGCACACACGAAACGAATCCACGAGAGATTAGCTATATCACGTGATTTCTAGAAGAAGAGATGATAACATGAGGAACACGTTCTTCACTAGCTGATTAAAACGTCGTCGGCTTCCCCTTCTTCTTCTAGCTTTCTAGAATACACACTCACACACCCCTCTATCGATGTGTTCGATGTATTTGTTTGACCCATGGTTGCGTTCCTTTCCAACCGACAAATTCTTTCCTCAGTAATGTCCTCGTCTCCCGTCAAATATAGCGGTTTCAGAGGCTCTAATTAAGAATGTCAGATGATCCAATCCTTGTTTACTCTCGATCGTTACTCGTACCCTTCCTTTCTGACTAGATAGAACACATCGATAGAGGGGTGTCTGTCTCCTCGAATCCCTGTTTCTGTTTTGCTATTATATGCACTATCATTCAAACATATCGATAGAGGGGTGTCCCCTCCTTCCTTCTCGCCATTCGTGACGTCTGTCGACCAAGTCGCCACCGGGTTTAACCAACAAACTCCCTCGTAGCGTCCTTTGTTGGTTAACGCTCTGTCCGACTCGTGAACGCCGCTAGCCCTAAATCTCGGGTCTCGGCAAGTTCCTGACGAATTTCCGAACGGTCCCATCCTAACGGAGCGAGAACGCTTTCGACGGCCCGAACGAGTTCCTTCTCGTAATATGATGAATCGTAGGATTCGATTTCTTCGTGAGCCAATACGACCCGTCCTCACGATGTTTTCTCATCGTCGACGACCACGTATTCAATGTCCTGCCCCGGATGTACGGCGAGGCTCTGATCACGAGCACGCTGTAAGGCTGCCACATTCTGCGTGCTTTGAGTGTATTCTTCGAGTGGCTTGGAAATACGGTTCCGTTCGACGAGCTTTTCGACTGGTACTGTTCCGGCGTGAAGCCGGTCGATTGCGTTCTGGAGACACCCGAGGACTGCCTCTGACGATCGGGTCGAATCGAATTGTTCGAGACAGTATCGCTGGACCTCTTCGATAAAAGCCGGTGTCGACCGCTGTCGGGATTCAATACCTCGAATTTTGAACTCGTCGTTGCCAGCGACCTTCCCGAAGTACTTCGTCAGCGCGCCGGCGTCACTCTCGCGCTGCGGGACGAATGCCACCCAGTCGTAGTGGGCTTCGTGTTCGAGGCGTATCTCAACGATTTCCGTTATTTTCGTCGTGAGCGTCTCGAGGTTTTCGCGGTCTTTGTCATCGACGTCAGGATTGGGTGTCACTCAAATCGAATCGATAATGCCGTGAACAACCCGCCACCCACCGGCTTCTAATCGTTGTTTTGCCGTCAACAGAATCTCGCGAGCGAACGCGTTAATTGCCTCGTGGCACTCGATTCGGCCGAACTTCGTGTTGCTAAATCCTTGATACCCGAAGCAGGCAACGAGGATCCACTTCAGCGCTCCCGACCGCCCATCGAGTTCCGCCAGTCGGTCCTTGTCGGGTTCGTCCCCGATTCTTCTCGCGACGGATGGCTGTTGATCTCGTCGCGGGCGTCGATGATCGGTTGTAGCACATCGACGAGGTAACCCCGGTCGTCGCAGATCGAGTACCTGAGGCCGGGGACGTCGTCGCGGTCGCTGTGGCAGTCACACCGGATGACGTCCGGTGAGACGTTCCGGGTACAGATGATGTTCGGGTAGAGGCTCGAAAAGTCCAGTTCGTGGACGTTCTCGTGGAGGCCAACCTCAGGGGCGAAGATGAATCCACCGCGGTCGGCGTCGTGGAGCGTCCCCATCGACTTGTAAAATTCGTGGCGCCAGGAGTTCCACGGGACGAGGACGCCGCGGTCGTGGGCCTCGGTGATCTGGATCGCGGTGAGGACGTTCCCGATCGACGCCCAGGCAAGCTCCTGGACCGGTTTCTTCGAGCGCGACACGAGATCGAGGACGCCGTCGAGGTTCGTCTCTCCATAGAAGAACGTGTTCGACTCGTCGATAATCGCCCGGCCGGGCACGTTGTACCGCGCCGGCGAGTGGCCGACGCGACCGTAGCTCGAGTACGTCGACCGGCTCGCAAGCTGCTGGTAGTCGACATCTGACCACCGACTCAGCGAGAAGTCGTCGACGCCGGCGTCCGTCGCCATCTCGTACAGCGTCGGGACGATCTCGCTGGTTGAGCAGACCAGGACGTCCGGATCGTGCGCTTCGAGTGCCCCTTGGACGGCGGTCAGGATATCCGTCGGCGAGCCGGTGACGGTGTCGCCGGCGACGGACAGTTTCTCGTAGACGTCGTTGCTCGTTTCGGTCACCGGAATACTGAGCCGGAGCGTCGACAGCTCGCTCGTCGGCGTCGGATCGGCGCCGGTCTCCAGACAGTACCGGAACTCTCGCGAAAAGTCCACGTTGAAACAGGCGAGGTCCCCGACTGGATAGTCCGACAGCTGGCGCGCTTGCCGGGCGAGTGGAGTGACGCGATCGATGTGGGCAACGTCGACTGCGAGAACGGCCTCCTCGTCTCGTCGAAAGCCGGGGCGTCGCGCAACCAGTTCGGTCGCGACGACATCCGGGTGCTGGTCGTACACCGATTGGAGCGTCGTGAGGTCGATGTCGGACGCTGGGTCGCGAGCGGCGACGTAGAAGCGTGGGGTGTAGTCATCGCGCTCGGTCGCGACGGCGCCGTCGGCGGTTGCCTCCCACTCCAGGACGCGGCCGTCGTCCAGAAAGTCGATACTGAACGGCATCGTCACGGGTTCGAGTCCGGTGGGGCACTCTCTTGATCATCGCGTGCTGCGACCGCGGCTTCGAGCTCCTCGAGACGCTCTTCGTGGTCGTCGAGGCGGGCCTCCTGTTCGAGATCGATGCTGAGCAGCGCCGGCAGCAGCGGATTTTGGTGGTTCAACAGCCCGCTCGCGTCGGCGTGGTCGCGGGCGTACTCGAACAGCTGGTCAAATCGTGGCTGGTCGCGACGCCGCAGTGCCCGGCGGAACTCTGCCCACCGCTCTTCGATGGCCCGGAGCGCATCCCGGTACGTCGGGTTTGTGCGCCCCATCGCTATCGGCCTCCTGTCCCGGTCGCGGTCCACGCATCGAGCAAGGGGTCCGCAGTGGCCGCCACCGTCTCACCGTCAGCTGTGACGCCTGTCCCGACACCCTCCGGGGTCGGCGTCGACGGCGTCGACGTTGTCGGTTCCACGCCGACCTGCGTGGCGCGTGCCGCGAGCAGCTGCCGCCAGTACGCGAACGTCGTCTGGTAGTACGCGCCGTCGTCGACGGGATAGACGAGCGTCTCGAAGTCCTCGCCGACGACCCGTGGCCCCATCCGGGTTTGCTCACACTCCAGGTGGTGGTGGGCGACCGTCGCGATTGATTCGGTGAATTCGTTTCGTTCGTTTCGCGTAACGAGCACCGGGATGTCGTACCCATCGGCGTAGGTCGCCAACCGGGCGAGAGTTCGGGCCTGGAGGGTTTTTGCGTGGATCTCGCCAAGGGTATCGTCGGCGCGGTACTGGGTGTCGACGGCCGGCGCGACGATGAGGGAGGGGGTGTGGGGCGACGTGTTCTCGTCACGACTTGGCGCCCCTCGACCGGCCGTCCCGTCATCGGCGGTGGACGTCTGAATTACCTTATTCACCGCTGACGGGAGATCACAGACGGCGCCGTAGTGCTGGTAGGCGGTAAATCCGCGTGCTACGTGGATTCGGTTGAGTAGCCGTTGACTGGGCGCGATCTGGGCGAGTGTCGTCGTCGTCGCGTGACCATTTGCGTCGACCCAGAAGGCGGGCCCGTTGTGCAGGAGGAGATGGTCGAGTACGAGCGACTGCAGGATCGGGACGCCGCGGCCTCCCTCGACGTCGAGCAGCGTGATACCATCGTCGAGCTGCGGCAGCAGCATTTCGTCCGTAGCCGGATCGGCCTGGTCAGCGAGGGACCGATTGCGGTCAGCCCCCCGTGTCGGCTGGTCCACCGCCAAGCGATTCGACGTTGAGTGTTCTCCCATACTCGACTAGTTGTCTACGTTCCCGATAAGCCGCGGTGTGGCGCTTCCGCGTTTCAAGGAAGGGCTGGAAGGTATGTAGAACTGGACTCAGGCAACGGATTTCTGCCATCGTTCGACCGTTTCCGAGAACGTTTCCAGAGAGGAAGACGGCCAGCATCGTCGGATTAACCAACAATCCGACGGGATCACAGCTCAACTGTTGGTTAAGACTCTCTGAACCTATGATGATATCGCTCTCACGGAATTCTGCTGACGGCCCCGCATATCCCCCGAGCCTACGATCTGATGTGATCGACGATTGTTCTCAGCGCGGTTACATCGTCGTTATTGTACTGTTTGAGTCGATCCCAGTCTGGTTCTTCGCCATCGAGGAGGTATCGCGTGTACTTGCTCCCCACCACAAATCCATCGACGGTTGGGTCTCGATATTCAAACCCGAGTGCATTCGCTACGACGTCCAATTTATGCCGATTGAATGGCCCGAAGAGTTCCTGTTGGGCAGTTATCCCGAGGTCATGTGCTCGCTGCAGATGGTCGATTCCCTCAGTGATGCCGTGTTCGTCGAATCTTCGACTTAGACACTGTTCGTCGAAGTAGTTCCCTCCGTAGTAGATGATTGGCTTGGTGCCATGTTCATTAAGGTACTCAGACAGCTCCTGAAGGAGTGCTGACTCGTCGTCCGGATCGAAGAATTGTCGGTACGTATCGTTCTGGTAGCTGTAGGTGCCGACCAGCCAGATCCGATCCTGCTGAAGATCCGTTTCAATGTCCAAGAGGAGAGGCTCCGTATCGTGAAGGTCGTCGAAGGCGGACTCGTTTAGAATCACGACCTCATCGTTTTCGAAAGCCTGTCGATGAGCAATCCACCGGTCCACGTGCCATGACGAGGCTCCTGGGAGGGCTTCGAGTTCGGTACGCCGTTCTTCGGTAATCTCATCTGGGCTAGTGATCCCTAACTCACTGAACTGTTCCACTCGGTTTCTCCCGACCTGGACGAGATCAGTCAGCCGGACTGCGATATCGATCCGAGCTTTCCGAATAAAACGAAAGAGTGGAGGCCTGAGTTACCTGAGCTATTTGAAACGGAGTATTCGGAGTATTGTGAGTGGATTTCGGGTGGCCCTAACCCGAGTTATGAAGAGTTGTTTGTGAAAGATACGGTCGATGGTGTGGATGGGCCTTGGGTATTGCTTGATGGGACGATTCGACAAGCTTCCTCGGATGCACTTAGGATATTTACCTTCTTGAGAGGGGTTCTAATCTCTGAGGAAGATGTTTCTGGGTTGAAACAGCAACTGCGAGAAACTGAGTACCCAGGAAATAGAAACATTCCAGATACGCCAGAAGATTACTACACATACGCCGGTGAAATCCCATGGTCTGATCGGTACGGCCCCTATTTCCGTGAAGACGATGGTTCAGCAAAAAGAAACGTAGAGCAAGCTTTTGGCTCTCACAGAGGTAGTAGCAACGGCGTGGAGGTAGAGGTCCCAGTACACGTCTTTGCCTGGGAGTCCCATCACAGCCAGTTAAATCAAGTAAGTGGGATGAGGTTCCCTGCACCTGCGCTGTGTGAACATCTAGATTTGGTTAATCATAATGATACATTCGACTTATTTGATTTAAATGGAAACAGGGCTACGATCTATAGAGAATTCCAATGCGATAACGCACGGTACGATTCTTGGCTACTGTATCTTCGTAAGGACTTGCTAGAAAAGTATCTTGAGGAGACCGAGCAGACAATTGCTCTGCTTCCTTGGGGTGAACGCACTTTGGATCATCAAAAACTTCAGGCGAGATCTGATGAATTATCTGAGCTACATAACAACTATGAGCACATCAATAAGGAGGTTTTCTCATATCACGAAATCATCGGTAATTAGTGAGCAGTAATGAGCAGAAACCCGGCTACCCACCTGCTGACTGTGTACATCTAATTTACCGCCGATTCTCAACCAGAGGTGCGAACAAACATCGGCAGCTTCTGCACCTATCCCCTATATTCAGCAAGCCGGTTGTGAAAGTTCGGTAGATTTCAGCAGACACACTCCTCTCAGTATGTCGAAAATTATACTGCGGACTAGAATCAAGTCCTTCTGAACTCCCGTCGAGCAATTTTCGGCGGCTAACACGGCCGGAATCGAGGGAATAGAGGGTATTTCACGATTCGAGGTGCCGAGCCGAAGAGCCTCGAGAGATATACAACAGGGGAAGCAGCGGTTCCCGGGTATCCAGATACGTCCGAAATTACCTTCGTTATCCCGTCGTCGAGCAATTTTTGAGGTTAAAGTATCATCCCGGAACTCGTCGAGGTACTTTTTACAGCCTCAAATCGGCCCGACGGGGTTCTTCTGCATTTTGAGCGCGTTATTTCGCCTTGCATATCGCGGTTTTTGTCCAAAGAAAGAGGCGATATGCAGTGTGCGAAGGCCGCCGGCTCTCTCAGGCCGAGGGGCCATCTGTGGAGTCCTGACTTTCGGAATGTATCAATTTGAAAGCACAGTCTCGTGTACTGAGTCACCGTGGCGATCGTCGTCCCAACGACCAGCCTGATGTATCCGGTTTGCCTCCTTGAGAGTCCTGTCTGTGAGTTCGTCTCATGGGTCCCTGATGTTGATGACGGCGGCGCGCGTCCCGTAGGATATGGACTGTCCTGCGTGCGGTGGCCCGGTCACGCTCGAGGTCGGGCCGGACCAACCGCCGTCGACGTCACTGTCCGACGCGGTTCTCGATGCTGCTGAAGACGAGCGTCTCGACGTCGTCCGGACGTGCTGGGACTGTGGGTGGCAAGAGGAGCGCCGGCTCCGCGTCGAGGCAATCGATACGACCGCCGGCGATGCAGACGCGATCGAGCGGGCCGGCCTTCTCGAGGAGATTACCGATGAACTCGCGGCCATCGAGGATCTCGGGACGCTGGAGGACACGCTCGCGGAGGTACGTCGACGGCGACGACTGGAGCCAGCGGCGGAAGACACGAACGAGAACGTGACGGAGAAGTAGTGATGGCCGACTCTGAGCCCCTCTATGACGTTCGTGAGCGAACCGGGAACCCGGAGCATCCATCGGTTGATGACGTCGTCAACCCCGTCCTCGAGCGGGCGGAGAGCCCACGAGGGGATCATCAAGATGCCCACCTGGACGAAGCGATGGCGACTGTCGTCGACAGATATGGCTCGGAGACTGTCCGGACTATTATCCATCGGACTCTCGTTGAGGAGTATCCGTTTCGAACTGCGACGGCGGACCTCGACGTCGACAATGTCGACGGCGTCCGAATCGGGACAACGGCTGTCCAGGTTCTTGAAGAGATGAACGCGCGACAGGATGATTCCTGATTTCACCCCTCGATGTGCAAGCTGTGTGCAGACGCCGAAACGGTTATCACTCTATGTGCAAGATATGCACATAGGATGAGTTCGAGTGACGAGCCGCGACGCGTTCACTTCCAGTCCCCGGAGTATCTCGTCGACCGGCTTGACGCGATTGCTGACCTCTTCGATAAGGATCGGACGGACCTGCTTGTCGAGGCCATCCGTGAATATATCGAGGAGACCGCCGACAGCGAGACGTTCCAAGAGCTGGTCGCGACGAAGTACTACGACGACCAGCTGGAGTTCGAGACCGTCAAGCAGCTGGTCGGCGCCGAAACTGCTCAGCGGCTGCGGCTGCTCAAGGCGGACCTCGACGACGAGCCACTCGATCTCGCGGCCCCTGAGGACGTCGACGTCTACGATGGCGACGCGACGGCGGTCGACACCGCAGCCGACGACGAGCGATGAGTGAGCAGCGACTTCGGACGATCGTCGCTGACACGAGCGCACTGGTCAGTCTAGCCGTCCCGCGGGCCGACGACACGTACGATACTGCCACCGAGCCCGACCCGCTCCAGTATCTGCTCACCTCCTGTGACGTGTTCGTGCCCCCGGAGGTTGTCGCCGAACTTCAGGATCTTACCCAGTATCAGGATATCCACGGCGCCGCAGCGACGAACGTGCTCGCAGCTCGTGACTTCTACGCCGTCGAGGATCCCTACGAGCGTACCGAAACCCCGGACTCGCGGCCGACGTTCGGTCTCGACGACGGCGAAACCGACGGGATCGTTCTCGCGAATGCACGTGACGTCGACGGCTTTCTTACCGATGAGTTCGGCGGGACGAACTTCCCGCTCATCCACGCGGTGCTACAGGGACCGCGGATCGTGCCGACACCGCGGCTCATCAGTGAGTACGCCCGGAACGGCCATCTAACCGACGAAGCGGCGAGGACGCTGCTTTCCGTGATTAGTCCGAATCGAAGCTGGGATACCAGTCCGTACGTTGCCCAAGTTCGAGACCGTCTTGAGGAGTAGTTCAGTTGCGTGGGCCGGAGGTTGTTGTACTACCCTGCGGTTTAGCTATTCCTATAGAAATACCTATAGTCAATATCAGGAGGAGTTATTCTCTCTCTTTGTCTACCACATCCTCAATTTCGTCCCAGTCGATATCTCGGTCAATCAACCATCTAAACGCTTCCAGGGCTGCGCGACCATCCTCAGTAAGGGTAAGGATCTTATTGCGACCCTGTTTTGATTCGGCGATGTAGCCTCGCTGTTTAAGCGGCTCAACAATATGAGCATCTAACAGCCGGTATTTGCCTTTTCCAGCGACGTTTCGCGAAATGTAGTCCAGGTTCAGGTGTTCGCTGAAATGGATCACATCTCCTTTCGTTGGAGGCCCCTCTCGTTCGGTAACACGTTCAATGAATTGCATCACATCTACTTGCTCCGAATCGGGTGCATCAATCGGATAAGTCGGTAACTCAGTCGTCTCCCGAATATCGTCAGGATCATCCTCGTAATCACGAGCTCGCACATAGTATGGCGTACATTCCAAAACCATTGAGGCGATCATCCCAGCAATCGCTGTAACCTTGCTGCCGGTTGAAACATTTACGTAGATTTCGTCGCTTTGGTGTTCGGAGATGGATTCAGCAATCGTCCCCATTGAGGAATAGAGGTCAAAGATATCGCATTCTTTCGGTTCCATCTCGATTCCACGGTCTTCAAGCGCATTGATAGCTGCTTGTAGATGTTCGTCGCCCTCGTCGCCTTCTTGGTCTTCCTCGTGTCCAATCAGCACGACTTTATCAGCACGGAATTCTTCGGCTGGTTGAACGAGACGTTCGTACTCGTATCCAACCGGCATAATGTGGACTCGGTCAGGAACGTTCAGCCCCATAGATGGCATTACTACTGTGCTACACAAAAAGTTATGCTACTACCATACTATCGGACTATTCGGTACGATAGTACGGAAGTACGGATAAGGTTTTTATGTGCGACTAACGTACCAACGGAAAACGTCGGGGACCCCGACCTAATAGAACGATACGACGACAGAATGATGCCCTCCATGAGTGCTGCCAGGCAGGCATGGAGGACAGTGTTCGGCTCGCCCATCAGCCACCCTTTCGCTCCGCCGTCAAGGGGTTTGGGGCCCTTACGGTGGGTGGGGTATTGGGCTTGGCCTGGATTTTGGCGGCCCTAATGATATACCTTACCCTTCGCTTAGGCGGCGAGCATCTGAGGTATGAGTTCGACTTCGGACACTCCATCCGACGACACAGAACACACACCGTGGGATGAACTCACCACGGCACGACAGCGAGTTGCAAAGACGATCGCCCACGTCCATGGGCCACAGACGTTCGAGCGTCCCGCGCTCCGCGACGACGTAGAGGACGCAGACGACGTTGAGGAGGCCATCGACGACAAGGAGCGAGTACTCACTTCTCTCAAGTATACTCGCCTCCTGAACGACCTCGTCGACGACGGCTATCTCGTACTGGAGTACCAGGGTGGGCGAAACCCGATCATCCTGGATGTCGAGTACGACGCAGACCGTGACACCAGAAGTGCGGCCCCGTTCGGAGACACCAGCGCGCTGCATACGCTGGTAGCCCAGGTCTGCGACCGCGAAGGAATCACTCGAGACCTCCTCGAGGAAGTCGACAACCCGTACGACTTCAACGAGGTCAAGGCGAAAGTGAACGAGGTCGTCGGTCGAACTGTTCTTCAACCGTACTCTGACCCCAGCAAGTATCGCTTCACGCAGGAGGCGTACGCTGTGGTGTTCGAGAAGGTCGAAGACGCAAAGGACGACGACGAGTAGGGCCTACGCCCTACTGTTGAGACAGCTGCGTCGATAGACTCTCGTATGTGGTTTTGAGTCCGGCAGCAACCGATTAGGAAAGCCCTCGGCCGCTCGACGCCCCGCGACCCACGCTGCGCGCCTCGTGGCTGCGGTGCTTGCGGGGTCGGGGGACGACCGAGGCGGCCTCGCCCTTTCTGAGTCCGCCAGGTAGTGGCCTGCTTACTCATCGACGACATCGGCTGTCCGGTGTGTCTCCAACGGCTCGCGCCGCTCGCCGCTGCCGCCCTCCGCGTCGCTCGCGACCGACCATTCCGGGCGTGCGGGCGCTCTCCGCACCGCCCGCGCCCGTTCCGGGCTAAAATGAATCTGGTCTCGACGCCAGCGGGAAAGCGCGGGGGGTTGCGCGGCGTGGCTGCTCACCCCCCACGCTTTCTCCGCTGGCCGCTCGCTCCGGGCGGGTCGGCGCGCGGCGCTGGTTGTGTCCCTCCGTGCGGGCGCGCTCTCGCTCGCGCCCAGGAGGGCGCTCGCGAAGGCGCGAGCGAGAGCGCGCAGACGGCTCTGTCGGTCGTGACGTCGAGGAAACCCCGTGCTGGAACACGGGGAGTCGGGCGCTGTGGTGAGCGCCTTCGGGAAACTGCAATGACGAGTAACAACGCGAGCGAAAAGACGGTTTCGGACGTACAGAGTACGACCACCGAGGAAGGCGGTCACGAGCCGACGGTCGAACACGAGCCGTCGGGCCGGTCGGCCTGTCCCGAGTGTGAGGGCCAGGTGATCACCGAAGACGAGCAGTCATTCTGCACGGACTGTGGGCTGATCGTCGCCGACGAGTGGGTGGACCTGAGCCCGACGCTGAACGACTTGGGCCTGGTCGGGGACGCTGACCAGAGCATCGAGACGGTGGACCCGCTCCGGACGGACAAGGGCCTGCACACGAAGATCGGGCGGAACACCGACGGTCGCGGTAGTCCCCTGAGCAACGAGCAGTGGGAGAAGGTCCAGCGCCTCCGGAAGTGGCACAAGCGGATGCAGTTCGGCGAGAAGCGCAAGCGAACGAAGCGGCTCAACGAGGGGCTGCGGGACGTCGAGATGATCGGCGGCAACCTGAGCTTGCCGGACCACGTCATCAAGCAGGCAGCGCAACATCTCCGGAGTGCCTCGGAAGCGCGGTTGCCGGGCGGGCGGATGGCCTGGGAGGCACTCGCCGGCGGCGCCGTCCTCCTAGCCGCGCGGGCCTCATCGGTCGACCGGGACGAGATCGATGTCGCGGTCGCGACGCACACCAAAGCGCCCCACGAGCGGGTGTGCGCTGCGGCGCGGAAGATCCGGTGTGAATGCGGGTTCGACGCGCCACTCATCAGGCCCAACGCCGTGATGGAGGTCGTCGACGCCCTCGATGACGACGCCATCCCCGGGGCGCGAGCCGTGCGGACGTGGCGACTGGCTCAACACCTGATGAAACTCGGCGACCAGGTGCCGGTCGGGCCGGGGACGCCACGGTGTACCGTCGCGGCGTCGGGGCTGTACGCGGCGGATCGGCTGCTGTCGCGCAAGCACCTCACGCAAGCGCAGGTTGCCGCGGCGGCGAGCACGATCGTGCCGACGTCCCGTAACCGGATCGCGCGGTACAGTCGGGAGCTCGTCGACGCCTACGAAGCCGAACACGGCACCGACGACCCGGGTGTCGGCCTCGAGGAGGAACGGGACACCCTGCGCTGAGCGGGGCGCTCCCCCGTTTTTTTAGTGGCGACCACCGCCCGTGGACGCCCCGCCGCCCCACCCACCGCTCCGTGCTCGCTCCCTGCGGTCGCTGCGCGCGCAGCCACAACCTCGCTTGCAGCCGTGTCATACACCTCTCGGGACTTCTGTTGATCCTTTAGAAGAGGGTTCGTTCGGGGGACGAATCCGAAAGCTGCAGTGTATCCACTAGCCGGGTTGCCGGCAGGGAGAGGGGAGTGTGGGGGAAACGGGCCCTCGCCCGATTAACGACCTTCTTGCCCCACTTGGCCGCTTTTGATTTGATGCTGTACTTCTCGTTCAGCCTCGCCGCAATCTTGTGCATCATCTGTTTCGTAATGTAGATGAACACCTCCTCGACGCCGCCCGTGACCGCCACCTTGCCCAGTTTCAATAGCGCCTTCCCAACCGGCTGGGAGTCAAACCCATTCCCCTCCGGGGATTTGAACCCCGACTATCTCCCCTGAAGGCGGACACGGGTATGTCTACGTTAGACGTCCACAATAATCGAAGTTATGGTCGGTCTGAGAGGGGCATACCGACTATTTCACCGTCGGCTCTCTCTACTCGAGCTGATTCCAACAGGGACGCTCTCGACGGTCCTATGATCTCTGTAGGTTTGTCGTACCCACGAGGAGCGGAGTGAGAAACAAATGAAGGCTGTTCCATCATATACCGTCGATAGAGAAACCGCAGCGACGCTCCGCGAATGGCTGTTCGAGAACGCTGTCGAGAAACACGGCGAGTCCGAGATCTCCGAGCCACTCGCTGAACTGGCGGCTGCCATCGACGGCGTGCTCTACGAGGAAGCGGAGGCCGTCGAACTCGGTGCGTGGGCACAGACAGTTTCTCCCAGTCACCGAGATGCATCACACGTCGATGGGAGCCCAGTCGGTGAATCCCGATCAGATGACGCACGCGAACCAGCCGAGCCTGATACTCTCGAGAGCATCAGCAGGCCAAATCGCATCTACGATACGCTTCCCGATTCGGCCTGGCAGCTCGATCACGATCAGTCCACGACGAACGGGGAGCGACCGCCGACAGCAGCGTCTCACGGCAAGGCGACACCGGCAGCGAACCCCCGTACACGACGGCAACAGCACCGTCCGTCAGTCCGGTATCGCACCGCGTACAAGTGCTCCGTGTGCAGCAGCGTTCGCGAGTTAGAAACCACGCTTCGAGTCTGTGCGTTCGTCGACGAGTGTTCCAGCTGCGGAGCGGTCGCTCGCTTTACTGCAGACGGAATCCCCACGCCGCTCAGCGAGAGCTAATTACAGCATGTTCATCAATAGTTACTGATCAACAAGATTCGGTCGTTTAATCTGGTTGGTTAGTATTATTCAGTATGTATCTCTCTCGCTCTCGAAATCCCCCATTTCAAAAATCAAATCCCAAAGCTCCTGTGTACCACGATCACGGCGTTCCCAAGGGAGGCCGAATCCTTCCATAATCAGAGTTAAACAGCGGAGCAATGCAGAAAATTCAGATCCCTCCTCGTGATATAGGATTCGCGTTCCTGTTCGAGGAATCTCAACAACGTCTTCGTATGATATCGGTGGGCCAAACTCCTCAATAAGATCACTGAACCACTCGCTTTCGAACATCAGTACTGTCCGGTTTCCGTTTCTGATGCGGGCTTTGAAATGCAATTCTCGTGTCGCATTATCCATCCAGCTGTATTCATCCAGTAGATTCAGATAGGAGTTCAAAAGGACGAACGTGTTGAGAAGGAGAGTCCCACCATCAAGAAATCGGATATAATCGACATTACCATCAACAGATTGATCGAGGGCTGACCATGCTCCGTATGCTGGTTCAGGAAATGAGAGCTTAGGAACAGCAAGAAGTGCTTTTAAGCCCCCATCATCGAAGAATTTGACCGTTTCAGGTGCGCTCGCTGTATCTATTCGGCCACTATCCTCTTCCTGGAACCATTGTTGAGCTACCACCGCGTCACTACTTGAACGATAAGCAGCGTAGGTCCGCCCCATCCCAAGTGATCCTTCGGCAGTTTCTTCATCAGTCTCCACATCGTCGAACTCTGGTAGAACTAATTCAGATTGCTCAAGAATTGATTTGAAACCCTCAATATCATCCAGCACCTCAGCACAGATCGGGTCCCCCAGTGTAGAGGGCACCCCATATATCTCAAGGAATGGCCAGCCATCGGCCTGATGTTCTGTTTCCCCTGATTGTCCTCGGGTTAGAGTTATATCTGGATGACAAAATTGTTGTACTCGTTCGTTCCACTCATTTCTTCGTTCATACAGTTTGTCGAGGGTCCAGCGATCCGTTTCAGGCGAGATCGGGTCACTCCCCTCGCCTGTACGTGTATAGATTTTCCCGCTGCTGTGTATGTGGGGTGCGTTATGACTTTCGGGAACTTCAATCAGAACGATCACGTAATCATCGTAATCCGGTCGCCGTATCACCCGACTGGTGAAATTCGGTGATGGGTTTAGGTGATCCCGTACAATATTTCGTATGGTCTCTTTTGGATTGGGATATTCCTCAACATTAACCCCGATCTGTCCCGAGGCTATATTTGTGAGATCTTCTTCAGCAAGGCCAATAAGGAAATATCCACCGTGAGTATTTGCAAATGAAGCAATAACCTTTGCAATACTCTGAGAATCGGGAAACCTCCGCTTGTATTCAATATAGGTGCCTTCGGACACGTTCTCTTCTGAAAGGCGATCTAAATCCTCCAATTCGACATCCTTCAGAGGCTTTCCAAATGGGTCGAAATCGATCATAATGTCACTCTATGCCAAGTACAGATAGACCTTCGGCTGAGTCTCCCCTTCCCGCCCTAATCCATCAAATTCTGGATAACGTGCCCTCAGGGTGGCCGGAGATCGCGCCACCGAACATCCGTTTTTGTCCCGTCGTTCAGCTGAACACGGTACAGCACGGCGTCGCGATCATCACCCGTGACGGCGCCGACGTCGTCCTCTAAGATAGCGATGATCTCGCCGTGGCGCCCGTGGAGCCGGTTATAGTCCGGGTCCGTCTCATCAGGAATATCGATTCGGACGCGATCACCCACCTCGAACTGGTAGTCTGTCATTCTCGCTCCCGGAGGTACTCCGTTCGTTCGTGGACGTCTTCCTCGAACTCGACGAGCCACTCCTCAAATGGTGTGTCTTCCTCTTCAGTACTAAGGAACCGTTCAATGAACCCCTCCTCTGCATCTGTCGACGCCGGGTTGACGGTCCTGACCGAGATGTTTTGCCCCTCCGGCTGTTCGCCCGCCTTCAGGAGTTCGAATGCCCTATCGACGATGGCCGGATCATAGTCCAGTCGGAGACGTCCGAGATTATTCGTCCACATCCCGAGGCGGCCGTCCTCGAGCTGGTCAACGCGATACGCGAGTTGAAGCGTCGTCATACAGCACAGCGTTGCCAGATCGTCGATCCCAGCATCAGCAGCGCACTGCGTGATCCGATTCCAGCCGTCATCGATTGACCCCTCCACAAATGGATACTCCTCTTCTGAGACGCGATACCGCAGAACTGTCTCTGTGAAGCTGGCGTATTCGCGCCAAACGTGTCGAAGTGGCTTAGCTTCATCAGGAAGCGTCCACTTCCTCTCCTCTGTTGGGGAAATCCAATTGATGTCCTGATCTTGTACACCAGGACCGTACCGGTTGACAAGAGCCTCGAATATTTCGACGATTTCTCGGCTGTAGTAGTCTCCAACGACGTGGTAGGTCACGTTCGAATCCGGTCGGCGTCGCAAGAGGAGCTTCATTTGGAAATTCAGTGGATGGAAGACCGCTCGAAATGTCGAATAATCGGCGTTGCTTGCTGTGCCTTTCGTCAGTTCGAGCAGTGAATCTTTGACCGGGCTTCGAAGGCGGTTCCCCTCCCACGTCAAGGGGGCCGCATCGAACGCGTCTCCGAGTCCCTCAGCAGCGTCCTCGGCGACGTCAGTAAAGCCGTGGTCGAGCCCGTCGAGAGCGACCGCTTCGACATCGTCGACTGCGTCCGAAACCAGGTCGTATTGCTCGTGGGTGTATGCCTGCTCCAAGATCGGCGGGACATACTCCGTGAGGACCTCAGTCGAAACAACCGATGCGTACTGTGCGGCGTCTTCCTCGGTGTGCTCGCTTTCAAGGTATTCGAACGTCCGGATGAGAACCGTCCGAAGTCCGTCGATCCCCTGTTCTGCGGTTTGGTATTCGCCCAGCTCAATCGCCCGAGCAATCGTTCGGAACAGTGGCCGAATCGGATGGACCTCAATTTCGGTGAATTCCGTTGCGGTGGCTGGAAGGTATTCGTCCGGTGCGAGTTCCCGTTCGACCAACACCGAGATGAGATCGTCGGGCGAGCTGCGCTGGATCATCAGCTGGATGAATTGGTAGAGCGCAAACGTAGAGACAGCAGCAAGCGCAAACGCGATTCCGACGACTGCGTTCAGTAGGCGGCTGTTCTGTATCGGGAGCAGATAGACGACCAGCAGGTTGAACGCAATGGCACCAACGAAGAGCGCGAACGTCGTACGGAACAACGGCTCCTTGATGAACAGAGAGGTGAGGCGGGCCGAATATCGCGTCACAACGAGTTGTAGGGCGACGACGGTCACAGAGAACACGATTGCCAGAACGGAGGCTTCTGCCGTCGCTAACGTCGTCAATAGCGCCCTGATATTCTCGGTCTGAACAGCCGGGTTGAGCAGTGTGGTCAGCGTCGCGACCACCGCAACCGTAGCGAGCGTGAGGAGAGTGTATCGAACTATGAGTAGGTGAGTCCACTCCGGAAGTACCCCTCGCCAGTTGCGGGCATTCATAAACTCGTTCTTACCCTGGCCTGCTCACTGTCACTACATAATTCTGTCAATCTTAGCACGGCCGCCCTCTATCATCGAATTTGAAAGTCTCAGTGGGGTGAAGGCCTTGCGATACGTCTGTTTTGATATCGATATGCCGGCGGTACGGTTTTATTGGAACGCTATCTGAAGAGACATATGCCGGTAGATACTGACTCTGAGGAGTGGAAACACGCAGGCAGATATGATCCAATCACCGTCGAGATCAACTCACTTCTCTCAAACAACGAGGACCAAGCATTCTCAATCAAGGAGATAGAGGAACACCTCCTTGAGGATCATCAGCACCTATTTCCTAACCAGTTGGTAGGCGACGATGCTCTCGAAGGAGCAAAAGCAGCCCGGCAATCGATTATCGCCAATATTCTTGAATATCGATACTGGCGCTCAGAGGTGGCTTTCCAGTACATTTCCGGAGATAGAGATTCAGACGCTGGACTCTACTTCACCTGGGATGGTCCAGGGCTCAACCCCATTGCAGAACTTGATGAAGTGAGTGATCCAAATCCGGATTCACCATTTGGAACCCTCTCAAGTCGTTTTCGACAGATCGAGAGCGACCTCGACGAGGAAGTATCTGAATTGGAAGAACGGCTCTCTCATATGGAGTACCGGCTTCGTGAAGAGCTCGATACCTACTGAGGCGGGACACAAAGAATCAGCTTACCCTAACGCCTTTTACTCAGTCGTGGAATTGAGTGAGATGACACGGTAATTAGATGGTACGAATCCTACATACTGCAGATATTCATCTCACACCAGACGCTGATGAACGCCAGGCGGCGTTAGAAACTGTCCTTTCACAAGCGGATACCAGTGATGTCGATCTCGTTACGATCGGTGGCGATCTCTTCGATAGTGACGTCGCTGCGGAGCAGCTACGGGAATCCCTCCGAGAATTATTTTCTGACCGTTCGTATCCCATCCTGACGATTCCAGGCAATCACGACGCCGATGCGTTCCGCAGTAACCTCTTCTTCGGCGAATCGTTCACGCCCGCAACCGAGACGCCTTTCGACCAGTTCGTCATCCACGACACTCGAGTTACCGCGCTTCCGTATACACCTCAAGCGACCGAGGAGCTACTCGTTGGGTTACGTAATCGGGAGCCATTCGACGGCCCGGAAGCCCTTCTGTTACACTGTAGTCTGGAAGCACCTGTTCAAGGTGGCGTCGGAGACGAGGGCGAACAACGGTATTTCCCCATCACTAAAGAGGAACTTGCCGAATTAGATTTCGACTACTATCTCGCCGGGCACTACCACTCACAGCACCGAACTGAACTCTCGAATGGAGGAACGTTCGTCTATCCCGGCACTCCAGCGTCGGTAACACGGAAAGAGACAGGTCGACGGACGAGCGTCCTCATCGACACCGAAGCAGCCCAGGACGTCCAGCTCCAGGCCCTCGACTCGTTCCACTATGATACACTCGATCTCCGGGTCACTCCCGGGGACGAGGAGCGTGTCCTCGAAGAAATCCAATCGCAAGTAACCATCTGGAACAACCGGCACGTCGAACCGAAGATCAGCGTCGACGGGTTCACTGAGATGGATGAAACGGCGTTCAGTGAAGCCCTCTCTGATGTGAGTGGTGACATCTACGTCGAGAACAGCACCCGAACAGTCGAACATATCCTGTCACATCCCCTGTTCGAGACGTTTCAACAGCGGCTCGAGGAGCGTGAGCAACTCCACGCTGTCGAGGAGCGCGACGATTACGATGTGGAGGGCTTTCAGGACGACGTCTGGGAAGAAATGCTCGCGATCTTCGCCGATCTGGCCGCGGAGGGGAAGCTCACATGAAGCTGACCGACATCCAAATCGATCGCTACGGGCCACTTCCCCGCTTCACTCACGAGTGTGGAGACAACTTCGAAGTCTTCTATGGGCCGAATGAGTCCGGGAAGACACTGCTATTAGAAGCCGTACTCAAATTACTCGAGCCGGATATTGAAAGCGCGATTCCGCACGTCTCCCGAGTTGACGAATCCCCGAGCGGCCATGTTGTCGTCGAGACCGGCGGCACCGAACAGAAACTCGGCGACGGATCGGTCCTCAGCGATCTGGTGGACCTCTCGCCACAACATCTCCGAAACATCTTCGTCATCCGGGATAGTGACCTGCAACTTCGCGATGAACACGAGTTCTACGATTCGGTCACCCAGCAGATCGGCGACCTCCACACGAACGAGATCGACGCGATCCAGTCTCGACTCGTTAAACATGGACGACTGACCAGTGTCAGTGGCCGAGGGCTGTCGTCGGCCCGCAGCCGATCGAATGCAGCAGATGTGCGTGATCAGGCAGACGACCTCGCCGTGGACATCCAGGAGTATATCGCTGACGCCGAAGCGAACGATATCGCAGCAGCCGAGCGAGAGGTCGTCGCCGTCACAACTGAACTCCAGCGGTGTGAAGACGAGCTTGAGACACAGGAGGCCGCCGAAACGTGGGACACCCACGCGACACTTACGGAACGGCTGACCACGTATAGAGAAGCAATCGAGCAGCTCGACGATGAGGTGTCCCAATCGACCCTCAGAGAGTTAGAACAGCTCAACCGCGAGATCGTTGCAGCCGAGGACGAGATTGAGGACCTTGAAAACAAGCGTTCCTCGCTACGTGAGGAGCGGACACAGCTCAAGACCGAGAAAGACTCCGTCGAAGCAGAGCTGGCACCGTTGGAGGCACGGGCCGACGATATTGATGAAGTTGAACAAGCGCTTGCGTCATTCAGGGAGTCCCACGGTGAGGCGGTCGGGGCATCCCGGGGGATGCGTTTCGCGAAGTACACTGCACTCGTTGGGCTCGGACTGGGCGGGGTCGCAGCAATCGTCGGGAGCACGATTGCGGGCATTCTCCTTGCGGTAATCGGCGCCATCGCTGCGGGCTGGTATGGCCTGCAACATCGATCAGTAGCGGACGCAGAACGAGAGCAGGAACAGGTTCTCCAGCAAGCGCAGGACGCAGGGCTCGATGTCACTACCACCGACGAAATCGGGCCGGCGATCAGAGCATTTCGCGACGAGTTAGCCGGCTTGCAAGATCGTCGCAACGAACTCGAACGACAAATCGAGGTCAAGGACGAACTCATCGACGAGCGTAACGACGACCTCGAAACAGAGCGGGAAGAGCGACGCTCGAACCAAGAGAAGAAACAAACGCTGCTCCAGGAGGTAGACGCGGCTGACATCGAGGAGTACCGCGAGCGTGTGACCGCACAGGAGGCCCTCGAACGGAAGCGTGACCAAGCAGCGCAGAGCCTCACGGACGCACTCGGCACGCCAAGCACGACGGCGCCAGATCCAGAAGCGAAACTCGAGTACTGGGAATCAGAACTCGATGCGATGGTCGCGGACGTCGATGAGAGCGTGGACGCGGACGAGTACGACCCGGATCGACTAGCCACACTTAGCGAGCAACAGGAGGAACTGACCCAACGTCGCGATGAGCTCACAGAGCAGTTAGAGACGCACGACCGACGACTGCGTGAGTTTGACGAGCGGATTCAGGCCCTCGCTGCTGAGTCATTCCTTGATGAATCCGTATCGCTGCCGTCGCGCTCTATCGAAGGGCTTCAAGACGTCGTCCACGACTTGAATCAGTTGGTAGAGCAGATCGAGCGTGACGCAGATATTGCCCGGGAAGTGCTCGATATCTTCGACGGCATTGAGGCGGAAGAGGAACAGAAGATCACGGACCTCTTCGGCACTGAAAGTCGGGCTACGGACGTGTTCCAGGCGATTACTGACGACCGATACACGGGTGTTACCTACGATGCTGACGAGAGGGTCCTGCAGGTCCACAGAGATGGACAGGAAGTCCTCACACCCAAGCAGCTCAGCCACGGGACGACCGAACAGCTGTACTTCTCGGCTCGTGTTGGGCTCGCAGAGCAGTTACTGAGCTCTGAACCTGGATTCTTCCTTCTGGACGACGCCTTCCTCCCAGCAGACCGCACACGGCTCCAGGAAGGATTCGATGTTCTTCGAGAACTCGCTGACGATGGATGGCAAATCCTCTACTTCACTGCCAAGGACGAGGTCGGAAACGATCTCGTTGAGACGCACGACCTGCATTGCCGGATGCTTGACCCGCTCAGCTGAAACGTGCTAATAGATGGATCTCACGACTTCTGCGGGTCGAGACGAACCGTATAGGGCTCTTACCAAACACCGAAATGCAGTTGGGAGCCTTTGTTTGGTAAGACAAAAATACCAGTTCACATTTTACATACCCAAACCTATTGACAATCTTTATTCCACGACCCTCGGTGACTAGTCTCATGGGATTGTTCAGTCGCTTGTTCGGAGGGGATGGAGACTCTAATTCAAAGAACGATCCAGAACCGGAGATCGTGATTGAGGATTCATTGGACAGCGAATTCATCCACGGACAATTCCGCGGCGAACGGGTCACCTTCTCATCGGTGTCATCGCCAAACGGCGGGTGGAGATGTTTATATGGACGCTCTGGAATGAATGGGGGTACCCCAATCGTAGTGATAACGGGGGATGGAGAGGTTCAACACGCATTCACTGTAACGCGGGCACAGGACGTTGTCGTCGCCGATACCGGTCATGTTGCCGTCACCGACATCGGAGAACCCGACGATCAGAATCTCGGTGGGACGTTCGATGTCGTCGCCCCTGATGGTCAGCCACGTATTGAGCACGAATTCGATGCGAACATCTGGGAGTGTGCGATTACCGACGACGGCCAGTACGCCTCCACAGCGACCCACAATCCCGATCGCTCAGTGTACATCTTTGACGTCGGGTCAGGCGAGCTGGCCACCAAATTCGAGACGCCAGATCTCAACAGTCCAGCACAGGAGTTCGGAGAGATTGACGGCGGGATTGTTCTATACCTCTTAGACGAGGACGAACGGTACCGGGGTATCGACCTCGACGGTAATACAGTCTGGAAGAGCCAGTCCCTCAAGAATCAGGACCGTATCAATGAACTTCTGGGCAGCAGTGACGAGGCAGATTTGGAGGAGGCTATTGAACTCCTTGAGGAGGCATACGAACTCGTCGACGACCAGAACAGAAAGAAATCGATTGCAAATAAACTGGCAGATGCCCACTGGGATCTGTCGAAAGAGATCCGCAAAGAGGACGGGGACACCGACGCATGGTGGTCACATCTTAACCAGGCGAAGCAGTACTATTACGAAATCGTATCCTGGCACGACGGAAGGAAGGGGGTTGCCAAGGTCGAGCGAAAACAAGCGACGTACCACTTGAAGGAGGGCGACGAGGAGACAGCCCTTCAGCTGTTACAGAGTATCTCTTCACTCGAGGAGGAGTACGACGTTCAGCTACTCACCGACGCTGACAAGGACAAAATCGAGAAGCTCTCCTAATGCGATCCAGGTAGTGACTCCAAGATTCACAGGCTCGGTCGGGGTGATGCGCAGCTGAGGGCGACGTGAAATAGTCTAAGTAAAGACTATATTGGGGGGCTGAAACAGGCTTAGTATCCGAGATGACTCGTAAATCAATCGCCCGGAATTCGGGTAACTCCGGGCGGGTCAACATCTCCGGCTCCGAGCTCGAAGAGCTCGAGGCCGAGATCGGCGACGACGTCGACGTCGACGTTGCCGACACGAAAGACGTCGCTCACGCGCTTATCGACAGCAAGGACGCGGATCGGTTTCTCATCGTCACTCCTCGATAATTCATGCAAACGGCACTCACCTATCGGACGAATCGCGACCTGTTCTCGAACTACTACCTGGACGAGCACCTCCCCGAAACCGAGGCGTGGGACGAGCTTAGCGACGAGGAACTCCGCGAGAAACGAGCTGAAATCATCGACCTCTGGGAGAGAGAACAAGATACCGTTGCCGAACGTACTGAGTCATCGCTCGAAGAGAAATTCATTCGGCCGCTATTCCGGAAACTGGGAATCCCATTCGAAGTCGAGGAGACAGTACAGCGAGGACAACGACGACCGGACTACGGTTTCTTCCCGAGTGAGAACGCAGCTCGAGACGCATTCAGCCGAAAAAAAGAGAGTGGCGATTTCTACAAGGACGCCGTCGCCGTCGCGGACGCCAAGCGCTGGGGTCGGCCACTCGACACCCGTGGGAGTGGGGAACACGAGCGGGACTTCGAGAATCCAAGCTACCAGATTCACGTCTATCTGCAGGAGACGCCAGCGCAGTGGGCCGTCCTCACCGATGGGAAGAAATGGCGGCTCTACTACGGCCCGACGAGCCACCGCCTGGACTCCTACTACGAGATCGACCTACCGACCGTTCTCGAAAAGGGCGATCTTGAGGATTTCAAATACTTCTACCTCTTCTTTAGGCACGGCGCGTTCCTCGAGGACTCCAGCGGCGAGTGCTTCTTGGACGAAGTCTACGACGAGTCCAACGTCTTCGCCCAGGAGTTGGGAGAGGACCTCCAGGACAACATCTACGAGGCGATCAAGGTCCTCTCGGAGGGATTCATGCAGTACCCGGACAACGACCTCTCCCAGGATGATCTCGACCTTATTCACGACAGTTCGCTCATCTACCTCTACCGGCTCATCTTCGTGCTCTACGCAGAGAGTGAGGGTCGTGACCTGCTCGACACGAACAATGAGATCTACGAGGAATCCTACAGTCTGAATACCCTCAAGCAGGACGTCGCTGAAGAACTCGACAGCCCGAATCCGAAGTATCGCGACTGGCAAGACAACCTTTGGGACCGACTGGACGAGCTGTTCAAACTCATCGACCAGGGCAGCAAGTCGCGCGGTATCCCGGAGGAAGACCTCTACATCCCGGCGTACAACGGTGGGCTGTTCAGAACTAACCCTGATGAGGAGGACAGCGTCGAAGCCGGGTTTCTCGCAAATCACCAGGTGGGCGATGCCTATCTCGCTGAGGTCATCGAGCTCCTCACCCGGAGTCAGAACGGCAACGGCGGCGGGAAGATCTTCGTCGACTACTCGTCGCTGGACGTCCGCCACCTCGGGAGCATCTACGAAGGGCTTCTCGAGTATCAGCTTGACGTCGCCGACGAACCGCTCGCGCTGGAGGATGGTGAGTACGTCCCCGCCGGCGAGGGTGACCAGGTGATTGTCGAGGAGGGCGAAGTCCATCTTTCGACTGGTTCTGGCGAACGGAAAGCGACGGGGTCGTACTACACGCCGGAGTACGTCGTTGAGTACATCGTGGAGGAGACGTTGGAACCGCTCGTCACGGATATCTCAGAGGATCTTATGGCCCAGAGCGCTCGGGATGAGGGCGGTTTCGCAGCGGAATTCGCAGAACGTATCTTCGACCTCAAAATCCTCGATCCAGCGATGGGGAGTGGTCACTTTCTGACCAGCGCTATCGACTACCTTGCTCGTGAGATTATCGATGCTCAGGAGCGGCAGGCCGCACAGCAGGGTATCGAGACTGTTGATGAGGAACACGACATCAATTGGGCTCGCCGGCAGGTCGCCCAGCGCTGTATCTATGGAGTTGACCTAAACCCGCTGGCCGTCGAGCTCGCGAAGGTGTCCCTCTGGCTCCGGACGCTCGCGGCTGAACAGCCGCTCGCGTTCCTGGACCACCACCTAAAGACGGGTAACTCGCTGGTCGGAAGTGATATCGAGGAAATTGAGGAATTGGAGTCCGATGCTGGTGGTGACGGGCAGAACGCGACACTCGCTGACTTCGGTGTGGCTCGGAAGGGGACCATCGAACAGCTAATGCGAATCTATCAGGACTTCATCGCCATTGAGAACCAGGAACTTGCTGACGTTAAGGAGATGGAGGAAAAGTACGATGAATTCGAGCGGAACAAGCTTCGGCAACGACTTGAGGCGATGACGAATGTTCATACTGCCGAAGAATTCGGTTTGGATGAAATCCCTTCTGACGCCTATCAACGAATGGCTGCGGCCTTGGAAGATGATGACAAGTGGGGAGAAATTGCAGAGATGCAGTGGTTCAACGATGCTCAACAATGGGCCAATCAAGATAATTACTTCCACTGGAAACTCGCTTTCCCAGAGGTATTCTATAGTAGAGAGGGCGAAAAGCTTGCAGACCCCGGATTCGATGCAGTAATTGGGAATCCACCCTATGTCAGGGTGCAGAACCTGCCACACAGAATTATCGACTATATCAAACAAGAGTTTGAGACTGCTTACAGAAGAGTTGACATCTCTATCGCGTTCTTTGAGAGAGCTACTCTACTCTCAAAGAAGAGTGGCGAGCTTGGATACATATCGTCAACTCAATTCAGAAATTCAACATACGGGGAAAAGCTGCGAGAATTCTTAGGGAAAAGAAACGTCAGGAAAGTCGTTGACTTCGGCGATTTAGATGTCTTTGAAGGGGCAACTACGTATGCTGGTATTTTCATTTGGAATCCACAATTCAGGGACAGTACTTCTGCTCAGTATTATTCTGTAGATCACTTGTCAGACGATTTGATGACAAAACTCTATAATCCGGACGGTGAACTTGTCACTCAATATGAAACAGTACTACCCCCAGATCAGGAGTGGGGCTTTTCAAACAAGGAAGAGCGCGAAGTAATAGACCAGCTAGAGAGTCATAGAAGGCTGGTTGATGTGGGTGAATCTGTAAGTGGAATAATTAGTGGTCGGGATAGCGTGTTTTTATTAGATCCAGACGAGGTAAGGGAGTTTGAGATAGAAGATGAAATTCTGTTAGATGTAATTCGCGGTAAAGATCCTGATCGATGGCATCTCAAGGGTGCTAGTAAACAAATCATCTACCCATATCGTGAGGGCGACAACGCTACAGTCCTAATGGATGAAGGTGAGCTGGCCGAGAACTTCCCGAATGCCTATTCCTATCTAAAGGAACATGAGGACGACTTAAGATCACGTAAGGACTCTCGGACTACCCTAAATGACGAGAACTGGTATCAGATAACGCGACAAGGGCGGCTTTCAAAGTATAAGCAAAGGAAGATTGTGACATCAGGGGAATCGAAACGGAATCAGTTCTGTATTGATAATGAAGGTAGAGGATATAGCTTCGCTCGTATCTATGGTGTTCTCGCGGACGAAATAGAATTGGATGTTTTATTAGCTATTTTGAATTCCGATATAATTGAATTCTATTTACATAAGATTGCCCCACTCAAACGAGGGGAATATTATAGCTATTCCTGCGATTATTTGGATAAGGTTCCCATCCCTGAAGGAAATTGCGAAGAACTGAATCCTCTAGCAAAAGAGGCACAGGAGGTAAAATCTGAGATGGAGCAACAAAATCTTGAGATACAAGATTATGTTAACCTGAGCTCAGGAGATACTACGCTACTTGATTTGGCTGGATATCAACCAGCACCCGGGGTTAATGAAACCCCTCTTTCGAAAACGAAGGAGGAGTTGGAAAGCCTAAGGGTTGGAGACATTAGAATAGATCTCGATGATCATGTCTCAGTCTCTCTAACTGCTCGATATAAACCCGAAGACGACGAAATTGAAACCGACCAGTGGGGGTACACTGAAACAGACCCAATAGCTGCGATGAAATTTGTGGGGTTCACCGACGCGGAGAAGGTGTATCTTGCAGAGTCGCTGAAGACCATTATCAACGAGGGCGGCGGATTTGCCAATTTCCGAGAGACGGCGACTACGACGATGTCTCTCCTTGATCGTCTCTCGAACATTCAGCTTCCTCATCCGGAGGAAGCGAGTAACCAAATTCAGGCGTACTATTCCACATACACTCGTCAAGAAGAGCTATCGCAACGTCTTGAAGAAGTTGAGAAGGAAATAAACACAATACTTGTTGATGAGTATAGTCTCAGCAACGATCAACGTGAGCTGATCAAAGAGTCAAAATGAACTCAAAGGATGGATCAGTGCTGAAAATTGTTAATATCGTTGCCTCAGGAAAGCTAAATAGAGAATTTGATTTAGGGCCTCTATCTGCTGAGATTGATGCTTTTGAAGTTCAATATGAGCCTGAAACATTTCCTGGTCTGCTAATCCGGTTTGAAGAAGAAGGACCAGTGGTAATCATCTTCTCGAGCGGTTCATATACAATGATGGGTGTAAACTCACATATAGGGCTTGACGACTTGTTCAGCCGGTTTATAGATAGCTTATCTAAATTAGGAATAGACGTTTGCGCTGAAAATTCACGCCCAACAGTTCAAAACCTGATTTGTAAAGGTCAACTTGAGAGAGAAGTCGACCTTGAATCGCTTACTATTGAGTTAGGACTGGAAAATATCGAATATGAACCTGAGCAATCCCCGTTTCTATATTACTGGCCAGACAGCTACGACTGCCTAATAACAATACCAACCAATGGTGAAGTGATAATTACTGGAGTTCAAGACGTTGAGGATGCTGAGGAAGCATTCTATCACCTGAAAGGTTTAATTGAATCTCTATTCGATGATTAGAGTTTGCTGCCAATTATGACTGATTTTCAGGTCGGCGACCATATCAAGTTCGCCGGCGGGCGTGGAGAAATCACGAAAATTGAGGAACGGCCCGACAGCGGCCACCTCCTCCACGTCTACACCTCGGAGGGACAGCTCCGCAAACTCCCCAGCGGCCTCCCTCACATCGAGAAACTCGATTCGCTCGTGGACCGCCTCGCAGCAGGGCAGTCCGACGTCCCGATCCACTACGACCTTCGTGAGCGGGCGATCCGGCTGGATCTCGCCTACAAGTACGACCGGTTCCTCTCGTTGACCAGCAACCGCATCGAGATCGAACCGTACCAGGTACAGGCCGCCTACGAGATCCTCAACTCCTACGACCACCGGTATCTCATCGGCGACGAGGTCGGCCTTGGGAAGACTATCGAAGCCGGGATCGTTATCGAAGAGCTCATCGCACGCGACCGGGCCGACCGGGTGCTCATCGTCGCGCCGGCGCCGCTGACCGTCCAGTGGCAGGAGGAGATGCGCGAGAAGTTTGACCGCAACTTCGTCATCTACGACCGCGAGACGGTCCGTACACACCGGAAGTCCCACCCCAACCAGAACGTCTGGAAGCAAGAGGACCTCATCATCACCTCCATCGACTTCGCGAAGCAGACCACGGACGACTCCGAGTCAGACCGCGTCTCCGTCCTCGATGCCCTCCAGAATCTCGACGAGGAGTGGGACGTCGCGGTCTTCGACGAGGCTCATCACCTTACGGCCAGACGCTCGAGCGACGACTCAATCGAGCGGACACAGCGGTATCAGGTCGGTGAAGCCGTCGCCGATAACTCCGATGCACTGCTGCTACTCACTGGGACCCCACACAAGGGGAAATCAGACCAGTTCTACTTCCTCGTGAGTCTGCTCGACCCGTATCGCTTCAGCCACGAGTCGCAGATCAGTCCCGAGGCGCTTGAGGACCTGATGATCCGGCGGCTGAAGGACGATATGTACGAGACTGACGGGACTCGCATGTTTCCCGAGAAGAACATCGAGGCGCTCCCGGTCGAGATGACTCGTGAGGAGCGGAAACTGTACGACGATGTCACCGAGTACATCCGCGAGTACTACAACCTGGCCCAGCAGGAGGAGAACCAGGCGGCGGGGTTCACGATGGTCATCTACCAGAAGCGGCTGGTCTCGAGTATCTACGCGATCCGGAAGTCCCTCGAAAACCGGATGCGGGCGATTCAGAACGACGCCGTCGCAGAAGACCTCCCTGACGAGATTCAGGACCTCATTCCGCGGTATAGTACCGAACCCGAGACGCTCACCGACGCAGAACGCGCTCGGGTCGAGAAGGCGCTTGAGACGGTCACGATTACGCTCAATCAGTCACAAGTCCAGCAGGAACTGGACCGCGTGAAACAGCTCTGGCAGCAGGCCAAGAACATCGAGACGGACTCGAAGGCCCGATTGCTCCGGCAATTCGTCGACCGCATACTCTCAGAGGACCCCGACGAGAAAATCCTGATCTTCACTGAGTACACGGACACGCTGGAGTATCTACGTGACGGGGTCTTCGCTGACCACGACGTCGCTCAGGTGTACGGCGACCTCGAGCAGTCCCGTCGACGGGAAGAGATGAGCAAATTCGAGGAGGAAGCCAACCTGATGCTTGCGACTGACGCCGCCCAGGAGGGGCTCAACCTCCAGTTCGCCCACATCATGGTGAACTACGACCTCCCGTGGAATCCCATCCGGATCGACCAGCGGATGGGGCGGCTCCACCGCTACGGCCAGGAGCACACGGTCGAGATTCGGAATCTCTTCTTCGCCGATACCCGCGAGAGCGAGATCCTCAACCTGCTCATCGAGAAGACGAATCAGATCGAGTCGGACCTCGGGATGCGCTCTGATGTCCTCGGTCGCGTCCTCGAAGATGTCGACTTGGACGAGACGATTATGGCGGCTATCGCTGAAGGCGAGCCGACTGAACGTGTCGTCGCCGATATCGAGGCGACCATCGAGGAGAAACGCGAAGCGATTCAGACTGTCGAAAACGAGTTCCTAATTCGCGACCGCTTCGATCTCTCTGGTGAGGACGATGAGATTCTCGACGTGATCGAACGCAGTCAACACGGCGAGGTGTCTGAGGACGATATCGAGACGCTCGTGCGAGTGTTCTTCGACGAATTCGGCGGCTCTATCAAGGGTGTTCGACCCGGACCCGCCCGGATGGAAGGGGACGTGTTCCAGTTGGATGTCCCTGACGTCCTGAGTGGAAATCAGGTAGCACGACAGTACCCACGGGCCACGTTCACCAAGGATATCGCGATGGAGGAGGATGATGTCGAGTTCATCTCGCTTGACCATCCTCTCGTCGAGTCGCTCATCGAATTCTGCTTGGACAGCGACCGGATCCAGGGTGAAATTGCGACGAAGGTCGCTGCGACGGCGTCTCGAACGCCTGGAATCCTGTTCAATTACCGACTTGGCTACGTCTCCGGTGCCGGCGACGTGGTGACTGAGAAGTTCGTTCGCCTCTACGCTCGCCCGGATGGCAGTGTAACGACGGATGTTCCTGAACTCTCGAAGACGGTCGCTCCCAGTGACGTCTCGTTGTCGCACGAGGTTGATCGGCTCTCGAGTATGGCTGAGGACCTCTGCGAGGCTGCAGAGATGGAGGCATGGACGCACGTTGAGTCGTTCGCCGAGGAGGCCCGAACCGAACGAGAACGGGAGATCGAAATCAAACGTGAGCACGCTGAGCGATACTTCGAAGAGCAAATCGAAGAATGGGAAGAGCGGTTAGAGCAGTACCAACACCGTGCTGAGCAGGGTGCGGATATGTCCGCGCCGATTGGGAACGCGAAGCAGAAGGTCGAGAGTCTACGACGAGAACGTGAAGAGGAGCTATCCAGGCTTGAGGAAGAGAAGCACGTTACTCCCCAAGAACCGGAATTAGTAACAGCGGCGTACGTCGTCTCTCCTACAGAGGCAAAGGACGAATGATCTCTATTGCGAACGCTGTCGGGTCGGGAGATTTGGGTGTGGAACTCGACGTCGCCGAGGTCGAGTCCGATTTGGATCTGCCATACACCGAATACGACCCTTCGAACTACCATGGTCTCTATCTTCGGCTTGTTGAGGGTGGTCCGCTCATCACGGTTTATCGGAGTGGGAAATACATCATCAGTGGGTGCTCTACGTTCGAACAGTTGTACGAGACGAACGACGCGTTCCTCACGACACTGTCCGAGTTGGACATCGTAGATGCAGAGACTGAAACCGGATTCACGGTACAGAACGTTGTCTGTACGGCACAGCTGGACGACCCGGTCGATCTGAATACACTCTCTATCGCGTTGGGCTTGGAATCCGTGGAATATGAGCCAGAACAGTTCCCCGGTCTCATCTATCGGCCCGCTGACCACCCGGCCGTTCTCTTGGTTTTTGCCAACGGGAAAATAGTCATCACAGGGGCTTCTGACGTGGACACTGCCGAGGATGCGTTCAAGCATCTTCAGAAACAGGTGACGACCTACCTCGAACAGTAACATCTCTGCATTCTATGCGAAAACACGTCTCTCGCGGTTCGTAGAACGACGCTTCTGAACACCTGCTTGTCGAACTGGTTGTCGGAGGTGGTAGTAGTCGATAGAATTCTCTCCAAGCCCGTCAGGTGTGCTCGTCTTCAAATCGCCCCTCATCCAAATATGACCTCAGACCCAGTGGATATTCTCGATGACCTGGCTGACCAGGTCGCCGAGGAATTCGAGGCGTACAGACAGCCGGACGAATTCAAAGACGTATCGCTTGTCATCGACAATAACGATCCAGACCGGCCAACGCTGATCGTTCACGTCGAGAGAGAGGACGCCGATACGCTGGCCGATAAAATCGAGAACTTCCTGCAAGAACGGGGAGCTCGAACTCAGCGCGAACGACACTCGGACACAGATGTCCGAGTGCTAGCGACCGTCGGCTGAGTTCTCAGTCCTCTCTGCTTTATTTTGGTCCCTCTCGGTAAGCCACTCCTAAGCTGTCAGTCTCGCCAAGAGTGAAGTGAGACCGATATCTTGGTAGGGAGTGTTCGATGGATTCAACGCTTCTCACCGGCCCGAAACACGCCCGATTGGAACGACGGGCATTTCAGCGGGCTGATGACATCGCCACCGATTCGCTGGGGAGTATTCTCTACATAACGCGGAACGACGCTCGCCGGGGTATGGTCGAGGATCGCTGGGCCGCGTCCCACGCACCCCTCCGTCTTCGTGCCGAGACGCTCGATGCGGTCGTTCGGGAGTGGTATGAGGAGCTCCACGGTCCGGTTCAACCCCTCTCCGGGCAGCTGAACCGCCGGCTGGCGGAGTATGCGCTTGACAGAACGACAGCTCAAACAGATGGCGCTCTCGCCGGCGAACCGGCCTCGGCCGCTCTCGCGGATTCGTTCAGTAGTCGTTTCTCACTCTTCGATGACGCCGGTGTCGGGACCGCCGACGCACTGGCGGCGGAGTTCGAGGGCTCAGCCCTCGATGATCGTATCGCGGCAGCTACTGTCGACGCGTACCGCCACTACCAGGACCTCCATGCTGACTACGTTGATGAGTGGGTCTGTACCCGAGGAGAGATGTTCGACGCCGTCGCGACGGCGGACCAGTCATTATCGACGCTCTCCCCGGAACTGGATGTCGTCGTCCTCTCCGGGTATCACGAGTTCCGTCCTGTCGAACGACGCCTCATCGAACGCCTCGTCGACGAACTTCCAATGATCGCGCTGCTGCCGCTCCACCAAGATGGCCGGAGCGGAGTCGACGCCGTTGCGGAGGACGCCTTAGAGGTCTACGAAGCACTTGACTTTGAGACAGTAGAACTCGAGCCCGTCGACGAGTCAGGGCGGGCCTTCGGAACGATCACGGAAGCGCTCTATCGCCCGGACCCCGACACCGTCCCTTCTCCAGACGCTCTGGGATGGCGTGAACTCCCGACGCCCGAGCGCGAGATTCGCTTCGTCGCTCGCGAGCTCCGGACTGAGTTGGCCAATGGTCGCGACCCCGACGACTTGGCCGTCGTCGTCCCCGGGACCGAGGCCTATTCGGGGTACGTCGAGGACACGTTCGATACGTTCGACATCCCGCACGTCACGACCGCCGCCTCACAGCTGAACCGGACGTTCACCGGGAGCGTTGTACACGACCTCCTGAACCTCGCCGAACCCGACCCCCGTGCTGAGGACCTCACGTCCCTGTTAGCAAATCCATTGGTCAACGTCGTCGATACCGACCAAGCCAACGCTCTCACGGCAGCTGCTCGCCGGCGCGACACGGTTTCTGTGTCACCCCTGCTCGATGACGTCGACGACCAGGCGGCGGCACTGATCGAGGAGCTGCTGGCCACGCTAGAGACGCTCCGAACAGGCGACGTCGAGGACGCAACCGAAACGCTCCGACGACTGTTGGATGACCGGTTCGACCTTGAGGGGGCGACGGAGGACTACGCCAGCGGCGCCGAGCAAGCCGTCGAACAGCGAGCCTACGACCTCGTGGACGAGGTCCTCTCCTCGTTCGAGTCGCTGGGGGCGGTCAATAGCGATCTCTCCCCGTTGGCACTGTTCACCCGTGCGCTCGATGGTGTGCCGATCCGGATTCCGCAGCGCGCTGCCGGCGGCCACGTCGAAGTGATGGGGTTGCTCGACGCTCGGATGCGCTCGTTCGAGAGGGTGTTTCTCGTGGGCCTGACGAGCGAGCACTTCCCGGTGACGCCGGAACGCCCGGCCTTCTTCGAGGAGATGACCGACGCCCATCCGCGGTTCGACACCGGCGACGAGCGCCTCCGGGGGCGCTATCTCTTCGCGACGCTGCTCGCGAACGTCGACGAACTCACGATCACCACACCAGAGACGGGCGACGATGAATCCGCCGTCGTCCGGTCGCCGGTCCTCGACGATCTCCAGCGCGTGACCGGCATCGAACCCGAAGACGGCGTCGACGACCGCGTGGGCTCTCGCGAAGACCTTCAGCGGCACGTCGCTGCAACGGCCGACCGGCGTGCGGCAGTCAGCCGCGCCGGCGACCGAGGTGATCTCTCCCCCGAGCAGACCAAGCGCACGGATCGGGGACTCCACTGTGCGGCCAACAGGGGAACGGCTGGCCTCTCCGACCACGACGGCGTGTTGGATCCCGAGACAGTCGATGAGGTATACCCTCCGTCGGAGCGGGAACCCTACAGCGCGAGTCGCATCGAGCGATACGTCGAGTGTGGGTTCAAGTTCTACGCCGACGAAGTGCTCGGAATCGAGGATCCCGACGACGTCGAAGTCGTCCCCACACCCCTCGAAACCGGGTCGTACGTTCACGACGTCCTCGAACGGTTCTTCGCGGATCTGCAGGACGAGACCGGGGACGGTGTCGATCTCACGGACTTCGACCGCGAGGACCTGGCGACACACCTTCGCGAGATCGCCGTCGAGGAACTCCGGGATGCTGACTTCGAGTACGACGGCCTGTTCTACGAGCGGTGGAAGGCGGAGCTGTTCGCGGGCCTGTGTGACGGCGAGAGTGCTCCGTACGAGGCCGGGAGCAAACCCCACGACGCACCGGAACAGGGGTTGTTCGCTACCTTCCTCGACAACGAACTCTCGCGGGACGGCGCCGCCCGCCCACACCTGTTCGAAGCCCCGTTCGGCGAGGGGCTTCCTGACTCGGATGCTGGACCGTTCACGGTTGAGCGGCCGGACGGCTCGACTGTCTCGATTCGTGGATACATCGACCGGGTTGACGTGAGTCGGGATGGCGAACAATCGACGCTCACGCTCTACGACTACAAGACTGGTCGAGCACCGTATATGACGAAGACGACCGGCGGCACGAAGTTCCAGCTCCCCATCTATCTGCTTGCTGCGGCCAACGTCGTCGACGGTGATCTGTTCGAGCAGGGATCGCTTTCAGCGACGTATTATCAGGTGCGACCCCCCAACGACCTCAAGGTCCCGCGTGGGGTCGAGTCGAAGTTCGATTCAGAGGTCGAACTCCGCCGGTTCCTGAACGATGTCGTTCCGGAGTGGTTGGGCCAAATCGACGAGGCGATCAGCAACGGACGGTTCCACACGACGCTTCTGTCGGCCAGCGGAGCGAACTGCCGATACTGTGACTACCGTCGGGCCTGCGATGTCCGCCATCACCGCAAGCGAGAGTTTGTTGACGAGGTTCACGAGGACGACGCTGCGTACGTTCCGCTCCGTGTTCGCGACGACGAGGATATCGAGGCGGTGATGAGCGATGACTGAGGAACCCGCGGAGATTCAGCTCACGGAGGAACAGGAGGACGCGCTCGTCCAGGGCCGGAATGTCGCGATCACTGCCGGTGCTGGGACGGGGAAGACGACCACGCTCACCGAGCGGTACGTGACGATACTGGCCGAGAACCCGTCACTCACGCCGGAGAACATCGTCACGATCACCTTCACGCGAAAGGCTGCTGCCGAATTGACTGAGCGCGTTCGGGAGGAGGTGTACGACCGGCTCGAGGCTGTCGACTCACCAGAGGCCTACCACCGCTGGCGAACCGTCCTTGACGATCTGGAGGATGGCTACGTCCACACCATTCACGCGTTCTGTACGCGGCTCTTGCGAGAACGGGCCGTCGAGGCTCCGGTTCCGCTCGGCTTCGACGTGCTTGACGAAGACGGCGCCGCGACACTCCAACGTGAAGTCGTGACGGAGTTCCTCGAACGCCACCAGGACGATGATGACGTCGCGCTCCTCGCGCAGCTCTGGGGTCGCGACCAGCTGGTCGATGTACTTGCAGGATTACTCGATGAGCGCCCACAGAGCGAGGCCGTCCTCGAGGAGTGGCGTGATGCGGAGGTCGCCGACTACGTCGATATCTGCTGGGAGGTCGTTTGTGACCTCGACGTCGCCGACGCCCGACAGACGCTGTATGCGGACGGACTCCTTGACCAGCTACGAACGGTCGCGAACCGCGTCGACCGTGAGGGTGCGATCGCCGACGAGGACGGCCTTGGGGTCTACCGGACCTTCACCGAGGTAGCGACGACACTCCCTGCCACCCCCGAGGAAAGCGATCCTCGCGACTGTCAGCGGGCAATCCTCGAGCTCTACGAGGCCTGTGAGAAGAACAACGGCGGCCTGTACAGCAGTTCGGGGTACGTCGTCGGTGACCGGGACGAGTGGGATGAGTACGGTGACGTCTACGACGACCTGAAAGACACCATCGACACGGTCATCGATGCCGTCGAACCGCACGCGGATGCGGTCGAGACCACGCCCGGTGAGCTCGAAGCGAACAGCGCTCACTACGCGCTGGCTCTGATGCGGGTCTTCGACGACGTCCTCGCCGCCTACGCCGACGAGAAGGACCGCCGGGATACGCTTGACTTCCCCGACGTGATCGAGACGACCCTCGAGTTCTTGCGAACGAACAATGCCGTCACGGAGCGGCTTCGAGAGCAGTTTGCGGCCGTGATGGTCGACGAGTTTCAGGATACGGACCCGCGCCAGTGGGAGTTGGTCAAGCTCCTCACGGGCGTTGACGAGCAGGCGGCGTCGAACGTCTTCCTGGTCGGCGACGAGAAACAGAGTATCTACGGATTCCGTGGGGCCGACGTGACGACGTTCGGGGATGCGCGCAGAGAACTCCAGACCGTCAACGAGGCTCGTGGGGTTGACGACGTTCCCGACAGCGATGCCGAGAGTCCGACCGACCTCGAACTCTCCGGGAATTTCCGGACGCTGGACGAGCCGCTATCGTTCCTGAACGAGCTCTTCGAGTACCTGTTCCAGCCGGAGGGTGACAGCCACGAACCCCACGAAGCCCCACCGCAGGAGTTGACCACACAACGCGACCGTGTCGAGGACATCGAGGGTCTGACCGGGAGCGTTGAGTATCTCGCTGTGCCCGACGACGCCGATACGGCAGCGGAGCTCTTCGGCGACGACCATCCGGTCGCCGAAGGTGCGCTGGACCACACTATCGAGGCCGAGGCGCAAGCGCTCGCTGCTCGACTGACCCACCTGTTCGACGATCCGCCGAGAGTCCAAGACCCCGATACAGGTTTCCATCGTGACGCTACTCCCGACGACACGGCTATCCTCCTGCGCCGGCGAACTCATCTGGATCGGTATCAGCGCGCCCTCGAGGAGTACGACATCCCCTACACTGTCGTCGGTGGCGTCGGATTCTACGATACGCCTGAGGTCCAGGCGCTCACGAACCTGCTTCGAGTACTCGGTGATCCACAGGACGACGTCTCCCTCTATGGGGTACTTCGGTCGCCGCTGTTCGGATTCGGGGATGATCGCCTCGCACCGGCTGTCGCAGAGGCTGATTCAGTGTGGGACGCGCTCGCCGAGACGGACGATCCACAGATCGCGGACGCGTTCGACCTCCTCACGACGTGGCGGACCCTCAGCGGCTGTGCGACGCCGTCTGAGGATGGCGTCCTGCCGTGGAACCGCCTGCTGTCCCGGGTGATCGACGACACGGGGTATCTGGCGAGTGTGAGTGCTGATGAACGCGGTCGACAGGCCGTCGCGAACGTCGAGAAGTTCCGCGACCAGGTCCGTACTTGGAGCGAGAATGGTGTTCACACAGCTGCCGGGTTGCTCCATCGGATTGATCGCCAAGCCGAGATCGATCCCCGAGAGGGGGAGGCTGACATTCCCGGTGATGTTGAGGGAGTTCGGATAATGACGATTCACGCCGCGAAGGGACTCGAGTTCCCAATCGTCACTGTTCCCGATCTCGGAAGTGACCTCAATTTCGGGCGGTCCGTCGATGACCACGGCTATGTCCGCCTCGTCAAGGGGACGACTGATGCTCCACCGATTCCTGCCGTGGGTGGTCCCCACCCCAACGATGCGTTCTCAATCGAAAAGACGGCAGTCCACGAATATGCTGATCGTCGCTCGCTCCCGCAAGAGCGTGCGGAATCCAAACGACTGCTCTACGTGGCCTGTACCCGAACTCGGGACCACCTGCTGTTGTGTGGGACACACGATATCGATATCGATGAGTCTGGACACATCGAACTCGGTGAGCCAGATGATTTCGACGACGCCAGCCGATGGCGGGATTGGCTCCAGCCAATTCTGTTTGACGACCAAGAGCTAGTCGCTGAGGCGGTTCACGAGGGAGCTACGGACGCTCGAATCGGTGACGCTTCATACACTATTCAGACGCCACCTCGGCCGGTTGAATGGCAGTCTGAGGCTCCGAGTGAAGAGGTAGACCCTGCGATTACTGTCCCCTCCCCGCCAGAACAACAGGCCGCTGTTCGCGTTGCCGCGACGACTCTCGTCAGTGCTGTTGCGGATGCCTACGAGGACGGACATAGCTACACGACGGGGGATGAGACAATCGGATTGAGTCCGACCACCTTCGGAACTGTTGTCCATCGGCTCAATGAGCTCCGTCCTCCACGGGATGAGTGGCCCTCGTTCATTCGTCAGTTGAGTCGTATGGGAGGTGAGGAACCGACGGATGGCGACCTCCAAGCAGCCGTGAGCCATGCCCAGGATGCGATCCGGTTCGTCGATGAAACTGAGGCGGACCTCCCACTCGAAGCGACCTATGACGAGTACTCAGTTGTCGCTCGTCTCGATGATTCCCGCATAGTGGGTGATATTGACCGTCTTCTGGTCACTCCTGATGCGTATCATATCATCGACTACAAGACGAACGATCTTTCGTCGACGACGACTGATACCCTCGCTGACCACTATCGGCCGCAAATGCTTGCCTACGCTCTCGCGCTCTTCCAGCACGATCCCGCCCGGCAGGTTCGTGCTTCACTCCGGTTTACCGATGTTGGGGTGGAAGAACGGTTTGAGTGGCAACGGAGTGAACTGACTGATATCGAATCTGAACTTCGCTCTATGTTGGAGCTCGTCTCCTGAGCCACATTTACTGATTCTATCCTAACTATTCTAGAGTAGTAAACTATTCTGGAATAGCGTGTAGCTTTGGAATAGAATACTATTCGGACTATTCACCACAGAGTTAAGTTTAGAGGGGTTGATACTGCTGAATAGTATGAGTGGCTCAGATAGTAAGAATAGCATAGATAGAACGAATAGCCCAAATAGCCCATATGATTCGGTACAGACCGATGGGAACTCTCGGGCTGTTTCGGTGTGTATGCTGAAGGGAGGCGTCGGCAAATCGACGATTGCGGTCAACCTCGCCCGACAACTGGCCGCACACGAACACGATGTCCTCCTCATCGATCTTGACCCGAACGGCCACGCGTCCGTGGGGCTGGGGTTTGACGACCAGTACCACAACACCGAGGAAACCATCGGCGACGTCTTCTTCAACGATGCTAACCCGACTTCAGTTGTCTACGATACCAGCTATGAGTTCGATATCCTCCCGTCCAGCGAGGACTTAGAACAGGTCGAGCGGGAGATCGTCGTCGGCGACGTATTCCAACCCTCTGCGCTGCTCAAACGGGAAGTCGTCGACCCACTCCTTGGGGACACGTACGATTATATCGTCACAGATTCGCCGGCGTACCGATCCCGACTCACGGACAACGCGCTCGTCGCGACGGCGAACTTGGTGCTTCCGCTCGCCCCGGGGAACGAGGCGATGGCCGGCTTGGAGCGAACCATCGAGCGACAGATCTCACCGCTTCGGCAGCATATGGACGTCGACGTTCTGTCACTGGTTCCGAACATGTTGAGCGGCCGTATCGACCAGCAGACTCAAGATCGACAGCTCCTCGAACGTCTCAACTCGCACGATAACCTTCAGGACCGCATCCCGAATTTCGCGAGAATCACGGACTGGGAGGCTGTCGACGCCGGCGATCTTAAACCCTCTCCGGGCATCCGGGACCGAACCAGCATCACGAAGGCCTATGGCGAGCGCAAACCCCTGCTGGACTACGACCCTGACTGTGACCAGTTGCAGTGTTTCGACGAGTTGGCGCACATCGTCGAGGCAGGTGAGGTGGTCCGCCATGTCTGACGACGATCCGTTTGCCGACCTCGGGGAGACACTCGAAGATGAACCGGACGACGAACCCCAGGATACGGATGACGCGTCTGAATCGGGAGGCGACGAGGAGACGCCCTCTCAGGAACCCGTCGAACGACGAAACCCGATGACCGATTCAGCGTTCAGCTATGAGGCCGCTAAACAGCGGCCTTTCTACGCCCGGGAGGCTACGATCGAGGACTTCGATTCCTGGCTGAAGTATGAACTGGAACGCGAGCTCAACCAGCAGGGCTACCAGAACATCGTCGTTCGAGAAATGACTGATGCCCTTCTCCGAACCGTTGTGGAGGAAGATCTCGTAGATGAAGTGGCCGAACGGTTCGAACAAGCCCGCGAGTCTGCTTCTTCAGAATCGACTGAATAGCGTACTATTCCAAAATAGAAAACTATTCTACAATACCCCAATAGCAACCTCAGAATAGTCTGATTCCGCCTCTATTCGGTGGACTCAGTTGAGACCGTCGGCTCACAGTAGTTGAGACTGGCATTCTCAATGCATACGCTCGCGTCTTCAGCAACACTACCAGCATGATGTGGGTGGTTGCGATTGATCCAGTGCATGGATCGACCCCCTGTGACTCCCAAGATGATGTTCGCGCCGTGGCTGCGGGTGTCACGCTTGAACCAGACGCTCACACCGCGTGGCCTACCACCTGCTTGGAAAACGGCTGATCGTGACGAAAGGCTGTGGTTTCGTCTAACGCGAGGGAAGGACAACCAAGCAAATTTGACCTGAGGGCGTCGTCTGTTTTCTATCAGGCGAGACACACTGGCACGGCACGACGCCCGACAATGCGATGACCCACATTGCCATCCAAGCGGTACAGGATGGAGAAGCTGCGACCTGGCTGGAGCACGTCATTGACGAGGAGTACAACCAAGCCGATAACTAGGATATCGAATCTTAGTGCAATAGTTAAACGCACTATCTGAATAGCATCAGACCTAATCCTCTATCTGTCCTCCTTTCGGATGATGACAACCGATTTCGGTGCTGAACTTGAGGGACAGGTCGCAATTGTTACCGGGGCATCGTCGGGCATCGGCGAAGCAACGGCTCAATCTCTCGCATCGCGGGGTGCGAGCGTCGTCCTTGCTGCGCGGCGCGAAGATCAACTCGAAGAACTCGCATCCAAGATAGAAGACGAAGACGGTGATGCACTCGTCGTTCCTACTGACGTCACAGATGACGAGGACATCGACAATCTTGTCGAGTCGACCACCGACAAATACGGTCGCATCGACATCCTCGTGAACAACGCGGGGTATATGCCACTGACACATATCGCGGATGCAGACCGTGAAACCCTCCAAACCACTATCGACGTCAATCTCCGGGGGCTCATCACCCTCACGCACGCCGTCATTCCGACGATGCTAGAACAAGAGAGCGGACACATCGTCAATATCTCCTCGGTCGCCGGCCGGTTCCTGATGGCAAACTCGTCGCACTACAATGCGGCGAAAGCCGGTGTGAAGATGTTTGGCGATGCACTCCGTCTGGATGTTGCGGCGGAGGGTATCAGAGTGGCGACAATCGAACCCGGGTCAGTTGCCACGGAACTCATGGAGGACATCCCCGACGAAGAACTCAAGCAGGAAATCGAAGAGTATGGTGCGTCGATGCGTCCACTCCGTCCCAAAGATATCGCTCGGACGATCACATTCGTCGCCACGCAACCAGACCACGTGGACATCAACGAGGTCCTGATCCGTCCACTCGATCAGGTCCAGCCCTAAACCCCGAACAGAGGTCGATAATGGGGAGATGAACGCCTTCGACAGAGCGAGTGTCATAGCGGCACACGAGACTACTGAATGAAAAAGCGCCTCAGAAAAATAACAGATAAGCCTGGCCAGCACGTACTCCCTTGATAATGACGATTACTGCTGAAATTCACCTCCGTTCACCGCTGTTGCCGCTCGTCAGCGTTGCCGAATTGGAACAGACTGACGGAGTACAATGCCCGCACGTGATCGGGCTGGAACAGGGCCTCCAACAGTTAGTTGTTGAGATTAATGCCGCTGAACCCCTCTCTGAGGAGACGCTCTTGGAACTCGATGACGTAATCGAAGCGACCAATCTCGGAACCGCGAGGGGAAAGGAGGTGTACAAGCTATCAGTCGTGCTTAGAGAGCCCATCGCGGAAGCGTTCAAGAATACCCCCGATGCGGGGCTTGTTGATGCAATACAGATCACCCCCGAGGGCTGGTACGAACAGAAAGTGTTCAAAGACTATCCCGCGTTTAACACGTTCAGGACGAGTTGTGAGGAACACGGCATCTCGGTCGAGATCGGCTCTATTACACAGGATTCCTCAACGTCCGAAGAATCGGCACCGTACGGATTGACGGAGCGACAGTACGAGGCACTGTCACTCGCTATGTCTCGTGGCTACTACGAACAGCCACGCCAGACGTCGGCGAGAGAACTCGCAGACGAGCTGGGGATCTCTCAACCCTCGTTGTCAGACCTTCTCGGCCGCGCTGAGCGCCAACTCATTACCGCGACACTTGGCCCCTCTCCCCGTCTGGAGATGCTTTCGCAGTAGGAGCTACTAACTCCAGCGCTTCGAGGGATATCCCTCTACTAATCATAATGTGCCGGAATCCCTTCTGGAACACCTCACGAGTTCCGTCGTTAGCGTCGATTCACGGAGGGTCAGACGAGAGGATCGGCAGCATCGAATCCGGGATCGAATCTATCGAGAGCATGAACAGTGAGTTTCCCATCACCTTTGAGCTCGTGAACGAGACCACTGCCTGATTGCTGTCTCCTCCTTCCAATCGCTGGCATGGTTAGAAATCGACACATCACCCATCGAATTCAGAACACGTTTAAATACCCTTTCTGTATAGCACCGAATCTAACTCGTTCTCTACCTTCCTTTCAGTTGATGTCAGCAGATTTCGATTCCAAACTTGATGGACAGGTGGCGATTGTGACTGGCGCGTCGTCCGGGATTGGAGAGGCCACGGCCACGGCCCTCGCTTCACGGGGGGCGAGCGTCGTTCTTGCCGCCCGCCGCAAGAATGAACTCGAAGCACTCGCCGATCAAATCGAATCGGCAGGCGGTGATTCACTCCCCGTTCCGACCGATATTACTGAAGAAGACGACATCGACGCACTTGTCGAAACGACTCTTGAGGAGTTCGACTCAATCGATGTCCTCGTGAACAACGCCGGGGTGATGTTGCTCGAACCCGTCGAACGAGCCGATCGTGAAAACTTCCGCCAGATGGTCGAAGTCAATCTGCTGGGACTGATGAACCTCACCCACGCCGCACTCCCAGTGATGCAGGAGCAGGGCGCTGGCCACATCGTTAACGTCTCTTCGACAGCCGGTCGGGACGCGAACGCGAATAACTCTGGCTACAGCGCGACGAAGTTCGGTGTCAACGCATTCTCTGAGTCTCTCCGGCAGGAAGTCACTACCGAGGGAATTCGAACGACAATCATCGAACCCGGCGCGGTTGAAACCGAGCTCCAAGAACACGTCCCTGACGAAGAAATTAAAGAACAGATTGAAGATGGCTTTCTCGACTCGATCACACCGCTCCAGAGCGAGGACATCGCAGATGCGATTGCGTACGCCGTGACCCGGCCTCAGCACATCAGTATCAATGAGATGCTCATCCGACCAACCGATCAACAGCTCTAACGATACCCGCAGATCGTGCGATCCACATTGGTGGCGATTCCTCAAACGTTTTCGCCGAGAAAGCTTGGCCTCGATCCGTGCAGGCATTTAAACACCCTTTCGAGATAGCATCGAATCTATGCGATACGAGCCCTGAATTGAGACTAGATTCAAAGTATGAAGGCAGCAACCTACCGAGGTCCAAGCGATGTCCGTATTGAAGAACATCCCACCCCCGAAATAGAGGAACCGACAGACGCAGTCATCCGAGTTACGCACACTGCGATCTGTGGGTCGGATCTCTGGTTCTACCGTGGCCAAGAGGACTACGAAGAAGGCGCGCCTGTCGGCCACGAACCGATGGGGATCGTTGAGGAGGTCGGCAAAGATGTCCGGTATGTTGAACCAGGCGACCGCGTGTTCGCTGGGTTCGCTATCAGTTGCGGCGAATGCGAGTTCTGTCGCAAAGGACTCCACACTGCGTGTCCGAACGGCGGTTTCTGGGACGGCCCGGGAGTTGGTGGCGCACAGGCAGAGAAACTCCGTGTCCCACAGGCGAACGGTACGCTCGTTCGCGTTCCAGACCGGTACGCAGACGATGAGGACACGCTCGAAGCACTTCTTCCACTGACGGACGTGATGGGGACGGGGCATCACGCCGCCGTCTGCGCGGACGTTGAGGCCGGCGACACGGCCGTCGTCATCGGTGATGGTGCAGTCGGGCTCTGTGCTGTCCTCGCCTCGAAACGGCTCGGCGCGGAGCGCGTCATCGCAGTCGGCCACCACGAGGACCGTCTCGAACTCGCCAAAGAGTTTGGCGCGACAGAGACCGTCTCCAGCCGCGGCGAAGAAGCCATCGAGGAGATCGAAGAGCTCACGTACGGCGGTGCGAATCACGTCCTCGAATGCGTCGGTGCGGAATCCTCGCTGGAGACTGCCGCGACCGTCGCCCGCCCTGGAGGGAGCATCGGCTACGTCGGCGTGCCCCACGTCGAAGACCCGGCGTTCCTCGAACCACTGTTCTTCAGCAACGCCTCGTTCACCGGTGGCCCCGCTCCTACCCGAGCGTACGCCGAGGAACTCATGGAGGATGTTCTTCAGGGCACTCTGGATCCGTCACCCATCTTCACGAAGACCGTTGATCTCGATGGCATCCCGGAGGGATACGAGGCGATGGACGAGCGAGAGGCGATCAAGGTTATGGTGAATCTCGACGAATAAAGTGCCACATCCTCTCTAACTCACAGATTATGAACGACCGGGAGTCAGATAGCTGATCTAACGCCACTACAACTAGGACCGAACCCGAGTATGCTTCCATCAATTTCGAGCAGATGTCAACAATGAACCAATGGCCAGAAGACGAACTGACCGAGATCGTGGAGTCTGATGACCTGCACATTGCACCGTTCCGTGAGGACGGCGAAACCTACGGCACACCAACGTGGATCTGGAGTGTCGCTGTAGAGGGCGATCTCTACGTGCGCGCCTATAACGGCCAGGATTCGAGCTGGTACCAGGCTGCCGTTCGGGAAAACGCTGGGCGGATCGAGGCGGCCGGGACGACGAAGGACGTCTCGTTTGAGTCGGTAGAGGACGAGGAACTGAACGACCGCATCGACGACGCCTACCGCACGAAGTACGAAGGCAGCCCGTACCTCGACTCGATGATCAGCGAGCGTGCCCGGTCCGCGACGGTCCGGGTCCGCCCGAGAGATATCTTCGATCGGATGAAAGCCGGTGAGCCGGTCCCACTAGACGACCCGGAGTATCCGAAGGTCTTCGAGGAAGTAGAGAGAACGATAGGCCTGACGAGGAAGCTGAATGCGGCGACAGACGTCGACGAAATACGGCACTACCTGGGGAAGATTATTCGGGAAGAAGTCGACGAGAGCACCACGATTTTTCCACCGTTTCACATCAACGTTGGAAAACACACCAGCCTAGGGCGTAACGTCTTTATCAATCACGCCTGCTCGTTTCTGGACTTGGGAGGTATCACCATCGAAGACGAGGTCCTGATCAGTGCGAACGTGAGTATTACATCCGAAAGTCACCCGGTGGAACCGGATCGTCGAAAGACGTTGGTGCCAAGGGAGGTCGTTGTCGAACGCAATGCGTGGATTGGTGCCGGGGCGACGATATTGCCCGACGTAACGATCGGTGAAAATTCGGTAGTAGCCGCCGGTGCCGTAGTAACGAAAGACGTGCCTGCCAACACCGTCGTCGCGGGAGTGCCGGCAGAAGTAGTTCGGAAACTGTAACGGAAATTCTGATAGTCGCTACGCGGGATCGGTCCCTGACTGCTGCGCATCTGCATCGCTGAACCAAAACCAATGAGGGGAACCCTATGACACGACCCGTCCTCGTCGCTGTCTCGTTCGCCTTTTTTGCGGCCGCACCGAACTCAAGATATCGAGGTCCGAGAGGTCGGAGCGCGCTCCACCCTGTCCCAACTCGAAGCACTCGCTGATCAGATCGAATCGGCAACACCAGTGAAGATGGTAGATCTTAGTCTCTCAACCTACTCGGCAGCAAGACGCTCTCACATTAAAGGTCGAAGATCGCGTCCATTTCAGTGGTAGTTAGCTCGAAGTCGAAGATGTCAATATTCTCCTCTTGGTGCTGCCGCTTCGAGGCTTTCGGTATGGCAGACACGTTCTCCTGCTGTATCAGCCAGCGACGCGCGACTTGTGCCGGGGACTTCCCGTACCGTTCGCCGATTCGAACCAGGGTCTCGTTTTCGAGCCTTCTCCCGACGGCCAACGGACTGTACGCGGTCAGCATTATGTTATTATCCACGCAGTGTTCCAAGAGTTGCGATTGGTCTGTGAATGGGTGATACTCGACCTGGTTCGTGACTATGGGCGTATCTGATGCTGCTTCGGCTTCGCGCAGTTGCCGAATGGAGAAATTGCTCACACCAATATGTCGGACGCGCCCCGCTTCTTGTAACTCATTCATCGCCCTGATCGACTCCTCGACTGGGACGCTCCGACTCGGTTCGTGAATCAGTAACAGATCGACAGACTCCATTTTGAGTCGATCCAAACTGTCCTCAAAAGAGTCATGGAGGTCGTCGTACGCGAGATTTCGACTGAGAGTTTTCGTCACCACGAATACCTCGTCGCGGGCGATGTCTGCTTTCTCGACGGCAGCTCCAACCGCGTCTTCATTCCCATACATTTGCGCCGTGTCGATATGACGATATCCGAGCTCCAGCGCAGTCTCTACTGCGTTCCGAGCCTCTGTAGTGCCCATCCGAGCGGTCGTGTTAACTTTAGCATCGGTTCCACCAGACGGCGAAGGCTTGGAGCCACGATTCTGCGGTCGGTGGCTCCACGTTGCTGAACGTATTTGAAAACGAAGACGTTCGGCGTTTTACCTCACGAAAGACACGTTCGACGCTGTTCCGATTTCCGTGGCGAATTATCTGAAATCGGAGCCCGAGCCGCTCCAACGCAGCTTTGAGATAGTGCGCTCCATCGACGAGAACGGTCGCTTGCTCGACCTGCTGTTTCTCGTGGAGTTCACGAAGGAACAGCACGGTAAGTTGCGTGGTTCTCGTCTGAAACAATCTGACGTGGAGGAATTCGTTAGTTTCGGGATCGACGGCAGCGTACAGCCAGTGTCGTTCGCCATTGATCCGAATCACTGTCTCGTCGACCGCGATCTGATTCGGAGCCCCGTCGCCAGCCGGCTGTAGATCTGCCTTCTGAATCCAATTGTGAATCGCGGTACGACTCCGTTCGACACCCAACCTCTCAAGATACTGTTTGGTATTCGAAAGTGAGAGACCTGCAAGATGGAGCTGAATACCGACTTCAATGATCTGCTCGGGTGTCCGCTCTCGCTCCACAAACTCCAAGTCGATCCACTCGATACCTCCGCTGAGGCGGTCGAATTCGGCCATAGATCATCCGAACCAACGACCGCCTCACTCCTAACTTAACACGGCCTTCGGAACACAGTGAAAATATTTAAATGAACTTTCAAGATAGCATCGGACTCAAGCAACTGACTGTCCTCAATTAGATCTGAACCATGGACGTTTCCAACGTTCCGTCCGCGGACAGGGAAGAATCGGACCACCCAGTGCAGGTCGGCTCGCCGCTGATTACGGACGGCCTCGAGAGTGCCTTCGACGGGACGACCGTCAGCGCCGCGGAAGTGACCTTCCGCCCGGGCGAGCGCACCAAGTTTCACGCCCACGCCGGCGTGCAGATTCTGTACGTTACTGGAGGTATCGGGATGGTCGGCAACCGCGAGGAAGAATGTGAAGTGTCGGAAGGCGATCTGGTTATCTTCGAACCCGGGGAGGAACACTGGCACGGGACGAGCGAGGATGCCGACAGCGAGTTCAGCCACGTCTATTTCCTCGCCGAACCCGACGAGGGCGAATTAGAGATTCAGGAGGTGCCCTAAATGGAGTACACGACCCTTGGATCCACCGGGATGGAGGTCTCGAAGATCTGTCTCGGTTGCATGAGCTTCGGATCGAACGCGCAAGAGGATTGGATCCTCGGAGAAGAAGGGGGCCGCGAGATCATCGAGCGAGCGATCGACCTCGGTATCAACTTCTTCGACACCGCCAACGTCTACTCCAGCGGCACGAGCGAACAGATCTTGGGGAACGTCCTTTCGGACTACGACCGGGACGAGCAGGTCGTCGCGACCAAAGTGCGGTTCCCGGGCGCGACGGACCACCGGAACGCGGCGGGACTGTCTCGGAAGACCATCGAGCAAGAACTCCAACACTCACTTGACAGGTTAGGGATGGATACCGTCGATCTATATCAAATCCATCGGTGGGACTACGACACGCCGATCGAGGAGACGCTACGAGCCCTTGACGACGCGGTCCGCCGCAATCAGGTCCGATACATTGGTGCCTCGTCTATGTGGACTCACCAGTTCCAGGAAGCGCTGCACACCAGTGACCGTCTCGCGCTCGAGCGGTTTCAGGCGATGCAGAACCACTACGCGCTGGCCTATCGGGAGGAAGAGCGCGAGATGTTGCCCCTCTGCGAGAAGGAGGGCATCGGGGTTATCCCGTGGTCGCCGCTCGCCCACGGTTACTTCACGCGTCCTCACGAGGAGATGGACGCGACCACACGCGGCGAGACCCACGACCCGCTCTACGACCATCCCTACCGAGAAGGTGGTGGCATCGAGATCAACGAGCGAGTGGAAGAACTCGCCGAGGAGAAAGGCGTGACGATGGCGCAGATCGCCCTGGCGTGGCACTTCCACAAGGACTGGGTGGATGCACCGATCGTCGGAACGACAAGCGTTGAGCACCTCGAACAAGCGGTCGAGGCGCTCGATATCGACCTGTCGGACTCGGATATCGAGTACCTCGAAGACCCTTACGAACCGGTCGAAGTTACCACGCACGAGTAACGGCCACCACAAATTGGGATCGAACGACATCAAGACGATTTGTCCGTTCTACAGCAGTTTTCCGAATGGGTTCCCAAAACAAGCGCTCATTACAGATCGAATATCGCTGCTCAGATGGTAAGCACACCCTCCTCGCGTCGCGCTGTCTTCCGGCGTATCGCTCAGACCTCCTTCTACGACTGGCCCGCCTATACGGATACCCCACTGTACGACTGTAGTTCGACAGGCGCGCTCGCCGAAGATGTTCGAACCCTCACAAGCGTGTGGTTCGACCACGATGCTCACGAGTCCATTGAGGAATTCGTCTGCCACTGGCCGCTTGCTTATGTCGAGTTCGACGCTCATGACTGCTACACTGGCCATACACGGTATGAGATGGAGCAGTTGTTCCGGGCGTTCCTGATCAAAGCCCTTCAGGGCTGGGCGCACGAAACCGCTCTCGTCACGCACCTCGAGAATCATCCTGACCTCCGTCAGCGATTGGACTTCCAGACAGTCCCCGACCAGTCGACGCTGTGGCGCAGCTGGAACAAGCGCTTCAGTGCCGACCTCCGTGAAACAGTCAAGAGAACGGCGCAGACGATCCTCATTAACGCACAGAATGCCGGTGTTGCGGTTCCCCGCGACCCGAAACAGAAGCTCCAGTACCATGACGGCGAGGCTGTTGAAACCGATCCGGACGACCAGACTGTTTTGGAAGACGCAGCGAAGATCAGTGATCACGTCAGCCGCGTCGTCTTCCCGGCATTCTCGCTGAACCGTGGCGAGGGCTGTGAGATCCACGAGAACGCCTACTGGGGGTTGCAGACGTTTCTCGGACTTCGCGATCGGCTAGCTGCCAACGAAGGAGCTCGCAGTTTCGTCTATGAATCGACTCGGGATCGGACACCGCTGGGACACGCCCATCGGGAGCACATCCGCGACCTCTCGATTGAAGAGGTTCGAGAGATGTACCGGCAGGCCATCACTCAGCTCCTGAACGAAGCTGGCGAAACAGAGCAATTCTGTCGAGCGGGGATCGTCGCGATCGACATTACCGAAGCTGCCCCCTTCACAGGCGATAGAACGGGCTACGAGGACGAGATCATCGGGACAAAGGAGAACACCAACGAGTATGCCTATCAGTGGGCGACGGTGCAGTTGGTCGGGAATGCCGTCCCGATCGTGCTGGACGCGCGCCCTGTCCGAAAGGGGGAGACACGACTGGAAATCGTTGAGGACTTGCTCGATTCGGCTGAGGACCTCGTCCATGTCGATAACGTCCTGATGGACCGGGAGTTCGATAGCCAGCACGTCTTGGAGATGATCAGCCAGCGCGGGCTCTCCTACGTCGTTCCCAAGCGGATGCAGACCAGCGAGAAAGCCCAGGTCAAGCGATTGCTTCGATGTGATCAAGACCGCTACGAGACCGATCGGAAGCTTCACCTCGGCAAGAACGAATGGCACGAGACGACGCTGATCTACCGTCGGAAAGAAGACTCCGAGCACGACGACCACCGGCAGTACTCGGTGTTCATGACGAATTGCGGGAGCGGTCACCTCACAGAGTACGGGTTTCGGTGGGAGACCGAGAGCGGATACAGGTCGATAAAGCGGTTCATGGCGGCGACGACGTCGAAGAATTTCGGGCTCCGATTCTTCTACTTCGCATTCGCGTGTCTTTTGTACTCGATTTGGCGAGCGGTCGATTTGCTCGTCCAAGTCGAGTTGACGGGTGAGTACAAACACTCACCCATTGTGACGGCCGACAATACGCTCACGCTGCTGAAGAAGGAAACCGGAATCGGATAGAGAGATACTCTGTCCGCGGCAATACGGATTCCTGAGTGGCAACACTGTCGGGGATCTTGAAAATTCACTGGTCTAGTTGGTAGTACGACACGAGAAGACTATCGAGAGTAGATCCGAAGCAGCTTCGTCTCGAAAATTCGCCCGAAACCACACATTACAGCCCCGCTAAACCCACTGTAGTCTCAACTTCCATCGGCTCACAGAAGTTGCGACCGGCGGTCTCAATGCATACGGTCATCACAGCGGAGTTCATAAATAGTATGAAGGCGTAGTTCCGGGTAGAGCAATGGCACGAATCACCGGCTCCTATCCAGACGACTTGGACCTCCTCATCGAGGGAGCAGTCGAGGCAGGTGTGTTTGGCGGTAAGAGCGATGCGCTGCGAGAGTTCGTGCGCGAGTACTTCGAAGACCACGAAAATGAGCGCATTGCGGCTGCGGTCGCCCTCTACGAACGCGAGCGGATCACACTCGGTGATGCTGCGAGACTTGCTGATGTCGACCGCTGGACGATGCGGGATATCCTCCGTGAGCACGGCGTTGAGCTCCGCCTCGGACTCGTTGACGAAGACGACGCAGCCTACGAGGTCGAGGCAGCGAGCGAACTCGAATTCGATGATGACGACCCGGACGACGAGGAGTCACATGCGAAATGACAGGTGACGATATTCCAGCGAACCCGAGCGTACTTGACACGACTGTCCTTTCGAATTTTGCGTATATCGACCAGCTGTGCGTGGTTGCAGGGCTCTCCGGGATCTGTACGGTACCGGTCGTTCGCGAGGAACTCGAAGATGGTGTCGACGATCACCCATATCTTCAGTCGGCACTCGATACACTTGAGGAGGAAATTCCAATCGCGACGATCTCGAAAACTGTCGCAAACAGAGAGGCGGTCGTCAGTGGACATCTTGATCCAGGTGAGGCACAGGCGTTCGCCTTTGCAGACGCACAGGACGGCCGACTGCTGACCGACGACGGGGATGCACGGTCGTTTGCCAAAGAACAGGGCGTGACCGTTGTCGGCTCGGTCGGTGTGCTCTTTGCTGCTATCGATGCTGGAAAGATAAACGAATCGACCGCTGATGAGTGGCTGTCGACGTGGATCGATGAGATCGGGTACTACGTTCCATACCGGTCGATTTCGGAATACTGGTGAGCTACGCTTATATCTAAGTGTAGAGGGCGTCACAGAATCATTGTCACACCTCGACTGAAGTCTTTCCGGGATTGGCACCTCGTTCGTAATTGGCGATAGCAATTGCCAGGCGCAAGCAGAGTGCCAGAAACACGTGTGACTTCACGTGGACGCGGCCTCGGACGCGCGGCGTCCCGAGGCCGCACTCTTTGCTTGCGCCAATCGTTCGTTCGACCTGTGTCCGGCGATTATACGTCTCTTCTAACACTGATTGCTTCAGGTGAACGTCCTCGCTGTGTTCCTCGATACGGTCTTCGATCCTGTACTTGATGTCGAGTGGATCGTCGGTGTTTCTCGGATTGTACGGAGCTACCGGCACGACGGCCTCGTCAACGAGGTCGTCGTGCCACCCAAGCATATCAAAGCCCCCATCACCGAGCATCCAGATCGGCGTTTCGACGGCGAGCGCGTCATGGGTGACGCGCTTCGCCGTCTCCTCATCGACCTGCTTTTGCTGTGTAAAGGCCGCTGCTATCGGCAGTTTCGGCCCTGTCGAGACGATCAGGCAACCGTAGCCGAAATAGTAGCTATCCTCATCTTCCTCATCCTCCTCGTCTTCGTCTTCGTCATCTTTGTTCTCTGTGTCGTCTGATTCAGCCGTTGGGTCGTAGTTCCACGTAGCGTCGTCATCGTCGGGATGTGCCCGCACATCTGTCGAATCGATTCGGAAGGTGTTGTCGAGCAGGTCGCGGTCGGCGACCTGCTCGACGAGCTTGTTGAATGCGTCCTCGGCGACCAAGGCGAAGTCCGTGAAGAACCGATGAATCGACTGGTAGGACGGAGCACTGTCGAACCCACACTGTCGCCAGATCAGCTCATCGTGGAGTTCTCTGGTGACTGCTTTGACGCCGTAGATGTCTCGGCTGAAGCAGTAGAGCACTCCCTTGAACAGTTCTGGTGCTTCGTGTTCCCGTGTTCGCCCCCACGGGTCGGGGGCGAACACGGGGAACTCCTCTAAGAACGAGAGATCAAGATGCTCGAACAACGCCAACGGCACCGTATCCAGGTCTTTGAATAGCTCTTCGAACGAAGGATGATTCTGCGGGGTTGTGGCGCTCATGTACCATTTGCCACTCCCCGCTCACTGGTGTGTCAACCTTTCTGTGACGCCCTCTCTAAGTGTAATGAAATCCCCATCGCCTATCCTAGTAGCGATCCCGAATATTTTTCCTCCCAAAGAATTCACCATAACGTTGTGTGAGGTGCTCTCAAACAGATTTCCGGGCGCTCTAAGAGACCAAAATCTACGTGAATGCTTTTATATTCTCATGTATAACCGGCGATATGGCTATCGTCGCAGAAATCCTTCTCGGAGGGCATTCATTTCCGCTGGTTGGAGTCGCAAATGAAATCCCCAGTGGTAGAATTTCGGTCTCGAAGCTGAGTTTACGATCAGATGACGAACTACTGTTCATCGTCAGTGTTGACTCCCAGTCTCGCACGGTCTTCGAGCAAGAATTACGCACGCAACCTGAGATAACTGATGTTGTTCAGATCGGGGAGGCAGCAGACGATTGGTTCTACAAAGTAATTGCTATCTTCAACTCTGGTCTTGATGCGTCATATGAATTTGAAAAACACGAGGGTGTAATGATGGATGGGACCATTACCAGCGACGGATTTCGAAAAGAGAAAGTGTTCTCAGACTATGAAGCACTACAGACACTTCGAGACCGGTGCGATGTTCTTGGTATCCCATTTGAGTTGTTGAGGATCGCCGTCGATCCCGAGAACCCAGGAGAGCGTGATACATTCGGGCTCACCGATAAACAGTACCGAGCGATGTCCCTTGCCTTCGCTCACGGGTACTACGACTCCCCACGGCAGATGACGACACAGGAACTCGCTGAGGAACTCGGAATATCTGCTGCATCCGCATCTGATCTTCTGAGGCGGGCAGAAAATCAACTCATCAGTCAGACTCTCGGACCAACCATATCTTAAGTACCCTTGTATATAAGCATAAAATTCTCTCTCTTTACGTCTCTATTAGGAAGTGATGCCATCACTGACTGACCAAGTTGCGATTATTACTGGCGCATCTTCGGGGATCGGCGAAGCAACAGCAGTGGAGTTAGCTGAAGAGGGTGCCTCAGTCGTTCTTGCAGCCCGCCGTGAAGAGCGATTAGAGACTGTCGCAGATCGCATCAAATCAAACGGTGGTGATGCACTCGTCGCACCCACGGATATCACTGATGACGGGGATATCGTCTCTCTTGTTGAAACTGTTCAGGACGAGTTTGGCCGAATCGACATTATCGTCAATAATGCTGGGTTTGGGCTCTATGGGAGTGTTGAAGAGACCCCTCTCGAAGACGCACGATATCAACTTGAAGTCAATCTATTCGGCCAGGCTCGCCTCACCCAGCTTGTCATCCCCGGTATGCGCGAGCGAGGATACGGCAAAATCATTAATATCAGTAGTAGTGGCGGGAAGGTTTGGGCACCACTAGGTGCGTGGTACCATGCCTCGAAACATGCGGTAGAAGGCTTCAGCGACTGCTTACGCTACGAACTTGATCCACATGGTATCGACGTAGTCATAATTGAACCCGGCGCTATTGATACAGAATGGGGGGAGATTGCGGTTGAAAACCTACGAGAATATAGTGCGGATGGGCCATACGCCGAGTTGGCCGAGTCATATATTGAGGCAACTCAAGACGTGGACTTCAGTAGTGAGCCGGAAGCTGTCGCTAACACTATCACAGATGCAGTCCGTTCAAATAGCCCGAAGAATCGCTATACGGTGGGTATTGACGCAAAGCTAATGATCCCCCTCCGTAGGTTTGGTGGAGATCGCCTCTACGATCGGATTATCGACTACCAGTTCTGAACGATATCTGGTATAAAATCCTGTGAATATTCCTTCAGCTTTGTAGAATGGCATTGTCTTGTAAGTCCCGACGTAGGGTATTTAGAGAGATTGCATCACAGTCATACGTTAATTGGCTGGTATATGATTCTACTCCGCTGTACGATCGCACGTCTCTCTATGCACTGGAATCGGATATTCGTGTCGTTGCAGAAACATGGTTCAAACAGGACGAACACAAGGCAGTCGAACCGTTCGTTCACTCATTGCCACTCGCATACATCCGGTTCGATGCCCACGACCGATACGCAGGTCCGACGACCTATGAGATGGAGATACTGTTTCGGCTGTTCCTGCTGAAAGAATGCTACGGCTGGGACCACGAAACTGCCCTCATCGAGTACCTCACCCAACACCCTGATTTCTGCGAACAGATAGGCTTGGAGTCGGTGCCGAACCAGTCGACACTGTGGCGCAGCTGGCACCATCGCTTCACTACTGATCTCCAAGACACCGTCAAGACCGCGGCTCGAACAACCCTCACCAAAGCGCAGAACGCGGGTGTCGCTGTTCCACGAGAGCCAGAACGACAGAGCCGCAGTCGCGGTGACGAGAATGAGGAATCAGACCCCGATAACCAGACAGTATTAGAGCAAGCAGAGACAGTCACTGAGCAGGTGAGTCGCGTCGCCCTCCCCGCGTTCTCACTGGACCGTGGTGAGGGGTGTGAGATCCACGAAAACGCCTACTGGGGCCTCCAGACCTATCTGGGCCTCCGTGAGAATCTCGCCGTCAACGAGGGCGCTCGGAGCTTCATCCATGAATCCTCTCGAGACCGGACGCCGCTCGGTCATGCTCATCGCGAGCATGTACGCGGCCTCTCAATCGAACAGATTCGAGAGATGTACCGGCAAGCCGTTGGCCGACTGCTGGACAAGGTAGCAGAGACTGAGGAGTTCTTCCGGGCCGGCATCGTTGCCATCGACATTACTGAATCTGACCCCTTCACCGGAGATCGAGCCGGGCACGAAGACGAAATCATCGGAACCAAAGAGAAGACCGACCAATACGCCTACCAGTGGGCCACCATCCAGCTGGTCGGGAACGCTGTTCCAATCGTATTAGATGCGCGCCCAGTTCGGAAAGGGGACACGCGCAAGGAAATCGTCGAGGACCTCTTGGACTCGGCTGAGGCAGTTGTTCACGTCGATAATGTGCTGATGGATCGGGAGTTCGATAGCCAGCACATCCTGGAGATGCTGAGTCAGCGCAGCCTCTCTTACGTAGTCCCCAAGCGGATGCAGACCAGCGAGAAAGCCCAGGCTAAGCGACTACTCAAACGGGGGAAGGACAGGTATGAGACCGACCGGAAGCTACATCTCGGCAACAACGAGTGGCACTTGACGACGTTGATCTACCGCCGGAAAGAGAATTCCGAACACGACGATCACAGACAGTACTCGGTGTTCATGACGAACCGAGGCAGTGGCCTTCTCACTGAGTACGGCTACCGGTGGGAAATCGAAAGCGGCTACAAATCGATCAAGCGGTTCATGGCCGCCACAACGTCGAAGCATTTCGGACTCCGGTTCTTCTACTTCGCGTTCGCGTGTCTCCTGTACTCGATCTGGCGAGCGGTGGACCTGCTTGTACAGGTCGAATTGACTGATGAATACGACCACTCGCCAATTGTGACAGCCGACAACACGCTGACGCTGGTGAAGAAGGAAACGGGAATCGGATAGTGAGGGTACTCTCTCCGTGGTAGCGCGTCGTCTGAGTGGCTACACTATCCGGAGTCTCGGGAATCTCCTGGATTAGTTGCCTGAGAAACAAGAACGGCCGTTCAGAAAGCGATCTGAAGCAGATTCCGCTTGTCGATTCTGCCGAAACAACGCATCACAGGCCCGCTAAACCCGGTGTAGTCTCAACTTGGGCGGCTCAGATTTGGTATAGCGATATATAATTTATAAGTCCGGTTTCTTGGCTATTAACACTGCTACTGCCGGAATTCGGTACTTCAGGCAAATACACGTCTGGACGTGATTACACGAATAATCACGACCACTTTCAAGTACCCCGCCGCCGTCGGTGAAGCACGAATGCTGCAACCGCCTCACGACGGCGCTTCCCCCAGGGTAGAGGCACCGAGACCGGACTCGCAGGACGGTGGAGGGCCGGTGGATGTCTGACCGAGCACTTTCGACGCCGCTCGACGATAGCTTTGAGCGTTACCTCCAGGACAAGGGGAAAGGCCGCGGTGGCGACGGCGGGAACTATCGACGAAACGCTGCGCGTGAGCTCGAGCGGTTCGCCGAGTGGGCCGCCGGCGACCGCGGCGCCGACGACTGGACCGGGATTGTCGCCGACGACATCGACCGCGAGCCGACCTTCGACGATCTCGACGAACGCGTGTTCCGGGAGTACGCCCGGCATCTCGGTGGGGATCGGGGACTCAAGCAGAACACGGTACAAACCTATTACCGCTATATCTCTGCGTGGTGTGGCTGGTGCGTTAACGAGGGATATCTCGAGGCGCATTACGCGCAGCGGGCCGGTGCGATGGCGCCGCTGCCGGAGGACGACGGCCGTAAGCCCGGCGACCAGCAGGCCTGGACGTCCGAACAGCGCCACGCCCTCACCCGCCACGTCGACGAACGGGCCCGCGACGCCGTCGAGGCGTACACGACACTCCCGGAGGATACTGGCCCCATCGATAAGCAGCGAGCGCGCTACGCAGCGCTGAAGGCGGCTCGTGACCGGGCGCTGGTGTTCGTTCTCGCGTACACAGCTGTCCGCGTCGGGGAACTGCTCCGGGACCCGAATGACCCGCGCCGGCGCGGCGTCCGCTGGGAGGACCTCTCGCTCGACGACGGGAGTATGGACGTCTACCGGAAGAAACAGCAGTGGGACGCCGCGAGTCTTCCCGACCCGGTGATTTCGCCGCTGCGGAGCTACCGTCAGCTGATGGACCCGCCGACGGAACGCTGGCCGGTGTTTCCGACGTTCGACCAACGGACGCTCGCAGAACTCATCCAGGATGAGCTAGCCGAACGAGGGGAACGCCCGGAGGCAATTACTGAGCACCGTGAAGAATACGTTCGCGACCTCTTGCTGGCGCTCGATGAGGATATTCGGCCGCCGTCAATTACGACGGACGGCGCACGGTCGATTCTCCAACGGCTCTCGGAGGCCGCCGAAATCGACATCGCCCATCCGAAACACGATTATCTTGCTCCGCACGGTGGTCGCCGAGGGATGGGTGAGGTGCTTGTCCGCGCGTTCGGGTACACGGTAGCGGCCCGGTATCTCGATAATTCTGAAGAAATGGTACGAGAGCGGTACTCTCACATCGAGGCCGGCGAACTCGGTGATGTGGCCACGGAAGCTCTCAACGAAGTCGACTCTCTGAACCGTACGTAAACGAGGAGACGAGACGAACTTGAATAAGTGACTGATTTCCCGTTTATGGAGGAATCCAACTTGTGTGGTCGCGGAGAGTAGTCTCGGGAGTCTCCATCGTCGCACCGCACTTGGGGCAGTAATCTTCGATCGCATCCTCGTCGTAGAGATAGTGATCGCACTCGGGAGGGCTGGCTTGGAAATACACGTCGTCCCAGTCGAGATCAGGCTCTCGACCGTAGAGACAGAATGTACTGTGTCCTGACCGCCCTCGATGGTTCGTCACTAACCGAACGGGACAGTACATGCACTCGCGGAGTTCGATTAACGGCTGGTCGGAATGGTTCGTCCAGAGCGTTTCTCGCCGCCCCCATTCGTGAAACCCCTTCGGCCCCCGACAGCGCTCTATCTCAGGTCGTGTCGCAAGCAGCTTCTCCACCTGTGCAGAATGGTACTGGCTTCCTGCCCACTTCCAGAACGGGTCTCGGTCGTACTCACGGACAATCGCGTTCTTGAGCGCTTTCAGGGGAAAGTCGGGGCCGTGCTCGTCGCTCGCGGTGTAGGTGTAACTGCCGTCGGGTTCGTGAAGCCGGCGTAGCTCGCAACCCTGGGCAGTACAGATATCGTACGTAATCAGGTCATCCTGTCCGCGGGGATGGGCATAGGGCGGCACGCGCTCCCACGCATGTTCGCCGTTGTAGAGGAGCGCTTGGCAGTTCGTAAATCGGCTGGCTTTGCTCGTTCGTTGGGCGTATCCGGAACCGTCGTCTTGCTCAAATTCGGCACCGATCGTATCGTAGTTGAACGTATCGAGAAGGACTGTTGCCGCGCGTATCCAGACGACCGAGTACCCAGCGGCCAAGTAGTCATGCGTCACCTGATGGACGTCCTTGTCCTCGTGACTGTGCTGTACCTCAACGGCGAGGCCTTCCCCGAAATAAGGGTTCCAATCGTCAAAGGTCGCGAGTGCGTCGGCCCGGCGTTCGGTCACAGGTGTCGGCACCTCGGCCACGTCGACGTCCACCTCCGTCTCGATGCGGGCGGTTTCTCCGAATTGCTGATGCAGAGCGACCTCAACACGGGCGACTGCGCGTTCATGGGTCTCTGACTCGCCGCCATTCGAGCAGCGCTGGCCGGCGTCGTCTGATACGTGGTAGAAGTGTCGAGACTTGCCCGGCGCCGATCGCGGGTACATCGTCCCGCCGCATACTGGACAGGTGACTTCTTCTCCATCGTCGACAATAGCGGGAACGACCGGGCGACCGTCACGACGACCGCGGAAGGGCATACCGGCAAAGAACATCTCGGTAAGCAAATAATCTCTCCCAGCTGTAGGCCAGTACAAGACGGAACAGGTTAGAGCGGGTCCTCAAGTCCGCAGGAGATACACTTCATGCAGCCGTCCTCACGTTCCCAAATGTGATCGCAGTACTGGGAGTCCGTGGTCGTCATCTCAGAGAAGTCCTCGAACGGATCATTTGAGATGACCTCCTCTCCGTTGTGCTCTTTGAGACGGGCCCCACACCGGCACCGATAGCGGTTCTCTCCTCGCGGCTCCCAGACGTGTTGATGGTCTTCTTTCTTCTTCTCCTTTACTCGCTGTTCAAACGCTGCTTGAGCAGCTCTGTCAGCAAGATCGGAGCTCGTCTTGATGGTCGACTCATCGTAGATATAGGCATCAACAGCTCTCTCTTTCCAGCGCTCAAGCCGACAGTGTTTACAGAAATCCCGGTCGTGGAGGTCACTTCCTCCGTATTTCCAGGTATGGTCACAGTCCGGATTCGGGTCGGAGAAAGTTAGGGAATCACCGTTCACAAACCGCTCTAGATACTCTTCAGGCGGATCTACCTCTGGAGGGTCTGCCCACGAAGCTGCGAAGGCGGTGTCAGCCCGTTTGTCGAATGCGACGACCATCTCCTCAATACGGAATCGGTCGTTCGTAAAATCGTCAGGGCTGGCCCAGTAGACGCTATATCCGGCCGAGAGATAGTCGTGCGTGACCGCGTCGAGGTCTTTGTCTTCGTTCGCGTATTGTACCTCAACGATCAATCCACGCCCAAGGTAGTCGTTTTCGTCATCAGCGGGAAATTCGACGAGGGCATCTGCCCGGCGAGAATCAGTAAGCGTTGGCGTATTGGGGACGTCGACGGTGACCTCGGGTCCGCAACGGACATATTGGTCAAATCGCTGCCGCAACGCCGATACTGCGAGGGATTTCATCTTTCGATGCGGATCCGACTCTCCTCCGGAGCAATTGGCCGTCGAATCCCCTGAGCCCGCAGTAACGTGATAGAAATGGCGGGCGCGGCCATCATCAAATGGGCCCCGTGGTCGCATCGTTCCGCCACAGGCTGGACACACGACGTCAGTACCGTCCTCTACCTCTTCAGGAAGAACTGTTCCTCCCTCCTCGTCTGTAGAAGACCGTGCGATAAATGGCATCTAGGTCGACGGAGCGACTTCTTCTGTAGACTCGATATATTCGTCTTCCCACTCTCGACGTGCCTCAATTTCGCGGGAGCCTCGCTGCGTTAGCGAGTACAGATTGGTTCGCTTGTCGAGTTCGCCTTTCTTGAGGAGCCCTTTCTCGACGAGGTCGTCGAGATTCGGGTAGAGCCGGCCGTGGTTGATCTCCTGTTCGTAGTAGTCGTCGAGTTCGTCCTTTACTGCGAGCCCGTGTGGTTCCTCGAGCCCGGCGATCACGTACAAGATGTCCCGCTGGAACCCAGTTAGATCGTGCATCCGTCCGTTCCCTATTTTTGAGGGGTGGCATATGTTATCTCTGGTGCTCAAAGGCCATTATTCGATACGACGAGGCGAGAACCTTGCGTGAGAACTTCGAACCTTTATATGGTGGACAAGAGAAATCCGCGATGGAATGTCTGACCTAATCGTCAAAGCAGCCGTGAAGGATGCACTCTCGGACCACAACGTCTCGGCAGATTTCTACGACGCTCTCAACGAAGAGGTCGCCGAACTGCTCGACGACGCCGCAGAGCGTGCCGAGGCCAACGACCGGAAGACGGTCCAGCCCCGCGATCTGTAGGCCTGCGTAACGGAGCCAACCCCACCACTCGAACGTAGCTTTTTGAGGTTCCTGTTCAGAAGTTAGGAAACGGAGATGGCGGACGCACCGGATACCGAACGGCAGGCGGTCGAACCCAATGCGAGAGAGGTCCTTAGCGTGTCACAACTGAACGACCGGATCGCGTCGGTCGTCCAGGACACGCCTGCCCTCAACGGAGTCCGCTGTATCGGGGAGGTCACTGACCTCCACAAGAACAGTACGGCGCTCTACTTCACGCTGACCGACGGCGATGCCGAACTCCCCTGTATGATCTGGGCGAACCGTTACCGGGAGATGGACGCCGACCTCGAGGACGGGACCGAAGTCATCCTCGAGGGCGATATCGACTACTGGGTCGAAGGTGGGAAAATCGACCTCAAACCGTGGGAGGTGATCGTCGTCGGCGACGGCGACCAAGCGGCTGCCGTCGAGCGACTGCGAAGCGAACTCGAAGAGCGTGGCTGGTTCGACGACGAGCAGAAACAGCAACCCCCGGCGTTCCCGGAGCGGGTCGGCGTCGTCACGTCCCTTCGAGGAGACGCCCGGCACGACATCCAGAACGCGATCCACGGACAGGACCCCACCGTCGACATCCTGGTGAAGGACGCAACCGTCCAGGGGTCGAACGCGCCGACGTCCATCGCGAACGGCATTCATCATCTCGACCGCTCGGAGGACGTCGACGCCATCATCGTCGGCCGGGGCGGTGGGAGCGATTCGAACCTCCAAGCCTTCAACACCGAGCGGGTTGCGGAGGCAATCTTCACCGCCAATACCCCGGTGGTCACCGCGATTGGACACACCGATGACCGACTCATCGCGGATCAGGTGGCGGACGTCGCGACGATCACGCCGACCGCCGCCGGCGAGTATATCGTGAACTCCCGTCAAGAGTTCCTTGCGAGTGAGATCGAGCCGCTGGAGCAACAGCTCGACGCCGCGTACGAGACCTTCCAGCAGGAGCACGAACACGAACAGGAACTCGCCGAAGCAGTCGATGAGGCGACCGCATCCGGGGGCCTCCAACCGATTTACTACAAAGTCGCCATCGCTGTGCTGCTGTTGCTGTTACTGGTCATCACCGGGCTTTGGCTGGGGGTGATCTAACCGTGGCAAAAGACGCCGAAATCCACGATCGGGTGAGTCGCGTCGAGGAGATCATTGAGCAGCTCGACGCGGACGAATGCGACCTCGATGAAGGTACTGCACTCCACGAGGAAGGTGAAGAACTCCTGGCCGAAGTGCGAGAGATCCTCGACGAGGGGAGCGGCGAAGTTGTGGAGCTCGAGTAAGCGAGCTGATTCTCAGTCTTAACCAACAGACTCCCCACAGCACTCGCCAGGTGTTGGTTAAGTCTTTTCTACGAGGGCAACAAGTAGTTTGGTTATAATTTACTCAACAAATTTGCAGTTATTGCTGGCCAGAAAGCATTTAGGTATCATCCAGCTACCGCGCCAATATGTACCGGGACTCAGCCGGTGCATACCCATACCCGCATGTATGATTACGAGGTCAGTCACCATCGAGGACATCGATGACCTGTACTTGATGTGGAACGACCACATCAACGCCTCCGCCCTCTATCGCCGCGCCCTCCGCGAGGAAATGGAAGTCCGCGGTGTTGACCCCGATGAACTCCGCGATCTCCTCGAACGGGCCCGCGAGCAGGGCTACACACTCGAAGAAATCGCAGAGGACACCAACCGCTTCGACGACCTCCAGTCGCTCGTCGAAGAGCAGCAGAACCAGCCCACTGCTGGAGACGCCACCGAAGATTAACCCGCTATGTCACAGGACCAGACTCCCTCCGACCCTGAGCGTAGCGTCGAAAACCAGTCACCGCTGACCGGGAAGATACCTCGACAGGCAGCGCTCACCGTCGTCCTCCTGAGCCTGTTCGCTGTCCAGCCGGTCGCCGCCCAGAGTAACGCGGTCTGTAGCGCAGACAACCTCCCGAGTATGATTGAGGGGTTCTTCCAGCTGACCACCGCGCTGGGGATCGTCGGCCTCGCCATCGTCTGGCAGGCGGACTCCCTCATCGAGATGTTCACCCTCAATCCCGAGCAGAAGAAGGGCCTCAAGCGCCACAAACGGTCGGCGATGAAATCCGCGGTTGTCCTCGTCGTCCTCGGCCCGCTGTACACCGTCGCCGGGTCGATGATGGGCCTCCCGCTGGCGCAGTGCGTCGACCTCGTCCCCTGGTAACCACCCCGCAGTCCCGGTGCGAGCCCTATGAACCATCGAGAGCTCTCCGTGCTCATGGCCGGCTTGCTCGCGACGAGCCTAGTCACGGGTATCGTCGCCGCTGACCCGCCACGACCAGGTACGGAGGGGAACGGGCTCACGGAAAACGAGTCGGCAACGCTGTGGTCACGTGATGCGGACAGCTACATCAGCCAGGAGGAGTACCGCCAGCGCTACGGCGAGGACCGCTCCGCCGTCCATCAGGTCGCCAACGGGACGGACGTTACGTTCAAACGGCCGCCCGCGACCGCGGCGACGTGGACGCGGAACGACTTCGAGGACCTCGACGCCGCCGGCCCAGATACGTCCGTGCATCCGCCGCACGCGGACCTCGAGGACGGCGTCTTCATCGAAGATGCTCACGCAACGATCTTCGCGGTCCAGCCCTCTACTCGTGGCCACCTCGAGTCCGGTGAAACCCCACTCTACATCGCGCCGAATGGGACGATGCGCGGGTTCGTTGATTACCGCGTTCGCGTACCCAACGGGAGCTCCTCCGGCAACACGACTATCTCGTGGTCGCTCACGGAGCACGAGATCGAAGCAGTCCGGGTGAAGACGGACGGCGAGACCATCGCCGAGCGTGACGGGGCCCATACGCCTGCCCTCGACTACCAGATCGAGGACGACTGGAGTGCAAATCTCACGCTGGAAGCGGAGATTAGCGTCCGGCTGAAGAAAACCGTCAGAACCGACCTGGGTGACCGAACGGACGTCGACGTTACCTATCGGACGGAATCACGCAACGTCTCCGATTCGATCGCCGTCGAGATTTACGACCTCTCGGCGTACCCCTACTACGCCGAGTATCCGAACGGCGATGCCGGCGTGGCCATCTTCCAGTCGCGGCCGTGGCAGGGGTACACGCTCACGGAGGACGGTGAGGCACGGGTCCGTGGCATCTGGCGGTTCTACACCGCTCGGAACACCAACTGGGACACGCTCGTTCGGTCGAATCGGACTGCTAGTGCGACCGTTCAGTCAGACGCGATTCCGGTGTACGTCCACGCCTATCCCTCGCGGATCGGGCCGCGTGCCGAGCCGGTTCGAGACGGACCGGAACTCATCGAGACCTGGGGGACTGACCGCCCGTCGCCAGTCGGCACCATCGGTGAGAACATCAATATCGACATCGTCAACCAGTCGTACACCACGACGTACGGTGTCGCCGTTCGAGCCGAGAACGTCGATCGAGAGGCGCTGCACGTTGCGGGCATCGTCCGGGGCGTGAATGCGTCAATCGTCGAGCCGGACGCCGGCTCCGAGCGACAACTCCGTCGCAGCAATCTCACTGTCCAGGTCATCCAGCAGAATCAGTCGCAAGCGACGCTCAGGGTCGAACTCCGGGACAATCAAACCGGTGCGCCGATTGCGCTCGACGATAGCCGTCAATATCCAATCGGCGGCACCACCCGAAACGGGTACATCACGGTCGCGGATCAGCGGGTCGAAACCAACGCCTCAGGGGTGGCGATCGTGACCATCGACGAACCGGGCATCTACACGGCTCGGTACCACCCTGGCTCGTGGCTCGGTCACGACCCGGCATACGTGAGTGATACCGCGACGGCCCGCTGGCACCCACTCGGGACGATCGACGGCTGGTTTGCGCTGGTGTTCGAGGTTGGCTGGCAGCTCCTGCCGTTCTTCGTGATGTTCTACGCTGGCAAGCGTCTCCTGCGGATGCTCGGCCCAGAAGATATCTTCGGACAAAACCCGTGACATCCTCATCCACCATGAACGGTAGAGTCCCCTACAAAGGAAGTCTCGCGGAGCGAGGAGGTTTCGGAACTGTACGCCGAGAGAGTCATCTGTCGGGGTCTCCGACTCGTCTCTCGGTGTCCCGTGGTGCTGTCACAGGCACTCCCGTCCCGTGGCGAGTCACCGCCCGCCGGTTTCAACGGCAGGCTCTCTCCCCACGGGTCGAGACGGTTGGCGATGTTAACCGCCGCGTTCAGATCTGCCTGATACGTCGTCACCCAACAGCTGTCGTTGGTACAACGAAACTCCGCCTGACCCGAGCGCGATCCGATGTGGGAGCACGCATGGCACGTCTGCGACGTGTATGCCGGATTGACGTACTCGACAGGGATGCCAGCATCGAGGGCTTTGTCCTCGATACGGTCCTGCAATCGGGCGAACGCCCATGTGTGAAGACGACGGTTCATCCACTTTCCGCAGTCCAGCGACTCACGGATATACGACAGATCTTCGAGGACAATTACTGGCTTCTCAAACTGCCCGGCGTACTCGACGGCCTCTCGGCTCGCCTTCTCGACAATATCCGTGAGTGCGTTCTGGTGGTAGTTGGAACGCTCGTCAATCCGCCAATCGGCGGCGTTTCGCTCTCGAAGACGACGGAGCGTCGTGAACATCTCTTTCCGAAGATGTCGCGCGTGTCCACCGTCAATGAACAGTGGGTCTTGTGGAGCACCGCGCTCGACGGCACAGCCGACGAGCAACGCCGACTCACCCACATCGAAGCCGATCGGTGTAGGCTCTTCAGGCGGTTCTTGCTCCGGTACACTGTATTCGACGGTGACGTTCAATGTCCACGACGTTCGGGTTTGGCGCAATCGGAACTGGCCTACAGACACGTCACCATCGTAGAGGCGATCCCACAACTCCCGCTGATCGGGATTGATGCGAAGCGGTATCCAAAACGAGGTCCCGCGCCCAGCTTGTGGAACGCTCCAGCAGAACTCGTGGGTCCGATCGGGCGAGTGATCCAATTCCCAACCCCGGTTCGTGAACCGGACTGGGTGATCGTCAGTCAATTCCTTGGCGTTGTACGTATTGTAGAGTTGCGGGACGTAGGACTTGAGCGCGTCCTTAGCGTAGGACGTGAGGTTGTAGTCCGTGACGATGTTGTTGACTGCCGAGCGCGTCTCCGCACCACTATTGAACGCGTCCGAAAGGGCACGGCGATACGTGGCCACGGTTCGCTGAAGGCGTCGCTCTTTGTGTGTCGTTGGAGGTACGAGCGTTGCCTGAAGCGTTTTCGTGACCGTGGTACCCACACTAATGTTAACGAAGGGATGATAGTTAAGGATAATGAATTACTAAGTTCCAGAGTAGATGCCGAACCTGAATATCGAGGTCAGCGAGGAGGAGTACGAGCAACTGAGCGAAGTCAAAGACGCTCATGGGCTTACGTGGCGAGGATTGGTGTTACAAGGAGCAAGAGCGCTCGACAAAGAAGGGCCACTCGGATAGTAAATACACGGTCCCGTGTTCGTAGCCGCTCCGTCCCACAGAGATCTGTTCCCTAAAACAATGACTCAAAAACACTCACAGCTCAGCAGACGGACCGCCCTCCAGACAATATCTACTGCCGCCCTAGCCAGCATAGCTGGGTGCATGAATTCAAATGGGAACTCCGAATCCCCCAGTGACGGAACTCCCTCTTCGAACGATCAGGGTCCACTTCAGCGCGTTGTAGTCGATGGGACAGCGATCAAAGTAGAACTCTCGGAAGAGACCGATGTTAGCCAAGTCAACCTCATCCAGCCGAATGGGGAACCGTTTGGTCAGCGTGACGTAGCAACAGGAGCACAGCAAGTTTCGTTCGAGATTGGAACCTCATACACTCCAGGAGAGTATCGTGTTCTCGCGCTAGAGGGCGAGGAGACTGTACAAGAGTCTGCTCTTTCCGTTCAACCGGATCTTAGCATTGTGGAGATGGGGATCGGGAAGAACCAGCCTGAAGAGATGTGGGATAGCTCGAGTGACAAAATCGCAAAAGAGGCCTTCGTTTCTGTCGAAAATCAAGGGAATGGTCCGGATGCAATCACGCAGCTCCTCTATGTCGGTGATGTTCCATATCCCTCGGATGATGAAGGGACGAACTACGATGAAAACGACGATGTCAGTGGCATATACGATCCAGAAGAAGATATAGAAGTTGACGAGGTAGTCATAGAACCGGGAGAGCAGCTTACACTGTACAGTTACCGTTCACCGTTCGCATTCGTTCGAGGTGAGGGAACTTCGTGTGAGAGTGAAGAACAAACCGGGAGCTTCGAAATCATTCTAGAAACACGGGTAGGGACTAACCGCGTTTCCAATACTTACAGTATCCACTACTCCGCTTCAGAAGAGTTCGATAATTGTGAGATTACGATTAGTGAGGGCTAACTATGGTGGACCTGATTGATGTCGTCTTAGAGGGGTTCAAAGATGTCGTCGATTGGGTTATCTCACTCTTCATGGAGGGACTGAACACTGGTTATGAAACCCTCACTGAGGAGATGTTCGGGACTCCAACGCCTGAAACGGAAGGCGCGTTTGTCTTTGGTGCGCCAACAAACGGACCTTGGCCTGCAATCCGGGATGCGTTGGTCGGTGGTGAGATTATGCTTATCTCACTGCTTCTACTGGTGATGTGTGTTCAAGGGCGACACACAATTCGGATATTCAATATCGGAAGTGCGTACGAGGCAAGGCGGACGAAGAAGACTGCGTGGGTTGGTGCATTCCTCATCATCAGCTGGTACTGGGTCAGTATTCTTGGACTCTACATCGTCGATGGGTTCACGATAGCGTTGATGCCGAGTCTAGAGACCCTAGGTGATGCGATGCTGAATTTCCTGAAAGAATCCCTAACCAATCCCGGGCTTGCGTTCGTGTTCGCAATTGTTGGCGGTCTCTCGATGTGGGCACTTGAGGCTCTCTACTACATTCGGGAGGTGTTACTTTACGTGTATGTCTACGGGATGCCGATAGCTTTCGCTCTCGCCTATGGTAACGTTCCAGTCCTTTCGGACATCGCGATGGGATTCTCTAAGCGGTTTGTTCCTTTGGCGGTTCTACCCCTTCCAGCAGCAGTCGTGTTCAAAGGATACGATCTGCTCTATTCGCAGGGAGCGCTCACGCCAAATAGTGCGTTTCTGAAGTACCTAGTTGCGTCCTCACTACCGCTTATCGCGGTCTATCTCACTTGGAAGACGTTCAAATACGCAACCCCGCTGACGGCGAAAGTTCTCGGCGGTGCCACCAAGGGAGCGGCCCTTATCGGTGGCGTAGCTGCCGGTGCGTATGCCGGGGGCGCGGGCGTCGCGACCACCGCCGCTCGGTGGGGACCGAAAGCCGCAGCCGGCCATGCCGTCGCACAGAAAGCTGCGGCCCGCGGTGGTCATGGCGAGGGTGGAGATAGTACGCCCTCGTACCGACGCACCGAGAACGACCCAGGTGGCACTACGTCGGAAACATCGGGTGAGGAACGCGGAATGGACTTTGATAGAGGTATCCACTAAACATGTCCATCGACGAAGACGCAGCCGCACGGCGCATCATGGACCAGTTCGGTGAGGAGAGTCGCATCCCCTACCTCAACATCGAGGAAGGCGACGTCGGCGTACTCATCGCCTTTCCGATCGTCGGCCTCTTTATCGCTGGCCTCACCGGCATCGAATCACTCGCCCTGCCGTTCGTCGCGGGTGGCTTCGGGTTCGGCGTCGCGATCGTCTACGTCTCGCCCGACCACCTGAATGCGTGGACATGGACCAAAGACGTCTATCGCTACGTCAAGCGCCCCCAGATCACGTTCAGCGCCCCGGAGGAAGCCGACAGTAATACCAACGAAACAGAGCGCAACGAGGGCGGGCTCGCGAACTACACGCCATTCAAGCCCGACGAGCGGACGCAGGACCTCACGAATATCGAGCGGGCGTGGCCGGGCGCTGGCGCGATCCAGCGCGCGGACGGCACGATGGAGGCGTTCATCGAGATCGACCCCGGCAACATGGACTTCGCGATGTCCGACGACTGGGCACAGCTCCAGGACGCCGGCGAAGAGTTCGCCAACAAGGAACTGGATTCGAAACTCAAACTCCACGCCACGACCCGCTCGTTCCCGGTCGAACAGATTACGGAGAACATCGAAGACCGCCTGAACGACGAGGACGTCAAAGAAAATCCGATCTTCCGGGAACTCCTCGAGGAGTATCGGGAGACGCGGCCGAAGGAGATGCGAGAACGGGGCATCCAGCAGGTGCGGTACTACATCGGCGTCGAGGTCACGCCGCTGGAGGTCTACGACCGCTTCCGCGACGAGGGTACGCCGGCCGAGAAGCTGACGCAGTTCCCCGTCATCGGGTTCCTGTTCAACCCGTTCGTGACCCGCCGCGAGGACCTCACCGACGTCGAGCGCCGCGCCCAGATGTTCGAGAAGCTGGATAGCCGGGTCAACGATGTGCGGTCGGAGTTCATCCAGCAGGCCTCGGGCTGGTCCGCACGCCGGCTCAGCACGGTCGAACTCTTCGTGTTGAATATGGACTTCTGGAACGGCCGCGAACACGACTACGACGACGCAGAGAACGTCGTTCGTGAACAACCCATCATCGGCCACTCGCGCCGGGAGGATGCCCACGATGCGTAACCTCGTCCTCCAGACGGGCAGCGGAGCCGTCGGCCAGCTCACGGAGTGGGTCACGAATCCGACCTCAGCTGAAGGTGCGGCTCTCTACATCCTGCTCGCGGTACTAGTCGGGATCGGCGGGAAATTCCTCTGGGACTGGTACACCGAAGACGACGAGGAAGAGGTCGAGTTCTCGGATCTCCTCGACGAGGAGACCATCGAACAGGGCGCGGCCGAACGCCAACTTCTCGACGACATCGCCGAGTCACACAAAACGGTGACCGCGCCGGCGGCGATTGAGTGGGAGACGCGCGCGGCACGGGTCGGCGAGCAGTGGACGACGACGCTGTACATCGCTGACTACCCGGACTACCCCAACGACGGCTACCTCTCCGAGCTCTTCGAGATGACGGACGTGCAGTTCGATTTGACGGCCCACATCACGCCGAAGAACCAGGAGCGGGCGCGGAACGAACTGCAGGATATCGCTGACGACCTTCAGGTGGACGCTGACCTTGAACAGAGCGTGCGGAGTGCCTACCTACAGGAACGCGCCAACGAGGCCGCAGCGACGTACAAGGCCGTCGAGAACGGCGCGAATGTCTTCGACCAGGGGATGTTCATCACGGTCCGGGCCGACGAGAAGGAGGACCTCCGCGACGCCGTCCAGAAGGTCAAGAGCGCGCTCCGCGACGACCCGGCGAACCTCACGCCGAAGACGGCGATCTGCCGGCAGGATCTCGCCCTTCAGTCCGCCGCACCCATCGGTGACAACGAGTTCGGGCGGACGTCGATTGCGCTCGGCGGCGCCGTCGGCGCGCTGCTGTCCTCGCCGCACAACGCGACGATCCTCGAGGAGGGCGGCGTCGAGTTCGGGATTCACAAAGACAACCAGAGCCCGGTCGTCATCGACCCGTTCGCGCGGGACAACGGGTACGCGATGTTCACCGTCGGCGACACCGGCTCCGGGAAGTCGTTCAGTTCGAAACAGAACTTCATCCGGTCGATCGAGCAGAGCAAGGACCGTATCGGCATCATCCTCGAGCCGTTGAACAACTGGGCGGGGGTCGCCGAAGCGCTCGATGCCAAACGCATCACGGTCGGCGGGACGCTCGGGCTGAATCCCTTGGAGATTCGGGAGACGCCCGAGCACGTCCAGCGGGCGATGGGCGAGGACGCCAGCCCGTTCAACGAGAAACTCGACGACGCGATGAGCTTCCTCACGAACTTCTTCGCGCTGCGGGGCATCTCGCTGGGTGACCGCCGAACGACGCTCGAACTCGGGCTCAAGCGAGCGTACAAGCGCAACGGCATCACTGACGACATCTCGACGCACGACAACCCGAGCCCGACGATTCAGGATATGATGGACGTCTTCGAGGAGATGGTCAACGACCCCGAGGAGTTCGTCGTCCGGTCCGACGAGGAAGCGGGGAAGATCAAGGAGGACGCGACGTGGCTCCTTGACCAGCTCCGCCCCTTCGAGGACGACGGTCGGCACGGCAACCTCGGCCAAGAGTCCGACTTCGATATCCGCGACGAGAAGGTGATCTACCTCGACCTCGCCCAGCAGGAGGGCAGCGTCGACAGCAGCACTGCGCTGACGATGCAGCTCCTGATCTCGCTGGTGTACGAGCGGGCGAAAGTCTCGGAGAAGGAGGTCGTGTTCTACATCGACGAGGCGCGCTACATCATGCAGGACGCCGCGAGCCTGGCGTTCCTCGAGACGGTGTTCCGTCACCACCGGCATCACGACCTCTCGATCCGGCTGGTCACGCAGACCGTCGACGAGTTCTTCGAGCACGCCGAGAGCGAGGCCATCCTGGACCAGTGTGCGGTCAAGCAGTTCCACCGCCTCGACGGGATGGACGAGGAGTGGGCCGACGAGTTCGGCCTGAATTACGCACAGATGCGGTTCGTCCAAGATGCCGTGCCGGGCAACGAGGACGCCGGCTTCTCCGAGGCGCTGGTGGGCGTCGACGGCGAGTGGCGCGGCATCCAGGTCAAAGCGATGCCCAAGGAGAAGCAAGTCATCGACTTCGACCCGACCTCCCAAGTTCGGGCCTCACTCCCCGGCGCCGGCGATGAGGCCGTCGATACCGAGATGCAGGAGTTCCAGGACGAGCTCGAACATCGAGCAACGAACGGAACGAACGAAACGAGCGAACTGAACGAGGAATCAGACGCCGTCGAAGCTGAGCCAGACGGCGGGTCAACGGAGGACACCAACGATGGCTGAGTACCTGCGCGTTACGCCGACATCCGAGCGGCTTGACCCGGAGAGTATCCCTCGAGTCCTCGATAGCCTACACAAACTGACCACGCCCGGCTCGTCGGGCCTCGGGGCGAAGCTGAACCCACTCCACAGTGAGACACCACCCCGATTCGAGTTCCTCGCAATCAGTGATGGCCCCGACGACCCAGTGGAGTTCTTCTACGGGGCCGATGCCCACCTCGATACGCTTGAGAAGCGCCTCCGCTCCATCTATCCAAGCACGTTCGACATCGAGCGCGTCGACGTCGACGTCGCCGCTCGGCTCATTCAGCCAGTCGAGTTCACACCGCAGGAGTTCGTGGAACACTACGAGGCCGGGCGGCTGCAGTACGAATTTGGCCCGGCAGAACAGTACGACATCGTCGACGAGGAATCAGGGGACTCCGAGCCAGCCGAAGCAGACCCCGTTGTCGACGGCGGTACGGCATCCACGAGCGTCCCCGATCATCACGTGACTGTCGGGGACTCGGCCCTGGAACTAGCGCCGCCCGATGCACTTCCAGACGACGAGGAAGAGCGACGGGCCATCGAGAAGCCAACGATGACACCGGCGGGAACGATTCTGGCTCGCCCGGCTCAAGACGCTGTCTCGCCGCTCGGTGTTCGGTGGTGTGGATCCGCGTCGCGGAAGCAGGACTGGATGACCTCGCTGACGCCGTTCACGGCGGAGGAAACGAATGGCGACCTCTCGTCCGTCGACGAACCGGGCGCGGCGCTGGCGTCGCTGATCGACCACCTGATGGAGGCGACAGCGCCGACCGCGTTCCAGGTCGTCTTCCAACGGCGTGCCAGCTGGCAGTCCGACGCGGAGGTGCGGAAAGAGGATCTCGTCGACGGCCGCGATACGTTCTTCCAGGAGGTCGTCGGGTCGTTGCTCGAGGTCGAGGACCAGCGGAGCGATCAGGACGATCGGCAGCTGAGCGAGGCCGTCGAGAAGCGGATCGAGTACATCGACGCGAAGAACGCCAAACGGTCGTTCACGGTCAACATCCGGGCCGTCGGCGTCCCCACCGACGACACCCGCGACGACCTCGATGCCCGGATGGACTCGCTCCTCCCTGTGTTCGACCCGCTTGATGGACCGTTCTACGAGGTCGAGGGGCAACGCCTCCGGGACAGCGGCTTCCGTGAGAAAACGAAGGAGAAGAAGGCGCGGGCCTCTCTCCAGCGCCTCCTCAATCGCGAGTTGACGACGGGACGAGGGAAGACCCGCCCCGAGCTGGTCCTCAGCGGGACGGAGCTCGCGAACTTCGTCCTCGTCCCCTCCTCCGAACAGTTGACCGTCGAAGGGACGCGGGGAACGAGGGCCGAACAGCAGAGTCGGAACCCGCTCCCGTGGCCGAATCCGGATCTAATCCAGCAGTTCCAGGACGGGATGGCCATCGGCTACGCGCTCGACGAGAACGGTGAGCCACGGCCGGACCCCATTCGGATCCCGCCGGACCTGTTGCCGACGCATTACGGGCGGTTCGCGTCGACTGGTGGCGGGAAGTCCAAGGCCATCATCAACGACGCCCTCTCGCTCCGCGAAACGACTGGTGGCCCCGTCGTCCTCGTCGACCCGAAGGGCGACGGGATGTGTGAGAACTACCTGCGCTGCCACTACGAGCGGTTCGGTGGCCTCGATGACGTCTACCACTTCCGCGTCCCAGAGACAATCCCCGCGTTCTCCTTCTTCGACATCCGGCCCGCGCTCGAAGCGGGTCGCAACCGAGAGGACGCGATTCAGGACAAGGTCGACCACTTCCACGACATCCTCCGGATGATTATGGGTCGCGAGCAGTACGGGCAGGCGTTCGTCGCGAACGAGATTCTGAGCTACCTGATCAAGGCGCTGTTCGACGAGGAGTACGGGAGCGACGTGTTCGGGCTGGACGACCTCTTCGCTGCTGCCCTCCGGATGCAGCGCGACCAGACGATTCCCCCGGTCTCAGCGGACAACCAGAACATCGAGGAATCGCTGACGCGCCACTTCGCGAAGGACAACCACCAGTTCCAGGTGTCGATGGACGCCGTCGGGAACCGCCTCGACAAGCTCAAAGAGGACGCGCATCTTCGGCGGATCTTCAGCCACGTCCCCGAGCAGAACGAGGCCGGCGAGTACGTCGACAACCGCTTCGACTTCCGCGAATTCCTCGATGAAGACGCCACCATCATCTTCGACCTCGGTGACCTCCGACCGGAGGCACAGCGAGCGATCACACTCCTGCTGTTGAGCAACCTCTGGGACGCCGTGCAGGTGCGCCGGCGCGATGGCCAGACCGACTACGAGAAGCTCACGAACCTCATCATCGAAGAGGCGGCGCCGGTTGCGTCGACGAAGCTCGTCTCCGAGCAGCTACTGCCGCAGGGCCGATCGTTCGGGCTGAGTATGGGGCTCGTGATGCAGTTCCCTGAACAGGTGCGGAACCGGAACGAGCGGGCCTACGACGAGGTGCTGAACAACATCAAGACGAAGCTCATCGGCAATATCTCGATCGAGCGCGACCTCGCGGAGTCGCTTGCCCACGAGGACCTCAGCCCGACCGAACTCCGCAACCGAATCAACACGCTCCCAAGTGGCGAGTGGATCGCCCAACTCCCGAGTCCATCGTTCGGCGAGACTGGTCCGCCGCCATTTTCGCTTCAACCGCTCCCGATTGCGCCGGGGCATCCAGAAAGCGATCAGCCGCTCACAGAGCCCCAGGAAGACCATTTCGAGTCCGTGTCCCGGCCACGGATGGTCGAGCGGACACAGGCCCAGTACGGGCTGACAGAGCCGACTGAGTCGAGCACTTCCCCAGAGGAGACTGGTTGGGGGAGTTCGGGGGCTGAGACGACTGGCTCGGCTGCCGACGGCGACTCAGGAACGGACCCGACGCAATCCGCGTTCATCAGCGAATCGACGACCGAGGACGCGTCGACGTCGACTCCGCAGCCCGAGACGGACAGCGACCCAGATGCAGACGATTCCGAGATGAGTCCCCTGTTCGGGCAGACTACCGAGACGGACGAGGAGTCAGCTGCTGACCAAGCAGCGGGGCCGGAGAACGGGGCAACACCCGTTCAGGAAAGTAGCGTGCCCGTCCCCGATGACGAACTCCAACAACGCGGGCTCAGCCGTGACGACGTCCGATTCCTGAATCGGGTCCTCGACGTGATGAACCGAGAGGACGACGAGTACACGCTACTGGACAGGATGAGCCAGCTCCGGGACGAATACGACGACCTCCATATGGAGCGGCTCACGGAGCAGGACCTCCTGGAAGCGGACTCCGCGGCCGGGCGCAAGTACTACACCGTCCTCCCGGACGGTCGAGACCTCCTCGGGAGAGAATTGAAGGCGGGGCCAGGAGCGGGCGATCTCGGCGAGAAAACGCCGCATAAGGTTGGCGTCCGGCTCCTCGAGCTGTGGCTCCAGCAGCGGGATGACGTCGGTCGCGTGGACCCGTACTACGAAACCGACGACGGCACGGTACTGGACGTGGCCGGCTTCGACGAGGACGGCGAGCTTGTCTGGGCCGGAGAAGCAGAGCTCGCGAGTAACAACCGGCACGCCCCGGTCGAGGATTACGACAAACTCAGCGCGGTGGACGCCGACGCAATCTGGGCCTTCAACAATCGCGAGACGGCGCTCGATGTCCTGGAGAGCCTTGCCGACGCGGATCGGATCGGCGAGCGGGTCAGCGGGCGGGCGGCACGGTCGTTCGCGACCATCAGAGACGCCGTCGACGAGTTCGATGCTGCGGGCCTGACTACCGTTCGGGGCTTCAAAAATCTCGACCAAGAACTCAACCAATGACCTGGCGACAGGCGACCCGCGAGGAGATTTACGCCTACTACGCCGAGGAGTTCCCCCGCTATCTGGACGACCTGCCGGAATTCATCACGGCGACCGGTCCGAAACAGTACGCCATCGCCTTCCGAGAGTCCCACCCGGTTCGCAAAGACGAGGTGCCGGCCAAGGACTTCATCCGGCGGGATACGTGGCAGACAGATCCGTCGGGGGACCGAACGACATCCGAGTTCAACGACTTCGAGGACGTCGTCGACTTCATTCAACACCCCGCTCGCAACGACCCATTGGGGCGGAGCGAGTTCGCACTCGCTGATCCGGAGGTGCTGGAGAAACCGGACCCACGGCCCGACGCCGTCTACTACGCGCTAGATCACTGGGAACGACCCTGGGTCCTCCTCGTTGACATCGACGCGAAAGAGATCGCCCGGGCCCGAGCGGACGAGATGGTCTCAGCGGATGTCGACGATCGGGACGACGATGCGCTCCTCGACGCTGCGGGCATCCTCGACGCCGCTCCCGAGGGGTATCCGTACGCCTTCGAAGATGTCACCCGCGCCATCGAGTACGGGTTCGAGCTGAGGGATATCTTCGAGGACGATTTCGACGCCGAGGAAACGATGGTCGTCTACAGCGGGCAGGGTGTCCACGTCTACCTACTGGATACCGATCCGGCGCACCGATACGACGAGCAGAGTCGCGAGGTGTTGAACGACCTTCTCCTCGAGACGTACGACATCCCGATCGACCCCGTCGTGACCGCTGACCGCCGGCGGGTCGCCCGCTTGCCCTATTCACTTCACGCCGACGTCTGTAGCATCGTCCAACCCATCGAGAGCCCGGCGTTCGACGTTCGGTCGGCGACACCGGAGGTGATCGACGAATGAGTCCGAGTACGCCCACCGACGACGAGGACATGGCGTATCGAGTTGCGGCACTCCCACTGGAGTACGGTGAGACCCGCATCAACCAGCTGTTTACGCGTGGGTACAATCGATACGTCGTCGACGGCGAGGACCAACCCGAGGACCTCGTGAACGACGTCGAGCGGTTCGGGACGGCGGCGTTCAAAGAGCAGGTTCGTGCCGACGCCGCTGATGAGCCGTTCGTCGACGAACCGGGGACGCTCACTGTGCTCGCGACCCTAAGTGCGATCTGTGTGAAAGAGCACCCGAAGTTCGAACACGCGTCGCCTCGGAACATCCAGGTGCTCTACGACATTCGAGAGCTGTACGTCAACAATCTCGCCTCCCTCATCCGCGCCCACGGCGATGGGTCACTCCAGCAGGACATCGCCGACGTGCTGTACAGCAAGGAGCCCGGTGAGGATGGCCCACATCCGGGTCGGGTCTGTACGGGCATCACGGAGATGCCGGAGTTCGGGGATGGCCTGTACCTCGAAATCCCGATGGCGGCGGCGTCACGCAAATGCCTCGTTCGAGAGGGCAAGTCATCGACGGGGAGTGACGATGGCGGAGAGATACTGACGCAAGTGAAGGACAACAACCTGTACGTCCCGGTCGGTGATTTCGACAGCAAGTATCGGGACTACGCTGAGCGGGCGTTCAAGAAGTTCCTGCGGGTGCAAGAAGACGGGCTCTCCGACGACCAGCTGACGTGGCTGACCACGAACGAGTCGGCAATTACGGAGCGGATCGACCGCTTCCTCGAGACCGGCCATCACGAGCGCATCTGGCGGAACTGGGACCGTGGGGAGCGGACGATTCGCGTCCTCCGGCGGGCCCTGAGTGACGCGCCCGACGACGTGGCGCAAAAGGGTGAGTTCCACACGGCGAAAGAGCTCTATCGAGCTGTTACGGCGTACGATGCGGAGGACGACTGGGAGTCCTCAGTAACAGACTGGATATCGAGTCCGAGCAGTCTCGCGAAGACGCTGGCTGACCACGAGTCCCACTCGGCCGTCACGATCGATCGCGACGGGCGCGTCAATACGTACCGAATCGGGCGAGCCGGGGCCAGCGCCGAGCAGATCGAGGTGCGGGAGATCGAGGACCTCTTCGAACTCCCGTGTATGGCGAATATGGAGGAGCGGCTACACGAGAAGAAGCCCGTTCGGAAGGACCTCTACAACTTCGCGCGGATGGTGATGTGGTTACCGCAGTATCAGGACAGCAGCCTCGACGAGATCGTCGCGGACCTCAAGGGCGTCTTCTCTCGGTGGCCGTGGTACGACGAACAGGAGACCGAGTACCAGGTCCGCTACGAGTTCTCGAACACCATCGACGGGGACACGCCATTGCCGATGAACTGCGATAACGACGATCTGCAGCGCTACTGTATCGGCCAGGACCAGTGTCCCTACTCGATCTGGGGCAGCCTCCCATTCCCGGATGAGATGTACGAGCAAGTCGACGAGGAATCAGCTGGGCCTACTGATCAATTCTGAACTGCTGATTTCATTCTTAGTTTGAATACTATCGAATAGTACCCTTTCCCGTGAAACGGCTGATAGACCCGTACACAATTACTGCTGGAAACTCCAGCGTTTGTGATGCATATTCTCGCTCAACGCCAGATACAGCTAGAGGTATGGTATAACCGCTATAAAAGTCGATTCCAGGTCCGAGATAAGAAACGGCTATTCTCCCCTTCCTATTAGTATCAGTTGTGCTAAACGGGTGATATCTGGTGACTTGGAGGGATGAGATCATTCATCACGAGGGCCGGAAGGAAACTCAAGGACCTTTTCGGAGGTGATCAGGAGGTGGAGACAGATTCGTCACCCTTGGCAGTCAGTTATGTCCCACGGGAAGGCGTCCAAGAACAGATAGTTCAGCGCCTAGACGGAGAGAAAAATCTGTTTCATATTGCGGGCGAGCCAGGTGTTGGGAAGACCTTTCTCCTTGACTGGGTGGAGGACGAGTTCGGTGACGAATACGCGGTCGAACGGGTTGAGTTAGGCTCTCACCACAGTATCCAGACGGTGGCGCAGAAAATTTACCGGACGATACTTGGTGATATCCCAGAATCGGTGAAGGAAGGCGACCGAGAGATCACCGGTATCTCGGGAAGCGCTAGCGCTGGCGGGTTCGGAGGCGGGGGCGGGGTCTCATGGACACGAAACCCCCCAGAGTGGGCGGAAGATAGATTCCAATATATTGAAGCACTGGATCAGATGGCTGACTACATCCCAGACGGTCATAAGCGACTCATCTGTCTTGATGACATCCACAACGTTGACGATGACGAGAAGAAAATAAAAGATTCTCTCAGCGAGATTGCCGAAGTGCTTGGACCGGAAGTTACCTTACTGTCAGTAGGCCGACTACAGTTCAAAGGCCAAGTTCCGGTAATCCGACTTTCTACGTTCAGTGAGGCACAGTCCGTCGAACTCCTGATGAACGAAGTACCTGAAATGGAACCAGCGACGGCACGGGAACTCCATGACCGGGTGAGTGGCCATCCATACTACTTGGGCCTCTTGGCAGATATCGAGGATCCCGCCGCCGCTATCGAGGTCCCTGAGGAAGACATCCGTGACTATATTGAAGAGGAGTATCTGGAAGCGCTGGGTGGAGATGAAGAGCGGTTCCTCCAGGCGACATCCCCGCTGACCGAGCTAGATGAGTATGTTTGTAGCGCTGTATTGGCGGACGAAGACGGGTTTGATCAGGTTGGTGTCCGCCGGTTGTTACGTGATCTCAACAAGCGGGTGATCGTCCAAGACAAGAGGACCGGCCCCGACGGGACGACTCGGTACGCGATCCACGACAAGTTCAGAGAGTTCTTGCTCCGCCAGGAGTCGAATCCGGGTGAAATCCACGTAGCAGCGTTTGAGTTCTATACAGATCAGCTTCGAGGCCAGATTGCGTCTGATGAAACTAATTTCGAACAGGGGACACAGTCCACCACGCTCTGCACCCATCACCTGTCCGCTCTGATCGAGTTACAGGAGCAACAGCAGAGCGTAGCTGGTTTTCTGGAAAGAGCATTAGGAGAGGATGGATTGCCGTTCTATACGGCGACTGTTCTTCTTGACGAGCTCAAAGCGTGGCCGACAGATGATGTACCGGAAACCGTCGTGTCGACGGTGCTGTCTACCTTGGAGGATCGAGAGCCGCTTGCACGGTACTTTTTCGACGAGAAAGTCGATCGATCGTGGGCCGAACAACTCTACGATCAAGAAGTCTTCGCTGATCCAGGTATCCCTCACATGCAGTACCTGTCCAGCATCATCGACGTTCACCCGGACTTTGTGGTCAAGGTTATTACTAATCTCGACAGCGAAGATCCGAACACGCGACGGTGGCTAATCAGCATCGCAGGCGATCTGCCCGCGGATGCAGCGGCTGAGACGGCTACTATTATCGAGTCGTGGGTCTCAGAATCAGAGTCGTTCCACCAACTGGATTTCTATGCGATACAGCTAATCCAGCATTTGGTTGAACATGACGAGATAGAGGCCGCAGTGACCGTGTTAGGCGGTGTACTTCGGGCACCACAACGCGATGCCGACCTCGACTGGCAGCAGGACGAGCAGTTCGAACAGTATGAACTCCACGAGCTGTTTCAGGAGACACGTGAGATCTTTGTTGAGGCGTGTGGCCACGAGTTCCTCAATGCATTAGATGAGGCATTACGAAGGATCTTGGATGCCGGAACGGATCCTGAAGGAGAGCCGATTTATGAATCAGTAGCTAGCCGAACCCCGATACCGGACCTTGATTACGGTGAGAACAATTCCGGTGAACGGAAGCATATCCTCTTCACGTATCTGAGCCTCGCTGCCAACCAGTGGGTTAGTGCTGATCCAAACGAAGATAGCCGGGAAGATTTGATCACATCATATCTAGAGGATCCTATTCCTGCGTTCCGGCGTATCGGCTTGTTTCTCCTCAGTCAGCACCCTGATACATATCAAGACCTCGTTGCCGATGAGTTAGGAGAGGAGACAAACTACGACGATGATAATATCCAGTATGATTTCTATAGACTGGTAGAAACCGCGTTTTCCTCTCTCGACGACGACCAGCAGAATCAGGTTTACAAGGTACTCCGCGAAGGGCCACAGGATAGACAGTGGATTGAGGACCGGGCGGCCCACGAAGCGCCAGATCGTGAGCAGTCTGAAGACGAAATTGTACAGGAGCGTGTGGAGCGGTGGCGATTGAAACGCTTGTATCTCCTTGATGGAGAAGTCTCAGCTGACCAGCAGGAGTATATTGACTTCTTAGTCGAAAAATACGGGGTTCCAGAAAGGACTGCGTCCGAGCCGTATACACCATCGGTCCGTGGTGGTTTTGTGGATGAACGAGGACCGGAAGATCTTGAGACGCTTCGTACTTGGTCCGCTGAAACCGTCCTACAGATGTGTGTGGACTGGAAACCACCTGAAGACCAATTGTGGTCTTTCGATGATGATGAGCGGGTAGAGGTCAGTCACTGGGGGTTTGCCAAACAGCTCTCCCAGTTGGTTAAGGAGCAGCCAGCTTCGTACGCAGAGAGAATCAATATTCTGGAAGAGGCGAAACCACAGTACGCGGATGTCGTTCTGGACGGGCTTGCTGAGGCGCTACAGAACGATGGGCGGTTCTCCTGGCAGCCAGTCCTATCGTTTTGCGAGACGGTGACAGATGAACCAGGTCAGTGGCCGTCTCGGTGCCGTACCTCAATTGCCCGGCTTCTCCGAGAGGGTATCCAGTCAGACCAGACTGATTTCCCCAGGAAGTACTTAGTCCGCGTTGAGGGGCTGTTGGTTCATTTGCTCACGGAGGTCGGTCTTGAGACAATTGAAGAACTGCCGCATAGTTGGAAAGGTGGCGTCGGTGACCCTGAAGAGGAAGTACGGAGAAACGGGGTCAGTACAGTTGTCAGTTATATATGGTGGAAGGACCAGAACGATTGTTTAGGTGACGATGGGTTAGATGAGCCTCTCCGAGGAGCAATCCAGACAAGGATAATTGAAGATAGCGCTGTCCCGGTGCGGACGGCTTTGGGCAGGCATTTCCAGACGTTCTGGGCAGCAGATAAAGATCTGATTCAGTCACATTTGGACGACCTCTTTCCAAGAGGCGATGAAAACGAGGCGAAGCAGCTGTTTTCGGCAGTGTGGAACGGGTACACTAGAGGTAACCCACTCCTTCAACCAGCATTCTCCGAGCTACGGCCTTTCTACAGGCATGCATTAGATTTGCTGGCCGAAGATGAGTCTGATGAGGGATGGATCACTGCAGCGACGACAGCGTCCCATATTGGTATGGCGTATGTCGTTGAAGACGAATCACTTGACGACGATGAGAGTTTAATACGACAATTCTATGATATGATGCATTCGGAGACAACAGCAAACGTGGCCGATGCATTCTCACAAGTCCTTGATAACGAGGACAGCCCGCTCGACGATCACTGGGACGCGATCCGTGAGCTCTGGCAGTGGCGACTTGGTCAAGTCGAAAGTGAAATAACCGATATCGAAGATGCCGCCGAGTACCATAAAGAATTCAGATATTTCCTTCAATGTCTTCAACACACTGATGCAGCCAGTCTGGAGGACGAACAGGACCTTGTGGAGCGGACTGCTCCTTTCCTCGTTAATCAAGCCCCGCATGTGCGGATTCTTGAGGAATGGTTAGGCGAACAGTCAGCGACCTACCCTGCTGCAGCGATATCCGTTTACCACGCTGTTATTGAAGCGGTTCCTGATGGAGAATGGCACAATGTTGCCCGTTCAAGCAAAGACGAGATGCGAGAGACGCTGTATACAAACGCCATCCACGCAGGGGATGAACCAGGATCCCATGCGTACAAGGTCGCAAACCGATTCGCAGCAGCCGGGTACGAGATAGATAAAGAGTTTCTTGACAGCTACCTCAGTAACGACGATTCCCGCTAACATCCTTATTTAAATCGACTACATAAACCACCCCATCTGAATTTTTTTAGCAATTTCACAGAGCCAGACGTCTCTCAGATAACCGAAAGTTAGACTTTAGACCAGAACCAGAAACTTCTGATTCCCGTCGAGCTATTTTCAGCACCTAACACGACCGAAACCGGTGGAATATAGGGGATTTCGCGATTCGAAGTGCCAAGCCGAAGAACCTCGAGAGATTCAGACCCGGTGAAGCAACGGTTCCAAAGTATTCAGATACGTCCGTAATCTCCTTCGTTACCCCGCCGTCGAGCAATTTTTCAAATCACAGTATTATCCTGGAACTCGTCGAGGTACTTTCTACGCGCTCAAATCGGCCCGACGGGGTTCTTCTACGATTTGAGGTCGTTATTTCGCCTTTCATATCGCGGTTTTCGTCCAAAGAAAGAGGCGATATGCAATGTGCGAAGGCCGCCGGCTCTCTCAGGCCGAGGGGCCGTCACAGGGGTAGCGGACCTACGGAAGTATCAGATTTAGCGCATAGGTTGACCGAGTACGTTTCGGTGGTGTCTGTTGCCCCCGCGAGGGGGTGGCGGGGCGCATCACGTGCCCCCGATAAACGATGGCTTCGGACCAACGCAGCAAGAGACGAGTAGCGGATCACGCAGCAACTACCACTGACGGTGAGGCGCCGTGGGCGGACCTCGAGATGACGGTTCCGACCGACCGGGATCACGCATCGGTCGTCGCGCTCGTGGAGTGTGCTCTCGTCGAGCTCACACACGAGGCCGTGGGCGCCGTCTTCGTCTCACGGCAGGTCGGGCGATCGACGCGGACGCAGTATGTCGCTGCCGGCGACGTCGGCGAGCAGTTCCAGAAACGGCACTTCGACGAACGGCTGGGCTGGCACGAGACCACCATCCCTCGACGAGCCGTTCGCGACGAGCTCATCACTCAGCTCTCGCGGTCGGCGTCGACGGCGGCGGAGCGGTCAGGTGAAGGAGCAGCCAGCGGCTCAGACATCTTCGTCGTGAAGCCAGTTCGAGAGTTCCGAACGCCGTAGCAGCTAGCCTTAACCAACATTTCCGGCCGATACCGGCACAGTGTTGGTTAACGGTGGGCTGGATCCACTCCCTGGCTCCCACCCACCGCCCGACTCCTCCAGTGAGTGTATCCTGGCGGCCGGGCGATCCGAGGAGGTGCCGAATCTGTACGCCATGAGTTGTTTGTCGGCGCCGGAAGGCGTGCAGCGCGCAACAGCGTGCGCTGCGTGACTCACCATGCCTGGTCCCGATCCTCACGACGACACGAGTCGCGACTACGAACAGTTCGAGAAAGAACTGCTCGCCCAAGACCGCGACGCCGCCGGCGGCGACACGGCGGACGTCGACGACAGGACGGCCCAGAACCTGATCAACGACCTCGTCGACGCGGACATCGTCACTCCGGTTCCTGAAGACCAAGTTCTGGTTCACGAGCCGAGCGGCACCACGTTCGACTCATCGACGCAGCTGGCCGTCTTCCATCGCGGCTGGACGGCCGGCCGCGACGCCGACACGGAGGGCGAGTGATGCAGCAGACCCTTGTCGGCTGTGCGTTTTGCGACGCGCCGCCCGGTACCGAGACTGGCAAGGCCCACACCTGGGGGCAGGACGAGCGGGTCACCCACCCAATCTGTGTCGACTGCGCGATTCAGACGGAGCCGGATCCCGACGAGCGCGATCACGTCGCCTGTGACGGCTGTGGGCTGGTCGTCGATACGCTCGCAGCGCTCACGCGATTCCGTGTCGAGCTCGGGCATCTGGAAGGCCCGTTGCAGTTGTGCGCCCGCTGTAACCCCGGTGGCCTAGCCACCTACTGGACGCGTGACCTCGAGGAGCATCTCGTCGCGGCGCCGGCGGATTGACCCCAACACTCTTTACTGTTTCGCTGTAAACTGTAATCAAGAACGAATCGTGTCACGCACCTCAAACCGCGCGGACGGCGACATCGTCCAGGACTTCCTCTCGGTCGCCGATCTCCTCGAGGAGCCACAGCTGGCCCAGCTGTACGCATACCTCGCTCGGGAGGGCGAGGCGACCGTCCAGGACGTGATGGACGACCTCGAACTCGCCCAGGGGACGGCCTACAGCTACGTCAACCGGCTCGTCGACGCCGGCGTCGTCAACGTCACCGACGACGAGCAGCCCCGCCGGTACGCCGCCCGTGAGATCGACCTGACCGTGACGACGGCCGCCGGTGACCGCGAGTACACGATCACGCCGGCGCTGATCGACGCCGTCGGCCGCCGCGAGACGGACGCCGACATTGACACCTACATCGACCGTCACGGCGTCGCCGGCCTCGCGACCGCGCTCACCTACGCGGTCGCCCGTGAACGCGGCGAAGTGACCCACCGACTGATGGCGGAGGACCTGGACATCTCGCCGCTGGCTGCGGAGATGATTCTCCAGGCGCTCCGGCCCGTCGTCCACGAACATTACGAGATAGAGGAGTCAGGGGCGGGACTCGACGAGTTGGACGTCGGCGACGCGGCTGACGACGCGTGAGCCGGCTCCACATCGCCGACACCGGCCTGTTCGTCGCGATGGGACAGCCGTCGAACAGCCGGTACAAGGCTGTTCGGCGATTCGCTCGCCGGAACGACGTCACCTTCGTCCTGCCCGAACGGGTGTACGAGGAGCTGACCGCCGACGAGTCCGACGTCGAGGCTCCACCCATCGACACCGCGATCGACGAGGGCTGGGCGACGGTTGCGTCACCGTTGGAGTTCTCCGAGTCGGTCGTCTCGCGGGTGATGGACGGTGTCCAGCGGTACATCGCGAACGCGGACGACCGGCCTGCCGACGAGGTCGAGCGTGCCGACGCCGCCCTCGCCGCCCTCGCTGCCCAGCATCTCAACGCGGGGACGGCAACCGAGGTCTACATCTACACGACCGATATCGCGGCCGGCGAGGGGGCCAAAACCGTCCTCGCGAGCGAGGGCTACGGGGACTCGGTGACGTTCGTGAACGGCTTCCGGTTCATCGAGGACCTGGTCGCCGGCGACAGCTGACTGAATGCTAGGCTGATTCGGTGGAAGAGGACACTCGAAAGCCCTCGGCCGCTCGACGTCCCGCGACCGCCGCTGCGCGCCTCGTGCCTGCGGTGCTTGCGGGGTCGGGGGACGCCCGAGACGGCCTCGCCCTTTCTGAGTCCGCCAGGACGGTAGCTGGATCGCCGAGCGATGTGGCCGGCTGGACAGGTGTGTACGTATCGGCCCGCCCCGCTCGCCGCTGCCGCCCTCCGCGAGAACTCGGGGAGTCGAGAGTTGCGAACTAGAATTTATACGATTTGGTCTTCTGGAAGCCGTATGAGCAACGGATCGCTGGGGAAGCGTCGTGATTTTCGGTCGCTATTTGATGAACTGGACGGCGTCGCTCTCTGGACAGCGTCCGAACCGGGGGAATTCGAGTACATCAGTGCGGGCTTCGAAGATATCTGGGGTATCCCACCTGAGGAGATCGAAGACGACATCGGGAAACTGATTGAGTCGATTCATCCCGATGACCGAGATCGCGTTCGCGCAAACATCGAGGAATCAACCCGCGAACTCCGTGATACGGAGTATGAGGGGCGCGTTGTTCGCCCGGATGGTTCGGTCCGGTGGACGCTCAATCGGCAAGTTATACTACAGGATGAGGCGGGAAATGTCTCGGAGATCATCGGCATTTCCACCGACATCACCGATCAAAAACGACGCGAGCAAGAGCTGGAACTATTGAATCGGATTGTTCGGCACGATATCCGGAACGATATGGCGGTCGTGCTGGGCTGGGCAGAAATGCTCGACGACCACGTCGACGACGAGGGGCGCGAATATCTGCAGAAGATCCTTGCCAGCGGTGAGCACGTCGTTGAACTGACCGAGGTCGCGCGTGAGTACGTGGAAACGGTCGTCTCGGATGAAGCGGTCGCCGTGGAACCCGTGCCACTGCGTTCGGTCCTGGAAACCGAACTGTCGCTTCGCGAGGAGTCCTTCCCGGAGGCAGAGTTCAGCCTGGAAAATTCGCCGCCCGACGTAGAGGTCGCTGCCAACAGTATGCTCAGTTCGGTCTTCAGGAACCTCCTCAACAACGCTGTCCAACACAACGACGCGGATACCCCTCATATCGAGGTTTCGTTTGAGGTACGAGACGACGAGGTTAAAGTTCGAATCGCCGACAACGGGCCCGGAATCCCCGACGACCACAAAGACACCGTGTTTGGCAAAGGAGAACGGGGGCTCGGAAGTCCCGGTACGGGAATCGGTCTCTATCTTGTTGACACGCTTGTCACCGAATACGGTGGCGAGATCTGGGTGGAGGATAATGAGCCGTCAGGCGCTGTCTTCGTTGTCCAGCTCCCACTCGCAGAGTAAATACATCTACTCGGCAAATTGGTACGCTGGATTGTTCTTGGGGACAACTGAGTAAGTAGAGCGACACCTCGTGTCAGTGCCGGCGTCGACGCGGGGACCGGGATTTGATGCGAATACCCATTGTATCGTCTGTAACTGCTAAGAACACAGTATAGCCTCACCGGCTCGCACCGCTCGCCGCGTTCCGCCCTCCACGTCGCTCGCGACTACATATCTGTGGTGGACTTAAGAAAGATTGATAAGGTTACTTGTCTTTATGGAAAGTATGGTTTCCACTAGTACCAAAATCACCGCCCTATTCATTGGTCTCGCGGTTGTCCTCTGGCTCGGAACTATTCAGGTCACCGACGATACAATCATCCAAGGGATCGTTCTGCTAGGTGTCGGGATTATTCTCCCCACCGCGATTAATGAGTATCGTCGACAGAACGCAGGCAACACGGAATAAAACACCTGAATACATCGAGATGAAACTGTTACCTCTCAAATACAACGCCTTACTTTTCGGAGTGACTGCTGTTATTACAGCGGGTTTGTATACACTGCTTGGCGAATTGAATCCGGTGATGATTTGGGGAACTCCCATCGGGGCTGTCATCGGGATTAATATCGGATATACAACCCAGTATCGACGAGGGTCTGCAAATCTATTCGATGAACGAGACTACGAGATTCTGGATACAGCAATGGCGTGGGGCTTCGTGATCGTCTTACTCGGCATTCCCGCAGTCTTAACGTATCGAAGCATTCAGCCGCCATCAAGTGTAACTGATTTCATCTGGATCAGCCTGCTTGGGATTATCGTTACCGGCTCGGTCGCAGGAGTATTAGAACTACAGCATCGGAATCTGGCGTGAGGGTTGTATGAATAACCAACTCAAAGTGTACCGGGCAAAACATGATCTAACTCAAGCGGATCTCGCACAGGCTGTTGGAGTGAGTCGGCAAACGATTAATTCAATTGAGAATGGTCGATATGACCCCTCGCTTGAACTTGCATTCAAGCTCGCGGACTGTTTTGATTGCCATGTCGAAGAACTCTTTCAGCCTGATAGCGCAACATCGACAGCAAACCCGACCACTGCTCTCGACAGTGACGTTGAACCGAGTTGAATGTCTGACTGACCGGAGATACTAACGACATTAAGCGTAGTTTGTGAGCGCCTGCAAAGGGTGCAGGCGCGTTCGGTCGTGCCTGTACAACACAGGTGATTCGAGATGCGACACCACCAGCAGCGACAGGTGTATCGTCAGACGGAGGCGCAATGACCGATGGCGGTCGAACTGGACGAAATCGAGGAGGCCGAAGTCGAACTGGAAGAGTGGCTAGTCGAACAGGCCGAGAACGGCGTCCCGGAAATCGTCCTAATCGGACTTCTTCGGGACTACGCGGACGACATCGAACATCTCGGCTACGTGCCGCGAATGTGGGGTGGGTCAGAGCGATGAGACGGACCAATACCTTCGAGGTCGTCCCACAGTCGGAACAAGACGAGGCCGTCCTTCGACGCCTCCTCGATGCATCAGCGAGCCTCTGGAACCAGTTGACGTATGCGCGCCGGCAGCAGTTCTTCGCCGGCGGGAGCATCTGGGAGTGTGACGGCTACTACGACGAGTACGTCGATGTGTTGGGGTCGGCGACGACCCAGCAGGTTACCCGCGTCAACGACGCCGCTTGGCGGTCGTTCTTCGAGACGGTCGAGGAGGCCGACCAGGAGGTCAGCCCACCGGGCTACTGGGGGAACCAAGCCGACGGACGCGACCTGCGGACCTACATTCGCAACGGGGCCTACACGATCAGCTGGGGCGAGCGCTCCAGGCTCGAAGTGCCCATCGGCAGCCAGCTCAAAGACGAGTACGGCTTCGGTCAGTTCGAACGGCTCCGGGTTGCCGTCCACGGTGAACCGCACTGGCAGGGCGAGCAGGGCCGTCTCCACCTCACCTACGACGACGTCGACGAGACTTATCGCGCCCACCAGCCGGTGACCGTCTCCGAGGCGGAACAGGCGACGCCGACGGGGACGGACGTCGCCGCGCTCGATATCGGCGCGAACGTCCTCGTGGCGTGTACGACGACGAGTGGCGACCAGTACTGGTACAGTGGTCAGGAGCCGTTCCGGCAGTTCCGTGAGACGACCGAGCGCATCGCCGACGCCAAAGCGAAGCTGCCGGCGGGCCAGCAGACCAGCAACCGAATCCAGCGGCTCTATCGGAAGCGGTCCCGTCGGCGCGACCACGCCGTGAACGCGCTCCTTCGTGATCTGGTCGAGCGACTCCACGACGACGGTGTCGAAACCATCTACCACGGCGACCTCACCGGTGTCCTCGGCGAGTACTGGTCGGTCGAGGCGAACCTCAAAGCGCGTACCTTCTGGGCGCATCGACGATGTCTCGACCAGCTCGCGAACGTCTGCGAGGAGTACAGCATCGAAGTAGCGTCGGTCTCCGAGGCGTGGACCTCCCAGACGTGTCCGGAGTGCGGCGAACGCGAGCAGACCCGCCGGCATCGCGAGACGCTGACCTGTCCGTGTGGCTTCGAGGGCCACGCCGACCTCGTCGCGTCGCGGACGCTACTCGAACAAGCGACGAACACCGAGGTCAGGCCGACGGCACGGCCCGTGCGGTTCCAGTGGGACGACCACCAGTGGTTCCCTGTCGAGGAAGCCACGGTGGCTCCCAACGAATAGCGCACAGACCCGCAAGGTGCCGCCGTGGTGTCGCCGTGACACCAGCGAGCGGACGCTCTGGTTTTCCAGAGTGGATGTCGATCCGCTGGTCGATCGCTTTTCGACTTGACTGTATCCCGTATTCGGTACGATATTTTAGGACCACTTCACCATCGGATATCGGGGCGAGCAATAATACCCTCTACTGTCTATTCTCAGTCAAGGTTAGATACCAGAACAAGTCCTCTCGAATTCCTGAGAATCTTCTAACGGGTCCCATTGGATCATCAAACCGTACATCACGAATGGATTGTGCAAAAGCATCTTGTATCCGATCCAGGCTCAGATTGTCAAATGACGAATGGTTTGGAAGAACGGTATATTCAATGCCAGCTGAGCGAAGTGAATTCGCAGTTTCCTCGGTCGGAGACTCCCAAAACATAAATTCGAGAGCGGTTGTTCCATCGTCTTGTAGTGGTCGCGCTTTGGAACGGAGTTTTGGAATTTCATCACTGAATCGTACCGCACCGGGATCTGCCTTACATTCGATTACACGATATTGGTCCTGTTCTATGACCAGAAGATCAACTTCTCCAGCACCAAGATCTTCAGACCAAAATACTGGCAGATCGCCCTCCTGAGCAGTTAGAGCGAAGTACCCCAGTAATTCTAAAAGAACTCCTCGAGCCGAATTGAGTTTCATAGACGCGTCTTGTGCCTCAAGCTCATTTTGAAGATAATCATCTGCAAGCCGAGTTGCCATCAGTCGGCGAAATTCCTCAATCCCAATTGTTAGTTCACGGACCTCGATTGGCCAGAAATCTTGAACTTCAGCAATACATTTTTCAATATATTTAACAGCAGCTTCTGACCCCGAAAAGTCGGTGCCCACCTCGTAGAAAATAAGCCATCCTGAAGGATCGCCAATGCCACGGTGTCCCAGTCGTTGAAGGAGGGCATACGAATATCGGTTCCCCTCACCACTCTTTACAGGATGTTTGAAACGAGCAACGTGAATCGGGAAGTCAGCATCTTCCCGAAGGAATGTAATTGCAAGTCCCCAGAGAGTCGTCTCAAACGTTGCATCCTTGCTGAAAGTGGTTGACCCCAGCCATTCGGCATTATTCCAGAATAGCACATAATCAAGCTCCTCCTCGAGTGTAAGTTCTGATCGACTGGGTGGTTCTACACTCGTTAAAAACGGGGAGAGTACATCCTCTGGGATTTCTGAACGAGCTTCGAGTATGTCATCGGGTTCAACCAATCGTCCCCCGGTTAGTGATTCTAATTGCTTATCAATTGGCGTGAGAAATTGTCCCCGGATATCACCGTAAAAGGTCTGTAACGAGAGCTCAGAACTATCTCCTCTATGGTCGGATGACCACGTAGTTACTTTGTTCAAATCAGGAAGAACTGAATCCTGATACGTATTTTCGTCCTGAAGGAGTTCTCTCCATACAAATTGAACCGTTCTTACATAACCACTGATAGCGTTCTCTCTTGGACCGCTCAATAACCAGCGATCCAAATTTGTTGGTCCATATCCACGAGGACCATATTGGCGAGTGTTAGTATATCGATCCACCAATTGAATACGTGTAGCGTACTCAATAGCGGTATCTTTTGAGAGATTAGCCTCAGGAACAGGTTCGGCGATTTCTATTAATTTCGCTGAGAGATCAAGAAGGGGTGCTACTGCGTCCTGTACTGTAGATATGTTCTCCCAGTCCGTTACTGGTCTAATCTGTTGTTGAATCTGTTTTAGATTCCTAAAAAAGTCTAATCGTTCATTTGATTCGGGGATTTTGTCAGGGTCGATCATCTCTCCTTCTGCTCGCTGAAGGACATACGGATAATCCAGATCAAAAACTGGGCTGATACTACCACCAACCGCAAGTGCACGGATACCTGTCTCGAAGAAGAACACATACCCAGGAACCAGGTCATCCAAGTCATCCTCTTTGTTTTCGCAAATCCATTCCTCGAAGTGTTCAGTTGAGCTCGCAATCTTGAGGGGGTGAAGAAGACTTGCGATATAACCCACATCCGGCGAAAGAGCCGGGATCTCTTCTTCCGATTCCATTCTGGATACACAAATACCGTGGTGAGATAAGTCTCTTATCCACCATTTCAAGTTCGTACTAATGGCCCGGATTCGTATTTGACAGATTCAATGGCGGCAATTTCAGAGGAAAGAATGCTCCCGCGCGGCCCGCACCGCTCGCCGCATTCCGCCCTCCGCGTCGCTCGCGACCGACCATTCCGGGCTGCCTGCCTGCAGTAGCGGGCGGGCTGCCGGGCTAAAGTGCATGTGCCCTCGACGCCAGCGCTTCACCCGTTCGGGTCCTGCGGACCTCGGCAGAGCCGACCGCGACGGACGTGGTTGCGTCGCGGCGAACGGGGAATGCGCTGGCCGCTCGCTCCGGGCGGGTCGGCGCGCGGTGCTGGTAGGAGCCACCTCATGCAGGCGCGCTCTCGCTCGCGCCCGGTAGGGCGCTCGCGAAGGCGCGAGCGAGAGCGCGCAGATGATTCTGTCGGTCGTTGTCGTCGGAAAACCGCGATGTTGGAGCATCGCGGAGTCGGCGCGTGAGCGCCTTCGGTCTTTGGTGAGACCAATGTCAAGTAACAGCTCTAGTAGCAAGGTCGTTACGGTGGATGAACAGGCATTCGAGAAAGCGGGCGGTCAGGCGGTCGATGAAGACGGCTTCCCGGTCGTCGACGAGACGCCGGAGTTCGAGGCCGCGGTCGAGCAGGAGACGCAAGCGAAGGTGGATGCGAACCACCCGGACGGGATCGCGGACACGAGCACCGAGCGGATTCACGGTGTCACCCTCGAACAGGAGGAGCGCATTCGGGCGCGGGAAGCCGAACTGGAGCGCATCAGTGCCCAGGCCGAGCTGGGCACGCAGGACGGTCGCGAGCAGCGCACGCGAGAGGTCGTCAGCGAGCAGTGTGGTCGTGACGAGCCGGCGCCGGCGGAGCGCACGGATCCCCGAGAGAAGCTGACGCAAGAGGAACTCGCGGCGGTCAACGAGCAGGCGATGCGGATCAGCGACGAAGTGCAGGGCGGCTGGTCGAGAGCGGTCGTCGCGAAGCAGCTGGCCGAGAAGGTGCAGCGCGGGCGGGACGTCACGAAGGCGGTGCTGGAGACCCTCGAGGAACTGAAGGCGGCGCCGGGGGCGATCGTGCCCATCACGGACGTGCCGGACGTCCCGGTCGGTGAGGTGACGGTCGAAGGCACAGTGAGCGAACTCTGGGATCCCAGTTCCCCAGCCATCGCCCAAGTCGGACTCATCGAAGACGAAAGCGGGCGTACGAAATTCACGATCTGGGAGAAGAGCAAGAAGACGGTAGTTAGAGAAGGGCAGACAGTCCGGTTCCGGGCCGTCAAGAAGAACTGGTACCAGGGACGGTGCAGCATCGCCATCACGGGCTGGAGCAGGATCGAATTCCCAGAGCGCGGTCGGTGGTGGGAAGAGTAGACGAGCGCGTCGCCCTCCTTTTTTGCTGTGTGCCGGACCGACCCTGACCCCGCCGCCCCACCCTCCGCTCCGTGCTCGCTTCGCTGCGCGCGCAGCCACGACCTCGAGAACCGGATTTTCATCCAATCCAGAAACCTTGCGAAAGAGTGAGCAATCCAAGAGACTTGATCCGGATCCGGAGGGAGGAGACGAGTGTTCGGGGTTTACTTTCTGGCAGCAGATATCGTTCGGTAACATGGAGCCGTCAGGTATTGTCGACGACTCGTTCCGTAGCCTATTCGATAAGGTGGCAGAGATAATCCACGAACAGGGCGGCTTTGAGCAGGCACATAAAACACTGAACGAGCATTTCCGGTACTTGGAAAAGGGAAATAGCCGGGCAGTATATGAAATTCCGTCGAAGGTAGCAGACGAGGCTAATCGCCTCGTAGTGAAGTTTGCTCTTCCTGAATCCGGTAACTCTGGGACGGAAGAGGCACTATATCCCGAAGAGTATACGGAGGGCTGGATGTCGAATTGGCACGAGATCATTTTAACCGATTTTGCACCACTGGAGGACGTGATTGTTCCAGTACTCGATCACCACGAAGACGCGTTATGGACTGTGATGCCGTATGCTGAAACGTTGCCTCAATCTCAGGAGGTAACGCAACAGCTTGGGCCACTAACCGATAAAATCGAGGAGACGAACGTGGAGTTCGTGAGCCACGGTCAGACGACTGGTCAACCTGAAATATACCAAATCAAGGCGTGGGGGAATTACCAGGATGAGTACCGGCTTCGAGATTATGGTGGGATCGTGGTCGCTGATGAGGGATTCCTAGAACAGCTTCCATACCCGTTGTCAGAGCCGGATATCTAAATTTCAGCGGGGCCTTGATGGTCCCGTATTTCTAACTGCTTTGTAAGAATGGCTGAGGAGGAGGCTAAGGAATTTGATTTTGACGAGTTCATGGAGACGATTGAGGAACGGCGAAGGGAGCGTCGGGAGCAGGTTTCCTTCGAGTGGGTGGAATCCATCCGTGAGGCTGGCGAACTCTACCGGAAATTGGAGGATATTGACGCTGTGTCTGATGAGCTGAATCGCCCTGAGGAACGCATCAGGGAGGCTGTTACAGTCTACCGGTTGATTTTTGAGGAGCCCCCGGAGGAAGTCGCAGTGAAAGCGTCGACGCCTGGTCGAGCGTTCTTCTCGCTTGAGCAGGACGTTACTGAAGAACTGGATGATGACGAGGAGGAACCTATCGAAGACCTGCTACGGGAGTACGTGGGTGCGGTCTACCTAGAGCATAACGTGGACGAAGAGCCAATAGGCGAGCCTCCAGAGGGAGCAACGCCACCACCAGCGGTGGACTTTGCGGAGATCGGTGAACAGATAGCAGATAGCTTCACGTTTCCTACAGAGTCGATATTGGCTGCCAGTAGGATCGGGGAGTTTCAGGAGAGTATCATGGAACCGTTCGCCGCGAGTCAGGCGAGTATCCTCGCCAGTATCACGGAACCCATCGCCACTCAGCAAGCGAGTTTGATCGCGAGTATCGCGGAGCCGATGATAGCTCGCCAGGAGCGTATGGTTTCGTCATTAGTAGCTGCCAGTCTGCCAGATATGACGAAGCAGCTCCAGCTGCAGCAGTCCATCGTGAACTCGGCGATCTCGGGGGCGTTATCGGATGCGATGACTGACATACAGGTTCCAGAGCCTATTCTCGCTGATCTTGCTTCAATTCAGCCAGCAATCAACGCCGCTGCTGTCGCCGGAAGAGTAGAAGGTCATCCGGGCACTGGAAGAGAAGGTGTTGTTGAAGCTTCTACGACCACAGCAGAGGTGGAGGCACCGGGATCGACGATTTCGTCGGCAGGGCCTGCTGATGCGACGATGGAAGCCGCGACACCGAATGCCAATGCGTTCTCAACGGAACTAGCGTTCGAGATTCCGGCGATGTTGGTCCAGTCAATCCTGGGGACTGGGCCAGCTCGTGCCTGGTTTAACGGTCTGTCCAAAGGAGCACAACAGTCCGTAATTGGGGGTCTTATGGTCGGTTTGTCTTACTACTTCACCCAAGATTTGACTCTTTCCGGTATCGCAGCTACCGTCATGACTCCTGGTATTCGCGATATTTTGACCGATGACTAACGGCGTTTTCCTCAATCAGGTAGAAACCGATTGACAGACGTGTTCTGTATTTCGCAGCGTCGGAGGTCAATTACTGAAGCGAAGTCAAGATCCGGAGGCTACAATCCGCTGAGAGAGATGGACGTAACTCGGTTGATGATCCTCTTGGTGTATTCAATTGGTTCGAAGTCCTCGTACTCTTCCTCGGTAAGCACTCGTTCTTCGGGCGTACCCGAGGAGCCACCGGAGCCACCGGTCTTCCGGTAGTATATCTTCTTTCCAATAAAGACCATCACTGCTTCAAGCAGTGTTACCATGGCAATGGCGGTTACGACTGTAATCACCATTCCAACTGGGCTCGTTGTCGTAAACTGGTTGAGCGTCAGATCTGGTGCGATATAGGGATGGACGAACAGCTTGATTGCTCCACCCCCAAAGAGTGCGAGGAACGCCCAAACTGACAGAGTTTTTAACTCATCGATGGGCGACTTAGTGAGTGCAATTAGTGCGGCGAACGGTGAGAGGATGGCGAGGAAAGCGAGTACCGGATGGACGCTTCCGTTGAGGTTCGCCAAGTAGAGATCGAGCCCGCCGATTCCTGCAGCACCCACAAGAATGTGATGACGTCGCTCGAAACCGTATGACCACTTCACTAATCCACGTATGTCAAGCATAGCGACAAATTCGACTACAGTCCACTTCAATCTTCTTCCGCACAGAAATATTGAAAGCGGGTTATGAGCGCTACATACCGGGTATCCGTCCATGGATTTCTTATCTCTGACATTAGCTCACCAGGGTTGAACATCGATGGCGTAAAGATGATTTGAGAATTGACAAAGAGACTCTGCGGTCAACACAAATAGTTCCGGCCACGTTTCGGGACTCCTCGTTACTGAAGTGAAGAGTTGGGTGTCTATCATCCCCTCAATGGGTGAGGGGATCGCTATACTGGCGAGTTCCCGAATCACGGTGAGAACAATGGCAACCAGAGACATCTACGAGAGCGGATTCGACGAAGACGTCCGAACGGAATCGAGTGCGAACCAGTGTCCCGAGTGCGACGGCCGAGTCACTACGAACGCGGTCGAAACAGTCTGCGAGGACTGTGGCCTGGTCATCGACGAACAGCGTATCGATAACGGGCCGGAGTGGCGGGCGTACGACGACGAGGAGTGTGAACGAACGGGCGCCCCACTTACTGCGGCTCGCCACGATCGCGGCCTGTCGACGGAAATCGGTCGCGGCACCGATGCCAAGGGGAACGAGATCTCTGGAAAGAAGCGACGGCGACTCGCACGGATGCGCCGTGAACAGACCCGTGGTCGTTGGCGGTCGAAAGCGGAACGGAATCTCGCCCACGGATTGGGCGAAGTGCGTCGGTTGGCGAGTGCCCTCGAACTCTCCGATTCGGTCCGCGACCAGGCGTGTCAGCTCTTCCGGAGCGCCCAGAACGAGGATCTGCTTCGTGGCAGATCCATCGAGGCCATCGCCGCGGCCAGCGTCTACGGGGCCTGCCGGTGTAACGGCCTCTCGCGGTTAGTGGACGACGTCAGCGAGATGGCCCGCGTCGCGGAATCGCGAGTCACGAACGCGTACAAAACGCTGAACGAAGAGCTGGGCCTCCCCGCTGAGCCCGTCTCTCCCAGCATGTTCGTGCCGCGACTCGCCTCGGACCTCGAGTGTCCGGACGAGATCCGACAGCGGGCCCGAGCCCTCGCGGAACAGGCCGAGGAGCGCGGCGTCACGACGGGCGTCCATCCGGCCGGGTTCGCCGCGGCCTGCCTCTACAAGGCCGGTCGCGAAGAAGGGCGATGGTTGACGCAATCCGAGGCCGCGGACGTAGCGAACGCCTCGAAGGCGACTGTCCGGGCACACCGGGATACGTTGGAGGAACAGGTCGCCTGAGGCAGTCCCCTGTTTCTCCGTCTGTATTGCATATCGTTCGATCCACGCTACGATTTAAACACGAAGACGAGCCATGTTCTCTGTAGACTGCTCTATGAACGGTCGTTACTCCGACTTTGAGGAATTGCGGCCGACCGGCGAGGCATCCCACATTCCGGACACGAGGCTGGACAACGGGTGTGAAGGTGACCCCCGACGGCAACGCGTCGCGACGAGCGCTGGTGGCTATCCTGATGCGCCGACGGCCGCCGATGGCGAGTGCAAGTCGTGTGGGGCGTCAGTCCCAGCCGGCCAGACGAAATGCCGGTTCTGTCTCACTAACCATCTCGGGAGTGACGCCACTAACACGAACGAGGCAGCGTCGACGACGTGCCTCGGCATCGTACACCTGGTCGTCGAGTCGGCCACGTTCTACGGCGCCGTCGCGAGGGGCGGCGCGGCAGCAAACCTCCTCTCCGCTAACGAGGCGGAGCCGGTCGTCGACGACTACACGCTCATCTACGATCTCAACGAGGCGCCGGCGCGCCAGCTGGTCGAGCAATGGCCCTCACTTCCCGACGCGGTACAGGTGTCGTCAGAGGAGGGAGAGCGGCTTCTCAGTGCCGCCCGTGACCGGACTGGGTGGCACGGGCAGGGAGCATCGGAGCATCAGGAGCAGCCCCCGACGCGGCTCTACGACCAGCGTGGGGACGGCATCCGCGACGCGTCGCGTCTCGACGCGGTCCTCGACGACGCCGACGACGCGGTGTGGCTGGTTCCAGCGATGGCGCTAACCGAATCTACAGGTGAAGCTGGGGCTTATCAGCAGGAGTCGTCGGTACCGACGACGCAGGAACTCGACTGTCAAAACTGTGTACAGGCGACCGAGCATCGGTTCAAGACCCACGAGTCGGTCCCGGATGAAGCGTGGACGGGACAACCGATCTGGGAGTGCCGGGTGTGTGGCTCGGCTCGCTACGGCCCCAATCTCGAGTAGGGCCAGCGCTGGGCGTCGATTAACCAACAACCTGCGAGTAGCGTCGAGGTTCGTTGGTTAAGGCCGCGATCTCCTGCAAGCCCGACACCAGTCTCGATGGTGGGTCTTTCCGCGCCAGCGAGCGGTGAGGCGCTTCCGATGGAGCAAGAGTTCAAACAAGGGTACCGGATGCATCGTATACTCAGCAATCTCAACCGACTCGACATCGACCGATTGGACGATGCGGATCGAGAGCGAGTCGAGACCGCGAGAGACCTCCTGGAGGAGGTGAGTCTTCTCACGCGGCCGGGCGACGGAGCCGGGGCGGACGCCCACGCAGATTCCTAACTGGCGTCGCCGGCCACGCCCAGGGAGGCAGCTCTCACGTCGGTTTATCGCCCCCGGCAGAGGTGCGGGGGCGACCCCGTGAAGTCCAGACATGGCGACACTACAAGCTGCGACGACGTCGACTGGCGCGATCGTATCGGATCCGCAGGCAGTCCGCGAGCTCTGTGAGAGCTACTGCTTCGGGACGCTCGACTGGGAAGTGACCGAAGACGGAGAGCTCACCATCTGGGGATACGACGACTTCGAGGTGCACGAGGCGCGGGAGAACGGCCTGCCGGACTACGAAGGCGGGATCGTGACCCACGAATTCCTGCGAGAACTCGCCGACCACCTCGAAGCTGACGAAGAACTCGATATCCAGACAGCGGGGTTCACCAAGTGCCGCTTCCCAGTCCTGGCGAAGCGGTACGTCGTTCGCGACGGCGAAGTCCTCCACGCGGACCTCAGTTCCCCCGACCCGATCGACGAGTAGCGTTGTTCGTCCCCCGAGAGGGGTGCGGGGCGATCCAGTCGCGGTCGCCCCGTGAGGTGATTGCTCCATGGGACACCGCGCACTCGTTGCGTACGAACGCACAGACGGACAGTACACGCTCCACTACAGCCATTGGGGCCCAGCGAACCTCAAGCTCAAGCGCCGAATTTCGGCTGAATCGCCGTTCGGTGGTGACGACACCGACTCCAAGTGGGCGAAACAGCTGCTGGCGGAACTGGCCGATGGCCTCAAGGCAGAAGCCGTCGACGGCTACCTCGCCGGCGAGGATCGACCGTCGACAGTCGTCGAGCCGAAACCCCGCGCCACCGGGCTCACCCTCGACGAGATCGTCGCTGACCACCTCGACTACCTCCACCTCGAGGCGTTCTTCGTGGTGTCGACGACGTTCGAGGTGACCGCCTATCGGACGCTGTGGTTCGGGCTCCAGTACGACTCGGAGACAGTCGAACAGGGAGAGACAGTCGGGAACGGCGCGCTCGCGACGGTACGCTGGTATAACGGCGAGCCAGTCGGCGACAGCCACCTGCAGGGACAGTTCGCGGCCCTCAAAGACGTCGTCGGCGACATGATCGACAAGGGCGTCTTCACGCCGTCGACGGCGAGACAGTACCTGAAGCGGAAGCTCGCTGAGCGGGTCGGAGACCGACAGGAGCTGCTCATTCCGACTGGTGAATCTCCCTTCGAAAAAGCCAATCTCGGCAAGTCGTAGAAAATTTGCTAGAGGGCAGAACAGCTCTCCTCACCTGTTTACAGGTGATTGCTACTCTCGACCGCTACCTTAGCGCTGGGGGACTTGTCCTATACAAAAGCGGGGCGAGATGGTGTAATTCTACCTTATATAGTGTATCTGAGCGTCACTCCTCCCAGTGAATTGCACGCTCAACAACCTCTTGTTCTTCCGGATGGAACTCGGAAAGCTTCACTTGAACCTCCCTACTCTGTGACCGAACGGTTCGCTCGCGCGAATCGAGCGTTGAGAACGGGTTCGGGACCTGAATCAGTCTCGCATCGCCGCTCTTTCCGGATTCAAGCTCCACTGCGACGTATAGATAGTATGCTTCTCGGAGGTTTTCGTTTCGTGCCGACTTCCACTCGTTCCAGCTGATCGACGGCCGCCGCGTGTTCGATCCAGACGATTTTAGCTCGATACACCGTTCTGGCTCGCTGGTGTCTCGAGCTACCACCAAGAAATCGAATCCTGGATATGGCTTGGATATCACGCCCCGCTCCTCCAATGATTCCAGAACTGGGCCGGCGATGTCGTCATTCCTCGCTTCGAGGTAGAGGTCACGCGTGTGTACGTCGTGGACGTACTTTTCTGGCTCTGGACAGCCCTCTTCGCGAAGACGCTGAAGTTCAGCGTGGTACGTTGCCTCCATCCCAAACTCATCGACTTTGTCGATATAGTTCGCCGTCACCTTGGTCTGTCGCGACGAGGATGCTTTGGAACCTCCACCACTAGTGTTCCCAGATGCTTCCGAGTGTGAACTGCCACCCGTATCCGTGTTCCCAACCGAGAGCGTGGAACTGTCGCCAATTCCGGTCAGCTGTTGAGCTGACGGTACTCGTGACCCATCCCGAACCGTGGTACCAGAGTCCGAGGACTCGGATGAAGGTTCGTCCGAGTTCGTAGACCCAGTAGTGGTCGACTCATTTCTACCCGTCGTGATCTGCTCACCGTCGAATCCGGCGTTGGCGACTGTTTCAATTTGACGTTGTTCTGCTCGTCCCTCGTACGCTGCCCGCCTGGCCTCAAGCTCTCTCCGACTAGCTGGCGCGCCAGCCGCCTTCAGTTGCGATTGCATCGCTCCTCTGTCGGGCGCTTGTTGCAGGAGTACGTACAGCGACTCCCAGCTCCCCAGGCCGTGATACTCTGCGAATGCTTTCGATATCGATTCCACCGGGGCGTCTCGAACCGGATCGGAGCTGTCCGCAACGACGTACACTCGCGTCCGATTCCCGTGATCGTCCCGCTCGATGAAGTACTCCGCCGGCCGCGTCAAAGGATCCGCTTTCGGACTATCCCGAAGCTCATAACTGACCTTCAGAGAGCCGACAAGGACTATTTGGTCGACGAACCGGGACAGTCCACCTGCGTCCTCCTGTTGGCTGCTCCGCGTCGCTTTTAACCGACAAAGTACGTATGGCGCCGCCACGTCCAGCCATTCCTCTCGGAATCGCTCTGTCACCGCAATGCGTTCCTCGTCGATCTGCGGCGTCTCCTTAACGGCCTCGACCAAGTCGATCATCCCGAAGTGCTTACCGATCGCCGGCGTATCCTCGCGAGTTAACGCGAAGATAGGAATCGCCAGTCCCTCAAACCGTAATGCTTCCTCGTGACTCCGCGTAAAGTATGTCGCTGAAGCCTCGTGGAACTGTATCTCATCACCGGCCATACAGGGGACAGGCACTGAATCGAGGCCGGTTTCAGTCGGCTCCCACCCTGAAGACTGGATCTGACCTTGGTTGTCAAGTGGCGGCAAGTCCTCGCTCAGATTGCTATACGCCGCTTCGATTTCAGAGAGATAATATGCGCTAGGATCAGTCTCGTTCTCCATTTCCGTGAAGACTGATCTGATTCGTTCTGCAACCGTTCTGGCGTCACATGGCGTGAGCGTCCGCGTCTCAACACGCCGCCGAATCGATAGTGCATCGAGTAAATCAGGAGCATTCTCAGCTAGTTCCCCATACACCTCTCGGCGAAGCGTCGGTAAGAGCGGATGTCGACTGTCGCCGATGTCAACCGAGTATCGCTGTAAGTCCCTGTCGTTGAGTAACCATGCGTCCTCAGGGGGGACTTGCCCGAGCGTACTCGGCAACCAAGGGGCACGCTGGAGCTGCCAGAGCCAGAGATTCGGTAGGACACCTTCAATCTCATCCTGATCGAACAGGTAGGTCGTCTGATACCGGAGTCGGTTGTTGGAATAGAGCGCTACGGTTGCGTCCGCGTGCTCCGAGATCTTCCCCCACCATGTGTACAGGTGCCCCATCAGCAGTTTGCCGAACTCCGGATCCTTCCCTGCCTCGAGTAGTGCGTGATCGTACTCTAGTCCGTTGACTTGCCAGATGTACGGTCGCTCCCCGTCATCTTCGCTCACCGCCTCGTATGCAGCAGACTCCAGCTTCGTCAGGTACGTATCGAGGTCGCCTTCGGAGAGCGTACTTGGACTGAACTGGCTCTCCGGATCAAGCGTGGAATTAGACCCAGGATCGATGTGTTCCGTGGCGCTGTAGCGGTGTGACTGGGTGGGATGGAAGAACGGTGTGATACGAATATGCTCGCAGACCCCGATCCACTGGAAGAACTCACGCCACTTCGACCAGTCGTCAGAATCGTCTAGCCCGAATTCCCTCGGCGGTGCCAGCACCGGTGGCGATACCCCTGCCGTCTGGAGGAGTTGCTCTACTCGGCCCGCAGTGGGCTTGTTACGCTGCCAGCTCGCACCGAAGTATACCTCATAGGCACGCGCCCACTCACCATCCGCCGTTGGGACCGGAAGCATACATAAGTCGTAGTAAGGGTCGTTGCTGCGGTACGTGTACGGTAGCGGCTCCTTTGGGGAGGCTGGCGGTTTCCCAGTCGTGCTGCTCGTCGCCAATCGCTGGACGAACTCGAGTACCTCGGGGTCACGTAGTGGGCTGTCGTCGACGTCGCCGGATGATGGCCCCGGGAGGAGTGGGAATACACCCTTTTCGGCAATATCCTGGAACCCGAAGTCGTTGATGTCCCAAAGTGCATCCAGAACGTTCTCGTACTCCCCACCGTCAAGGAGCTCAGTCCGAGCATCCGAATCGGCCTGTTGAGAGCCCTCCGTGTAATAGAGTTCATTCGGGAACAGACGAATTCCCGAGAGTGCATCCGTCGGGACACTCTGTTGTGGTGGGAAGAAGCATTCGACCGACTCCGGCGTCGGCTCGTGTTTGTAGTACTCGCCGTGCGTTCCAACCAAAGGATCGCCGACCGGGAACACCGCTTCCGCCCGAGCAGCCTCAGCGAGCCGTCGCTTATCCGTACTATCAGTAAGCGTTAGCCACGTTTCCGCCAGCGCGAACACGATAGGGTCGACTGTAAGTTGCTCAGGCGCGTCTCGATACTGAAGAATGGCATTTTCGTCCGGAGCGGCACCGAGAACAGCGGGGGTGTGATGAGGCCTGAGTCGAGTTGCCCCCAGCTCTTCAAGGATCGCAGCGACATCGTGTTCGAGAAGTGGTGTTGCGGGGAACCAGCCTCCTATTTCAGCCTCATCGTTCACCAGCTCAAAACGGTCCTGCCCGTACACCATCGCCGTAAGAGGACCGACTCGTGCTGCGTCCGGATGCGTGTATGGAAGAACAATTTCAGAAAGTGGCCGCCGATCAGCGTCGGACGTCGAATCGCCAGACGCCACTTGTTCTAACCGAGGAACAAAGGCCACTCCTTCGAAGGCATCCTGAAGTGCCTCCACAAAGCAACGGTTCACCGGGTTTGTCCGCGTCGTCTCGTCGGCGTTTACTGCCGTAAAGTCGATCGTCCGGAGGAACTCGTCGAGCGCCGTATCGGTCTCTTTTACGAAGGATAGGACGTCAGCGGCGAGGAGGTCGGCCACCCGCTGGAACAGCCAGCCATTCAACCCCATGACGGCACCAGTTTCCGGGTTTGTCGGCATATTTAGACTTCTTCGAGAGGTGCTCACCTGGAATGTCCCATTCAGCAGCGCGGGAATAGGGCTTCGCTCCTCGGTCGGCAAGAAAACGTGGACGAACGGGCGCTCATTCGCGTCGTCGCCGACAAACAACGGTCTAAGAGATGTATTGTCGTCATCCTCGAGTCTGAACGCGACACTCAACCGTAATTTACCGATATCGTCGAGAATAGCCGAGTCGATTCCTGCAAACGACCGATCCGGAACATCATACTCGCGGGCGAATGAGATGAGTTCTTCCGAGATCTCTTCAGGAGTGTCCGGATCAAGATCACCACGTCGTTCGATCCCGATAACGGATGCTGCAGTCTTTCCTCGCCAGTCCCGCCGAGTCTTCTCCCAGACACGTTGACGGTTACCGACGGCGAACTCGACACGATCCGTTTTCGGAAGCAACGCAACAGTCTCTCGCGTGACCTGCTCCTTGAACGTCGACTCAATCGTCTCGAAGATCCGTTCTTGATTCTCGTCTTTGAGCGGTAGTCGAAACACCGTCGAATATCCCGTTTTGAGTAGTTCCGACACGCGAGTACCGGGTTCACTTGGGAACGGAATCGACATCAGCGGGACGTTGTCAATCTCTCCGTCGGTCTCGACGCCCTCCTTACGCAGTTTCTTCTCGATTACGTCACGTGTCTTTTCCCGGTCGAACTCGGCAGCAAGCAGCCCGCCACCATTCTGCGAAAAAATCGCCGGGTTCGATGTGATATCCAGAATCGACGTTAAACCCCTCCCCTTGTGCCCGATAGTGGCTTCATCACCTTCGTCACCTTTCGTTGTCTGGGTGAGCGTCGTAATTGCATCCAGATCCGCAGCATCGAATGGCCGCCCAGTGTTGGCAACAAGCAGACTGTCTCCGCGCAGTTCGAATCGAACCTTTCGTGGCTTGTCGCTGTCTTCCGGCATCTCGTCATCCGCATTCTGCAAGAGTTCGAACACAAACCGTCGACTATAGTCTGCACTGTCCGCCGCCTCCAGTTTGAAGTCCTTACTCACCAACGGCGGTTCATTCGCATACGTTCCCAGCTTCGTTTCTCGTATATCCTGCAGATTAGTGATAGCCCGTTGTTCTGCCATTATCCCCCATTCAAACACGTCACACGCATAACGTTGAGGCACTAGCGAACCGGCAATCAAGAGGCATCATTTGAGTGCAGATTGCAGAAGAACCGTTTTCAGGCACCATTCACAGGAGCTGTTTTTCAGGGGTCGGAATGGGTGAGCCCCGCCATAGGCTCGTGATTCGATGACCTCAGACGACGACCCGTTTCACGACTGCGAGTTGGATTCCGAGGCGATCCTCGGAACACACACGTTCGAAGACGTCCTGTTCACCGATGAGACGGAAACCCCGGTGAACGTGCTCACCGGCGAGACACCGGCGCATTCGCAAGCAACTGTCGAGGAAGCGAAAGAGTTCGCTGCGAGTATCGACACGGCGACGCCCCAGATCGCGCTCCCCGCATCCGTCGAGTCGCAGGTCGAAACACAGAGCAAGCCCTACACGGCGGCCGCGTTCTTCCACTTCAAGGCGACTGGCTCGCTCGAACGGCACCGCGCCTACCACGCCGCCTACGAGGCGGACGCGTTCCTGGTCGACTTCGAGACAGACTACGCGTCGGGCGACCTGACCATCACTGTCGAACGAGCGGACGAATCCTGAGAATCCGCCGTCACGAGGAGAGTTTTTCGAGCGCCGGCGATGGGTGCCGGCGCAGCTGGAGCGAGCAACGACACCCGGTGCGTCGGTGTTTCGAGGTGTTCGAGATGCACATGGTGATTTACGCTCTGGTAGAGGCATCGACGCACGACGACGCCCTGGCCACCGGAAAGTCAGTGTTCGACCGCCTGGTCGGCGCGGACCCACACGCCGGCGCCGTCTTCGATTACTATGTGACCTTCGACGAGGAGGACACGTCCGTTGCGGGGAAGGCGCGATGGGGTGAGTTGCCGACTGCAGCCCCTGTCGACTCTGATGACGGCGAAGACCTGCTCGAGCGTGGCTGGGAGGCGACGAAGAAGGAATTCGAGCGGAATCTCGACCGGGTGAAAGAGGCCATCGAGGAGCTCTCCGACGAGGAGATCATGCGTGACGAGGACCTCGCCCGGCACGCCTTCCACAAGGTCGGTGCGTACGATGGCCCGACGGTCTTCCTGTACACCGAACACGGAACCGGCATTCGTCACCGTGGACAGCTGGATCGACTCCTCGAGGAGAGTGAAGAGCTCTGGATCGTACCCGCTGACGTCCACTTCTGAATAATGCCTCCCATCACTAATTGGCGACGCGAGAGCCGCTCGCCGACACTCGCGTATCGGAACACCGAGACCGGTGCGCGAGCCGTGCTGCATCGTGCGCCGGACTCCTACCGGTACAAGTGGCGCGGGGTGATTCTCGTCGACGGCTACCCGGTCTGGTCGCAGGGATACGATACGAAGGACGCGACATCGTTCCGTGACGAGCTCCGGGAGCGGTCCGCCCCGGCCCTCCGCTGTCCGGAGTGTCCGAACAACGACGTTCGCGTCGGCGAGAAGGCAGCAGACGGGGCGAAAATCCAGCGGTGGTTCGACTGCCCCGACTGTGGGTACGAAGCCCCCTCATGCATCGTCTACGGCGCAGAACGGTGAGTGAGTGAGCGGTGGGCGCTGTTTTTCGGCCGGGCACGAGGTGGTGGCCCGGTACGACCGGGTGAGTCAACCAATGAGTCTCGAAGTACTTGACCGACACAGCGAGGCACTGTTCGAGTTCCTCTGGTGTCCCGTCTGCGGGCAGGAGGTCTTCACTCACATCCCGTTCGAGGGGGTGTTCTGCAAGAACTGCAACACCCAGGTCGAACTCCAGGAATCCCGAGAGACGCGCGGCTACGAGGAGGCCGTGCTCGCCTGCTTCGATACAACCACGACCTGAAACCTCCACGTCGACGAGAAGCTACGTCGCGACCTGCCTGATGGATCGGTGCGCGTGAAGATCCTCGGCGCACCGGGCGCCTACAAGATAGACTGGTGGAGTCCAGAACCAGGTGAGGACTGGGAACCTGTGGAGCGCGGAGAATTCGATGACGTCGAGGAGCCAGACAAGGTGTCGCATCTGGCGTAGTGTCTTGTTGAATTTCAGTTTGTAACGATTTTAGCGGCTCCGCTGCATAGAGGGTCATATCGGTTACTATATCCACGTTTTATGTACCAGGCCAACTATCCCCACAGAAGCTAGTTCGACTCGCACACACCGGTGCCGCCCAAGTCAGGTCCGTTTGGCATCCAGAATTAATTCTCTGACGATGAAAATAAACACGAGTACGACGACGAGTATAGCCCCCCACACGAGTGCGGAAAAGCTGGTCGGACCAATCGCAACACCGAGCACAGCGATGACTGACGGGATCATTTGTTTTCCTCTCCGTTCCGACCCCCGTCGGCCATCGGTTCATCCAAGCTCCGGATATCGCGATCCACGCTGGAGAGGTCGATGTCAGCGTCCCAGAGGGCAATGGTGAGGATTGTCCCGCCGGTTGACGCGACGGTCGCCCCGACGAAAGCGGATAGAAACGCAGGGGCGGGGAGCAATGGGCCAAGCTCCGGAATTGACCCAATCGGCCCCCGCAGGAGCGGGAAGTAGGTGACACCAACCGCGAATCCAGCGAGACCCGAGACGACGGCCCCTGCCCCGGAAAGCCGCTCGGAATACAACCCGGCGAGAAATGGAACGAAAAGCGCAGCAGCGAGCAGGTCTGCCGTCAGGAACAGTTCGAGCACGCTGTATCCTTGTGAGCCGATAACAATTGACCCGATTCCGACTGTTCCGGTCAGGACGCGACTGCCAACCCAAAGGGTCCGCTGGGTCGGCCGATCGAGCAGCCGTGCGAGGTCGGCGGTGATGACGCTCGCGATAGCGTTAAACATCGTGTCCGCAGAACTCATCACGAGCAGGACTGCGAGGACGACAACCGTGAGCGTCACCCAATCCGGAAAGGCAGACTCAACGACGAGAAAGAACGCGATGCTGGCGCCGCCGGATTCAGTCAGGCCGAGAGCCGTGGCAACAATCCCGAACAAGCCGGCTAGTAGAATCATCGGAACCACTGTGACAGCCGCGACGCCGAATCCCCACCGAAGCGACGAGCCCCCGTCGGCAGCGTAAACACGTTGCCACATGCCCTGGTTCAGCAGGTTCGCACCGAGGATGGCGAAGGCAACGTAAACGCCGAATTTGAGCCCGGGACCGAACGTCGGATCCAGTAATGTCGCGTCCGCGGCAATCGCTGCAGCGTGTATTTCGCCAGCTCCACCCAACGCAAACACGGCGCCACCGAAACCGACGGCAAGCAGCGGGAGCAGGACAAGCGTCTGGACGGTATCCGTGACAATACTCGCCACGAGTCCCCCGTACGCCGTGTAAATGAGAGCAAAGCCGCCCACTAGGAGGGCCGTCTGCCACCGGGGAATCCCGGTGATGAGTGAGAGGGCGCCGGCGATCCCAGTCATCTCGGCCGCGAGGAAAATGAACATGTAGAACACGGATACGACGAGCACGAACAGGTACATCCCGGTCCCGAAGCGAGCGTAGGCAAATTCGGTGAGTGAATGACCGGCCGGAACGATAGCACGGATGCGTGTGCCGACCGGAATAAACAGGAGGAGCGGAATCGCACTCCCAATCGCGTAGCCGAGAATGGCCGGGAGACCGCCGAAGGCAGCCCCGGCCTCAGCAGGACTGAACAGGATCCAGACGCCCATCATCGAAGCGATAATCGTCGCGGTGAGGGTTCCAGGACCGGCTGAGTCGCGGGCGGAGATGTAATCCTCGACAGATCGAACCCGACCGCGGGCCGCGAACAGACCGAACGCGGTAACAGCCAGGATCGTGAGAATGACGGCGGTGAGTGCGAAGGCTGTTGAAATCATTACTGACCCCCCTCCCCATAGGTCTCACCAGCCGCGTAGGCATCGTCAAAGAAAGCAACTTCGAGGTCGACGGTCCGGCAGAAGATTCGCTCAATCTCTCGTTCCCGTGCGGGCGAGAGCGTGGGGCCGTAGGCATCCAACTGGCCGCGGAGCCAGGTCACGAATTCCTCGAAGGAGGGGTTTGCGTGTAGCTCTATCCAGTCGGCGAAGTAGAACGGAAGGTCGGCCGCCGCTTCGTGCGCTGAAGCTTCGCGTGTCGCCCACTCGGCGTAGATCCACTCCGCTGGAACGATAGCTGCGAGTGTTTCAGCATAGCCGCCCTCACGGGCAGTACGACCGAACAAGTCGACGAACGCGGCTGTAGTCGTGGACAATTCTGGCTGTTCCCACCGAGTATCATCGACGCCAAGTGCGCTGAAAGAACGCTCGAAGTAGTTGTTTTCCTCATCAGTCAGGGTATCGAGAAATTCGATGTGTGCGCGCTTCGCTGAGACATCAGGTGCTTGGGCTACTGCGAAGCCGAACGTACTCACGAGGACGTCCAAGAACGCGTAGTCCTGGACGAGGTATTCGCCGAAGACCGCCTCGGATAGCGCGCCACGACCGAGCTCGCGGGTGAACCGATGATCGACAGCGTTCGTCCAGTCGGGGTCGGCACGCTTCCGCAGCCAGTCAGTGAAACGGGGGTCGCTGACGGTGGCCCGGTAATCGTCGTATCTATCGGGGACGTCGGTCATAGGCTCCAACCCTCCTGCGTGTAGGCCATCTCCCAGAACCGATATTCGAGCTTCGCGCTGGTTAGGAACGCCGCTCTCATAGCGTCGTGTTCACCGGGGAACCGTTCGCCACACCGGTCGACGAAGTCGCGACACCAGCTCGTTGCTTCGCGGAACTCGTCGCTGGTGTACATCTCGATGAACGGCGTGTACCGGTGTTCGCCGGAGGCGAGCGACGCCATATGCTCTCCGACGTCGAGGTAGCCCTGCATGCACGGGTACAACGCGGCAGCGATCTCCGCAATCGAGCCCTCGTACGCCGTCCGGATCAAGAAATTCGTGTAGGCCACGCATGTGGGTGCTTTCTCGACTGCTTCGAGCTCGCCGTCGGAAATCCCGTAATCGGCCGCGAAGTTGCGATGGAGATCCATTTCGTGGTCGAGCACCTGGTGGGCCACGCTGAGTAAGTGCGTCATCGTCTCCTCGTTGGTGGCCTTGGTACCCGCGAGCGCGAACAGTCGAGCGTAGTCTTGGAGGTACCGGTAGTCCTGTTTAATCCAGTGCTCGAACGCCGCTTCGTCGAGCGTTCCCGTCGCGAGTTCGTGGACGAAGGGGTGATCCTTCTGGGCCGCCCATACATCCTGTCCCGCCTCAAGGAGTGTGTCGCTGAATGGCACTACAGAGCCGTACCGTCTGAGAGAAGATATAACTTTCCTATATTAGTGGGTTATATCTTGGGCGTTGTCAACCGCTCCGAACCGATGACTGTCGGACATGTCACTACCGAACCGATACAACAGTTCCTGCTTCTGTTCCGATGGTCAGTCTAGCTCGAACGTTCGATCCGCCTAAGACCGGAGGTCCGACGGTGCTGTCCGTTCCTGGCGTGACACCGGGTCGTCCGTTCCTAGCTCGTTGGAATCGAACGCGTCGAGGAGAACGCATGTCGCGCGGTCGAAATATTCCGCGAACTGTTTCACCTCGACGGATTCGTGCTGGAGTAGAATGTTCGCGTCATTGACGAAGACAGCGTTTGGATCCGGGGCAGCGTCAAGAATTTCGATACCACGTTTCGCATTGTCCTTGGCAAGTACAACCGCCTCCGCCCCATCGGCCCCTTCCGCCCGAGGAGCATGCGCGTCGAGGACGCCGTGCCAGACACCTTGGGGAATGGTGATGAAACGGTCCAAACGACCGCCAAGGACCCGGCCGTCGCGTTCTAATTCGGGCGCGAACTCTAGAACCACGACCCTATCAGTTCCATGCCGGTCGACCCAGGCCTCGAGAGCGCGGGTAGTGAGACAGGTCTTTCCGGCCTGGGACGGTCCGACGATCAGCGTCGAACCGGCCAGCGGGAACGGACCCCGGTCACGCCAGGGACACCTCCTTGTGGACGTACTGTCCGAGGGAGACGAGCGTCGCGGCAGCGAGAACGAGCGCGAATGCAAGCACGAGTCCGGAAAGCAGATCCAGGCCGGTCGTAATCTGCTCCCTGACGAAGTTGGCCGCGAGACCACCCGAAACGGCGAGTAACGCGAGCCCACCGAGGTTCGGAGCGCTGAGTTCGAGGCGCCGACGCTCTCGGCGTTCAACAGGTAGAGAACAATAGCGATAGCGAAGGGCGTTCCGACCGTACCAAGCGCGAGGACGAGAACGAGCTGGCCGATGACTTCACCGCCGATGAATGCACCGAGTACCGACAGCACGGCAAAGACTGCGAGGAGCACCCGGTACCGCGTGTCGTCGACGGTTGTGCCCCAGCCAAGTTTGTCGGCAACGAGGAACGGCGGAACGATGGTGTTGCCGCCGAGCGTCGAGACGGCGGCGGCGCCGAGACCAAGCAGGAACAGCCACCTAGCGGCCGGGCCGACCAGCGGCCCGAGCGCCTGGGCCGCACCGACGGTCGTCAGATCCGGATCGGTTAGTGTACTCGCCGTGACGAGAAAGATGGCGATGCTGTAGATGCCGAACGCGACCAGCATCGACGCCAGAATGTCCACCGTCGCGAGGTCATAGTCACGTTCCGTCCAGCCCCGGGCACGCATTGTGTAGGAGTGCATCGTGATCAGCGTGATGTGGACGGCGCCCCCGAGGATCCCTGCCGCGACCAGTGCGCTGCCGCCGGGCAGCGTTGGCACCAGCCCTTGGGCGGCCTGGCCGAAGTCGATCGAGACAACAAATAGTGAGGCGACGAAGGCCAAGACGACCGCTGTGACAAGCAGCTTCGCGAAGAGCTCAACGAATCGGTATCCTCGACCGGCCAGACCCAAAACGAGGATCCCTCCCCAGACGATGCTCCAGAGGCGGGCGTCGATTCCCGTGATCGTCGCCGAAACTGAAGCGACGGTCTTCATGATGACGAGCTGGGCGACACCAGCCGCGATGACGACGTCCGCGACTAGGATCCACGCCCAGGTCGCTCCAAGATGTTCCTCGACGACGCCGACAATTCCCCGCTCAGTAAGCAGACCCAGCCGCATCGCGAGGTACTGTGCCAGGGCGCCGGCGAATGCTGAGAGCACGACAACCCAGAGGAGTTGATAGTCGAGGATCGCCCCCGCGACCAAGGATGGCCCCATTGCGCCGAGGTATTCGCGGACTGTCCCTGTGTCGAATGAATATTATTCACAAATAACAAGCCTAGCAGAAAAGGGTGACTCTATTCAGTCAGTGAGGAATCGGCCTGATTGGGTACGTCCCATCACTCGATGTTCACGGGTGCCGGTGCAATACGGATCTCGTTCACTAGTGGGTACGATTTATTGTGAATCGCTTGGTCCTTTCCGTATGTCACTTCACCTCCCAAGCGAGATCGTCGTTGAGCGAGTCCTCCCCACCATCCGTGTCTGTCTTGCCGGGGAACTGGCTAATCGTGGAATGACCCAGCAAGAGGTGGCGGAACATATTGGAGTCTCCCAGGCCGCCGTCTCGAAGTACATCAGCGGCGACGTGGCAGTCGAAGAACGCATCGAAGACCATCCTCTGACCGCCAAGACGGTCACGCGTATCGCCGAGGGATTCGCCTCCGGACAGATGGACGGATACGAGGCACTCGACGAACTGCTCGCGCTCGTACGTGCTTTTGAAGACCGTGGCCCAGTGTGTGAACTGCACGAGGAAGTGATGCCCTCGCTCGCCGGTCTCGGCTGTGACCTCTGTGTCCGTGGCACCGACGAGCGCCTTGCCGCAGAACGAGAGACGTTGACGGACGTCCGGACAGCGGCACGCATCCTGGCGACGGCATCTGGCATGGCGACATACATCCCGAACGTCGGAACGAACGTTGGATGTGCACTCCCCAGTGCAAACGACGCTACCGAGGTCGCTGCGATTCCCGGCCGGATCTACGCGATCGACGGCCGCGTCGAGATCCCAGCAAACCCGGAGTTTGGGGCATCGAGACACGTTGCGACGGTCGTGCTGGCTGCGATGTCTCAGGACGACGAACTACGTGGCGCGGTCAACATCGCAACCGACGATGAGCTCCTCTCTATCGCTCGGGACCATGGCTTGGACCCGATGGAGTTCGACGCCGAGTACGATGACCGAAACCAGAGACTCCTGGAACGGTTCGCGTCTCGGGAGGTCGTTCCGCGGATTATCTACCACCGCGGCGCATTCGGAATCGAACCCATCACGTACGTCCTTGGGGACACGGCGGAAGACGCTGCTCGCCTCGCGGTCTCGCTCATTGAAGCGACCCAAGGTACCGAGTGACGCGGTTTTGACCATTACCGATTTGTACCTGTCGGTTATATTCCCGATATGTCCACATTACGACGGCCAGCCCCGGTCAAACTCCCCCAAACCTTGACAATCGCTGGAAGTGACTCCGGCGGCGGCGCAGGCGTCCAGGCGGACCTCAAGACGATGGAGGCACTCGACACCTTCGCGACGAGTGCGATCACGAGCCTAACGGCACAGAACACTGTTGGCGTGGAATCGATCCATCCCGTCCCAGTCGAGGAAATCGAGGCCCAGGTCGACGCCATCCGTGACGATTTCGAGTTGCAGGCCGTCAAGACGGGTATGCTGGGTGTTGAACCGGTGGTAGAGACAGTCACGTCGTACGCTGCTGACATGGACGTTCCCTTCGTCGTCGATCCGGTTATGGTCGCCACCTCGGGAGATCGATTGCTCGATCATGACGCTGAAGCTGCCTATAAAGAGTTGATTGCTGAGTCGACGGTCGTGACGCCAAACGCTGACGAAGCCGAAATACTCACGGACATTCCGATCGCGGACCCGGACTCGATGCAGACAGCGGGACAGCGACTTGTGGAGATGGGAGCCGAGACAGCACTCATAAAAGGGGGCCATGTCGGCGGAGAGCATGTCGTTCGAGATGTCATCGTGACTCAGGACGACGTAACCACCCTCAAGAATGCGAGAGTAGACTCGGTTGCGACACACGGCTCGGGATGTACACTCTCGAGTGCGATCGCGGCTCGACTGGCTCACGGCGAGGACATCCCGGATGCAATCGAATTCGGCGTGGATTTCATGACTCGCGCCATTAGATACCCGCTCGACGTCGGCGAGGGACCAGGGACGGTCCACCACCTCGCGAACATCCGGGATCGGTCAGCCAGACAGCCCACCCAGGAAACGGTCGAATCCGTCGTGCAGCAGTTGGTCTCGGCTGACGTGTCGGCGATCGTTCCGGAAGTCGGGATGAACGTGGTCGGAGCCACACCCTACGCGGAACGACCGGGAGACACAGTCGCTGTCGAGGGGCGGATCGCCCAAACGATGTCCGGGATCCGCTCGACGCGGGGAACACGCTTTGGCGCCTCGAGCCATGTCGCCCGCTTCCTGCTGTCGGCGCAGGAACACGATCCCGCCCTCCGATTCGCGGCGAACCTCCGGTTCAACGATGCTATCGAGAGAGTCTTGGAGGAGATCGACGCCACAGTTGTCGAGATCGACCGCTCGAACGAACCGGAACCGGGCGAGGAGGGATCGACCATGAGCTGGGCGGCCGAGCGAGCTTTCGAGCAGTGTGAGACCACGCCGGCGATCGTCTTCGATCGAGGTGATGTGGGCAAGGAACCAATTACGCGCCTGCTTGCAAAAGAGGACGACCTCACAACCCGTGCACTCTCAATAGCCGAGAGAATATGAATCGACCGCGATAGTCGGATACTTCTCCAATAAAGCAGGATTAGAAAACATCACACTTGTCTCATATTGAGCAGGTATACTTACGAATCAGACAATTTAGGAAGTAATCTCAAAAGGGAATGATGAGACTGTGCCGAGATAATTCCCTGTATTCAACTAATCTATGACTGGGTGTGTTGTTTCTGCGCCGGCGATGGGTACCGGCACACACGCGCCGGCGAATACCGATGTCGACACGGAGCCAACTCCGATTCGTCCAACGAGTCGAACAGACCGGTGAGACAGATGGCGGCGCCGACCGCGTCGCGCAGGTGTACCGGCATTCGGACGGATACCCGGGGAGCGTCCTCCGGAATCTCGCACAGTTGAAAGAGCTGCTCGATGCGACTCACGCCGAACGGGGACCGGGCTACACGGCTGCGACGTTTGTGTTCCTGGACAAGATCTCCACGATTGAGCTCTATCTGGATGGCGACCCAGAGCGAACGATCGACGCGGCTCAGCCAGCGGATCTCCTCGAGCCGCCCAATATGGAGCATCTGGACCAGCCGCTGTTCCTGCTGGGCCACGGCGTCGAGAATCCGGCCAACGGCATCCACGGCGACGAGGAATACCTCGACGTCGTCGAATCCCTCGGTAAACTGCCTGGTATCGAGGGGAACCGTCACGTGGAAATTCTCGGTGACCAGCGTCGCGACATCGTCGTCGGCCACCTTCGAATTGCCGCGCTCAGCGTGGACAACGAACTGTGTGCGGTCGTTAATCCGGTGGATGACACCGACAGAGGTCTCGAAGACAGCGTTCGTGTCGGCGGTGATCGCGACCACCGGCCGAAACGTTACCTGCGAGTGCGGCACCGGCAGATCCGCGGCCTCAATGTCGCGGAACGCCTCCTGGACGGGTGCGTTGACGTCCGCAGCCGGGTCGTACGGTCGGAGCGTCTCGTCACACAGGATCTCGATGCGGCCGTTGTAGAGATGGAGACCAATTTCGTCGGTGATCTCCCGGAGGTCCTCGCCGTCGATCAGCTCGATGGGATGAGGATCATCGTTCTGCAGGAGCCGATCTGCGTACTTCTCAGCAGGGTTCGTAAATCGATCAGTGGTTGCGACCATCCCCGCTTGGGGCCGCCGAAGTCGAACGTCGCGATTGCCGAGTGGAGTTTCTGGACGACCGGCCGCCCGACCGTCCCGGTGTGCTTGCGCTCGACGATGATCGCCCGTCGCGTCCCATCGACGACCTCCTCCATGATGACGTCCCGCCCCTCGTCGGCCGTCCGCTCTGCCTGGCGGACGTTTTCGTAGCCGAGGTTCCGGAAGACGTCCTCGATCAAGTCTTCGAACTCGAATCCAGAGAGGTCGTCCAGTACAGCCATCCGAATGTAATTGGACAGCATCTTGCTATAAGTAAATACGTTGCCGACGATAGCGACGAAGTCGCGACGACGGGAGCGCTGTTGTTGCTGTACGTCCCGCAAGGGGTGCGGGACGACACATCCGTCTCGGGTTACCGATGAGTTCTGAGAGCAACAGCGAGATCGCCCCCGACAACTGGTGGTTGCATCGACGAACAGACGACGATCATTTCGTGTTCGCCTACGAATTCTCGAAATCCGTCCTTTGCCACGTCCAGCAATCCTCGGACTGGCTGGTCCGGGTCGATCGAGCCGATGGGACGATCCTCTTCAGCCAGCACGACCTCCGGTCGCCAGCAGCGGCGTTCGACCTCGCCGAGAGCGTCATGGAGCTCTGTACGATGCTCCATCGGGAGGTCGTCACGGAGCGAAGTCAAGCGCGAAAGCCGATGTACGTCGGTCCCCGACCAACCGGGGTCGCGAGCGCAAGCAATCAGGGAGCCGGACGCAGTCCAGATACCGCCCGTCGGCCGTCGGATTTCTTCCCCCGCCAGCCCCCGGAACGACCACGAGATTTGGGCCACTGGGAGGGTGAGTTCCGATGACTAGCGGCCGAGCGTACCGCGGCGAACGCTGTATCATCTTCGCGACCACTATGAATCCCGCCGGTATCAAACGAGACCGTGTAGAAGAGGAACTCAGGGACGAATATGGTTGGAGAGTGAATATATACGATTTTGAACGTCTCCGAAATCGATTGGTAGGGAACAACCGAAATCATGATCTGGCTAAGGAACACCTGAATACAGACCCAGATCGGGCCCATGTGGATACATCAGAGTTTGTTTTAGACAACTTGCGTCAGCAATACGATGAGATCCAGAACGAAAGCGACATTCAACAGACTGCCCGGCTTGTTGAGAATCTTATTGAGGATTTGTTTGAAAAGACGGTCCCTGATGTTGGAGTCCGGAAAAGCCAATATTTTGGCTCAACCGGCGCATACGAGTTCATACTGACGAATAATTCGACGCGATACCCATGGCGAGGAATGGGACCGTTTGTATTTGCGGATTGTAAATGGTTATCAAAGCCGATTGGAGCTCAAGAGATCCGCAATATGTCCTCAAAAGCGGATATGCTCCATCCAGAATGCTCAGGGACGGTTATATTTTCTCAAAAGGGTCTGAGCGATTCTGGTCAGCAACTCGTACGTGAACTCTTTGCTCAGGGAAAGTACGTAATTGTGTTTGATCAAGACGATTTAGAGAGGATGCTGGAAGATGGATACACCGATGAAATTCTCGAAAGTATTGCAGATTCGCTATGGCTCTAAGAATTAGATCTACAAGATGAGCCTGAGACAAGAACACTGAATCTCACTTCAGAGAGTTGGTTTCGGCTCTCCCCGCTACGACGCCTTTCACTGTTGGGAGGACCATCCGCGGGTTCCAAACCCGGAGTAGGTTCGGCTACGCTGCTCCAGCACCGAGTAACGACAGTGTGGCAGTTTCGCGGCGGTTCGGTTAACTAACAGCCAGCCACTTCCTGAGTTAGTGTTGGTTAACGTGGTGTTGTTATTGCGCCCGGCAGAGGGGCGCAGGGCGCGAGACGATGCAGGCGGCCGTCGATGAGCGTTCCTGCGTCGAGGTGACTGAGATGAAAGACCCAGAATCGAGAACCATCTTCGCTGGCGTCGATGGACGTACCGACACCGAACTGCCCGAGTGGTACCGACAGCGTCACGGGGGCGGCGACGCCGTGCCGAGGCGATCCGCGACCTCCCGCCGGCGTGACTTCGCGACCGGTTTTTCGTGCCCCCAGAGAGGGCGAGGGCTCCTTCGAGAGCCCTCAGAGGTGACTTCCAGTGAGTCAACAACAGAGTCCCGACAACGTCTTGATCGACGAGATCCCGATCGATATCGACAACACGCAATCAGCGGAGGTCGATTCCGCCGACGTCCCCGACGAAATCGAATCCATCACCCGTGGGCTCGCCGGTGAACAGCCGCCGACGAATCCCATAGTGGTTCTCAAAGCGGCCCGGTGGTGGTACATTCACGGCAAGGGCGGGACAGATCCCGCCTTCCAGTGGGCCATCGAGTGGACGCGTCACCTTGCGACCGACACGCCTAGCGACGTCGAGCGGTTCGACGAGTTCCTCGAGTACCTCGTCTCGGTTGGCTTTGCGGACGAACGCCACGAGCTCCGCTGACCGACAGAGCGGTTTTTTGAACGCCCCAGAGGGGGCGGCGCGGTCTGAACAGACGCAGTCGCCGTGAATTCGATTCGGTGAACACAATGGCTACGACTAGTGGCTCGTCGGTCTCCTTCGACCAGACCGATACGCGATCCGACGAGATGAACAGCACTATCGAACAGTGGATCGACGACCTCGTCGCCGGCGTTGACGACGCGCAGGCCAGTGCGAAATTCCAGGAGTGGCTTGACGTCCAGAGTCGCTTCCACGACTACTCCTACCGGAACACGCTCCTCATCAAGCGGCAATGTCCCGAGGCGAGTCGGGTGGCGGGCTACCGTACGTGGCAGGAGAAGTTCGACCGCCACGTCAAGAAGGGCGAGTCGGCCATCTGGATCTGGGCGCCGATCATCACGAAGCAATGTCCAGAGTGCGAGAACTCGCCAAGCTACCACGAGGACAGCGACTGTGACTACGACGAGACGCCGCCCGAGGAGTGGTCCGAGGGGCTGGTCGGGTTCAAGCCCGTGCCGGTGTACGATATCTCCCAGACCGAGGGCGAGCCGCTTCCCGACCTGGACACAGAAGCGACCGGCGACGCCGGCGACCTCGTCGAACAGTTGCCTGTCGCCGCTGATGATCTCGGCGTGACGGTGCGAATCGTTCCAGCCGAGGAGTGGACCCACGGCGAGGCGAAGGGCATCTGCGAGCAGCTGAGCCTCGTCGACGTCCAGCCGCTTGTCGAGGTGCGTGATCGGGAGAACGAGGCCGACCTTGCGCGGACGCTGATTCACGAGTACGCACACGCCCTGCTCCACTTCGACGTCGACGACGACACCGAGCGGGCGAAACGCGAAGTCGAGGCCGAAGCCGTCGCGTACGTCGTCGGGCGGTACTGCGGGCTCGACACTAGCGGGTCAGCGTTCTACCTCACTTCGTGGGAGTCGGACGATCCCGAGGTCGTTCGCGAGCGCCTTGGCCGGATTAGTCGAACGGCAGAAGAACTCATCGACGTTCTCGAGGGCGAATCCTCGTCCTCACATAGTTAACCAACGTGGTGATGGATTTCTTCCACTCTGTTGGTTAGAGTCTCCGCATGGGTTCAGCTTATCAGAACACTAACCCTTCTCCCGACCGGACAAGATTGACCGACGCCGCGTCCCGTCGTGTTAAGTTAAGCATGATTCCACCAGACGGCGAAGGCTTGAAGCCATGATTCTGCCGTCGTCGGCTTCACGTGGCTAAACGTATTTGAAAATGAAGAGGTACGCCGTTTTACTTCTCTAAAGACACGTTCGACAGCATTCCGATTTCCGTGGCGACACGTCTGAAATCGGAGGCCGAGTCGGCTGAGTGCAGCCTTCAGGTGGTGCGCATTATCGACGAGAATCGTCGCTTGAGTGACCGGCGCTTTCTGTGTGAGTTCGCGGAGAAAGTGGACGGTGAGTTGCGTTGTCCTCGTCGGAAAGAGCCGTACATGGAGGAATTTGTTCGTGTCTGGATCGACAGCAGCGTACAGCCACCAGCGTTCGTCGTCGAGTTGAATCACGGTTTCGTCGACGGCGATGTGATTCGGCTCCACCTCAGAGGTCGGCTGTAGATCGGCTTTCTGCACCCAGTTATGAATAGCAGTCCGACTCCGTTCGACACCCAACCTCTCAAGGAACTGTTTGGTATTTGAAAGTGATAAACCCGCCAAGTGCAGCTGAATACCAACTTCAATGATCTGGCGGGGTGTCCGCTCGCGCTCAACAAACGCTAAGTCAATCCAGCCGGTATCACCGTCGAGGCGGTCGATTTCGACCATAGACCACTCGAAACACCGACCGCCTCGCTCTTAACTTAACAGCGCCCCGCGTCCGGAACGAGCTTTTATACTGCTGCATCCGTTTAAACTGGTAAAGCCGGTCGTATCAGCCGCTACAGCCCAATTAGGATTTGCAGTAGTTAGCAAAGTTCTCCAGGACTAGTGTGGCGTTCGAGTCCGCAAACGTGTACTCATCTGGATTCCAGTCACTAGGACGGTCGCTTACCCGCGTTGTGAATTCGGGATGGAACTGCACTGTCCAGAGAGGGGCGTCATGATGTGTACTACAGAAAAACTCGTTGTACGATGCCTTCGCCGTCGCTTCCATACCGCTTCCCAGTTCGGTCACGAGGTCGGAGTGAAGCACCGGTACGATTGGCTCGACATCGGTCAGGATCTCGTCACTGTTTGTCTGTTCCATCTCAATGAACCTCGAGCGTCGACAATCTTCTTCAACTTGCCCGCCAAGTGCGTAGTTCACCTGCTGGTGACCGAAGCAGATACCTAAGAGCGGGATCTGTTTGTCGATACACCGCTCGATGAGATCGTACTGTGGTTCGAGCCACGATTGGTGTTCGATCTCGTATACGCTCGCTGTACTTCCACTCAGGACGATGCCGTCGTAGGCATCCGGTTCGGGCGGCTCCTTGTCTCCAGCAGCCACGACGTACTCGCTGTCTGGAAGGAGCCGATCGATTTCCGGCCCGAGAAACCGATAGTCCGGTTGAACCTCGTTATCGAGGACTAATATCATTATCCTCTCGGTATCGTTTAAACACAATAAATCTGTATGGTATTGTCTGTAATTCACTATCAGGCACAATCTTCCGAACATGCGAACAAAATTAGATGCATACCTGGCCTCTTCTCTGAAGTTGCCCCCCGCACGAGACGGACTACCCAAACCAGTATCGGCCAAGTAAACCAGTACGTCTTATTCCGAGCGTGGTTGGTCAGTAATTGGCTCGCGTTCGAAGCGTGTAGACGAAATTGTTCAGGTCGATGGGAAAGGCATTCCCGCGAGTTGCTCACCTACCGTCGCTTGAATGGACCAGCTTTCACCAAGCTTTCTGACATCGAGTTGTAAAGTCCTACCTCTCTAAAGCTTGAAAATCGCTCCTTCGTCGTGAACGAAGTCGCTCGGGGTAACGTGCGTGTCTCGATTGAAAATAATCTGGAATCTGACGCCCATCCCGGTTGTGGAGAATCCTAACCAACTCTTGATGCCCTAGATTGGCTGGGAGATCGAGCCAATGCTCGCCCTCGGGATTGCTTGTGAGATCACCGTAGATGTCGAGTAATCCATCGTCAACGAATTCGTCAAGGCATCAATGAACGGTGCCGAGTTCCAAAGATGTTTAGCCATGTTGAGCCGATGATGACAGAATCCTAGCCTTAAACTTTCGCTGTCTGGTGTGATCTGCATAACTTACCCCGAACCGTTACTCGCCCGAGGCGGATGCGGGGAGTGGATGGCAGGTGAGGTCAGGACTGCCAAGAGAACGCGGTCTCGAGCTCGTGTAGCTCATGTCCGTCCGTCTCCGCCGCCCGTTCGAGGTAGTCCCGCAGGTCCTCGCGGACGGACGGATGGGCGCGGTTCTCGACTAGTTCGCGGGCGCGCTCTCGTGGGAACGTACCCCGGAGGTCGGCGACGCCCTGCTCGGTTACGATGATATCGATGTCGTGTTCGGTGTGGTCGGCGTGTGGGACCATCGGGACGATGCGGGAGATGTCTTCCCCGTCGGCCGTCGATGGCAAGGCAATGACGGACAGCGGCGCGTTCCGGATGAAGTCGCCGCTGCCGCTGACGCCGTTGAGCATCTTCGACCCGTTCACGTGCGTGGAGTTGACGTGTCCGTAGAGGTCGCCTCCAGCGCGCTGTTGACGGCCACGACGCCGAAGCAATCGATGAGCGAGGCAGAGTTGGAGACGTCGGCCGGGCGGAGGACGACGTCCTCGGCGTAACGCTCGGCGTTCTCGAACAGGCGATCTTGGCCCGCCGTAGACAGCGCCAGCGACGTAGCGCTGGCCGCCCGCAGTTGCCCCTCATCGAGTAGGTCAAGCAGGCCGTCTTGGATGACCTCACCGTAGTAGACGAGATTGCGGTCGCCGAAGTCTGCGTCAGCCAGCGCGCCAATCAGGGCGTTGCCGATACTGCCGACGCCGAACTGCACCCAGAACGACTGGAAACAGAAACTCCGGACAGACGCACAGAAGACGATTGGCCGTGGCTTGGATCGTGACTTTGTTGTATGTGGTAAATCGATTCCCAGAACCACCGCGTGTCGTTGACGAAGCCCGTGACCGACTCCAAAAAGAGTTCGGCATTCCTATCACAATTCTCATTCGAACAGACCTCCACACACAGTTGACGACCCATCGGATCGAAATCAGGAGCCATCGCTGCGCCGTTAGGCGAACACGCGCGCGTATTCGATTACGTATTTAGGTAGACGTAAACCTGTTTGACCCAGTAGCGGATGGGATTTCTCTCAAGCGTTCCCGCGCCGAGTTCGACCACTATCGGTTGATCGATGATGGTTGCCCAGATTGGTTCGGCCACCTCTAACAGTTCCTCAGTGAAGCTTATGGGCGACCGTAGCTCCTCTTTCCATGGTATAATTAGGTTATACCTGCGACACGCGACGGTCAGCATCTAAATGATCGCGCAGACGGTTTGCGAGAAATTCTACACCCACGACCAGCACGAGGATGACTAGGATCGCCGCCATCACCCGGGTGTAGTTGCGAGCGCGAAACGCCATGATGAGGGGATAGCCGATCCCGCCAGCACCGACGATTCCGAGTACGGAACTCTTCCGAGCGTTGAGTTCGAGGTAGAACAGCGTCCACGCGACGTAGGCCGTCATCACTTGCGGGAATCGCGCGGCCGACATCGTCGCAAGGGGCCCGGCTCCAGTCGACGCGACCGCCTCAACCGGGCGGACGTCGATCTCCTCCATCTCGTCGGCGAAGAGTCGCCCAAGGTCGCCAACCGTCCCGATGGCGATCGCAAGTGCGCCGGCGACGGGACCGAGGCCAGCGAGGATCACGAACAGCAGGGCGTACACCATGCTTGGCACAGCCCGGATGCCCCCGAGCACAAGCCGGACGGGGCCATGGACGGCGGCCGACGTCACGTTACTCGCCGCGAGGAATCCGAGCACGAGCGCAAGCGGCAGGCCGAGCGCCGTGCCGACGGCCGCGATTGCCAGCGTCTCAAGCGCGGCCGGGAGGAGGGTCGACGCGTCGCCCCGGAGCTGGGCCCAGAGTGGCGCCGGCGCGAGCATCTCCTCAAACAGTACCGATGCGAGGTTCTCACGGTGTGCATAGAGGTATCCGAGGTCGAAACCGAGCCACCGCGCGGTCACCCCGATCCCAATGAGAATGACGACAAACGCGACGATCCGGGTCGCGGTCCGGCGTCGCCACTGACGCTGTATCCGTTCGAGTTCCGTCTCAATCGCATTCGTGTTGGGAGCGTCATCGTCCGCTCTCGTGTTCTCGTCGTCGAACGCTGGTTTCCCGTCCTTATTCGTCTCATCAGCCATCGTACACCTCCGAGAGACGCTCGGAGTCGACCGCGTCCGCAGATTCGTCGAGAACGAGGCGGCCGTTCTGGAGACCGAGGTACCGATCCGCGACAGACCGGGCGAGCCCGGGCTGATGAAGGCTCACAAGACCGATCAGGTTTCTGCGACGGATCACCGAGGCGAGCCGGCGGAGGACGGACCGCCCGGTCATTGGATCAAGTGAGGCAACCGGTTCGTCAGCCAATACGACTGCAGGTTCTTGATGAAGCGCGCGGGCGATCCCAACCCGCTGGCGCTGTCCGCCAGAGAGGTTGGTCACCCGGCGAGCGCCATAGCCGCCCAGTCCGACTGCGTGGAGCCGTTCGATTGCCGCCCGTTTCTCGGCGCGCGCGTGCCAACCGAGAAGCTCCCGCCAGACTGGTTCCCGACTGAGGCCACCATCGAGGACGCTCTCAAGCGCTGACTTCCCACCGAGCAGCGCTCCCTCCTGAAAGACCAGCGCGACGTTTTCGGGATCGATCGGCTCACTCTCCAGTCGGACCATCCCCGCGTCGGGACGCTCGAGGCCGTCGATGCATCGCAGGAGCGTAGTCTTCCCGGCCCCCGAGCGCCCAACGAGGACAGTCAGTTGACCCGGACGTAAGTCGACAGAGATGTCCGTGATTGCGGGTTCCCCGTCGTAGCGTTTCTCGAGTGCGGTCAGAGCGAGCATCCTGGAACGTTACTCGTCATCGCCGTCTGCGCTCGCTTCAAGATCGTCGATATTGATTCCCATCGTCTCGGCGACGTCGCGGACAGGGTCGTAGGTACCCGGTTTGACCTCGCCGAACCGATCAATGCGATGGTCTTCAAGCGCCTCCTCGGGGGTGTTAATCAACCGTTCGGTGAGCGTCTCACGTACCGATTCGGGCGTCCCCGGCTTCGCGACAATCGGATCGAACGGGATCGGTTCGCTCTCGGCAATTTTGACGATTGCGTCGTCGTCGGGGTGCTGGAAGTCACCGTAGGCGGCCGCATCGACATGACCCGCGTCGAGCGTTTCGAACGACGCACCGTGACTGCCAGCCCACTCGATCTCCAAGTCCGACGGTTCGGTGTCGACATCGCCGACGTCGAGACCTGCTTGGTTGAGCATATATCGAGGGAACAGCCCGCCACTGCTCGAGAGTGGGTCAACCATCGCGACTGTTTTTCCCTCCAGATCAGCTAAAGTCTCGATTTCGGTGTCAGCGCGTGTTGCAATATAAGAGTGGTAGGCATCGCTCCCGTGCGACCAGTTTATCACGAGCGGGTGAATGCCCTCATCGGCGGCCATCGCGTAGATGATGGGCGAGAGGTTCGCTAGTTCCGTGTGTCCCTGGACGACGCTTTCGATCGCGGCGCTGTAGCTTGTCGTCGGAACTCCTTGTACGTCGTCAACGCCCTCTAAGCCCTCAGCGAGCCACTCGAAAGTGTCCGCGTACTGCTCTTGAAGTTCTTCAGCATCTTGGAACGGTGGCAGAGCAAACTCGATTGTCCCATCGGCCCACTCGTCGACCGAACTGGCGGAATCGTCGTTATCGCTGCCATCCAGACATCCAGCAGCACTGATCGTCGCAGCGCCGGCGAGAGAGCTGAGGTACTGTCGTCGGTTCATATGTAGGAATGTAACTACCCAATGATAACACCTGCGAATATACTCAAAGCGTACGGGCACTCACTAGTACCATTGCCGGTGATCCCGGCTGCAAAAAACAGTTGTATTTAAAAGAACGATACAAACCGAAAATTAAGCCAATGTCTGACTATCACTACGCCGTAGGCACCAAGTAGTTGGTATTCAGGAGTTGGTTGAGCAGATCTAGGTCTTGCAAAGCACGTCGTGGAAACAGGAAGCCCCTGTCTCAAGGATCTACCGAAGGCGGTGAGTAGGCAGGTGCAATTCATTGCCACGTCGATATACCGGAAAAAGTAATCTACTGCTGCTCACATATCTCATGTATGGAGGAAGATGAAGCACTAGCTGCAATTTACGAGTGGCTTCCCAAGGCCGGTGATGACGCTGCCGTCGTTGATGAGCTGATTTTCGCAACCGACATGCTCCACGAGCGGACCGATTTCCCAGAGGGGATGACCCAATATACAGCCGGTTGGCGAGCCGTGGGCGCATCCCTGTCCGATATCGCAGCCATGGGTGCCGAGGCGACCGCTGCTATTGCAGTATATGCGGCACCTCAGTTCGAGCCCGATGAACTACATTCGTTCATCGAGGGGGCTCGCGACGTCTGCGAGCTGACGGATAGCCAATATGTCGGCGGTGATCTTGATCAACACGAGGAATTAACAGTCGTTTCATCTGTAATTGGGTATACAGACACCCCCACACTCCGATCGACGGCTTCACCGGGTGATGCCGTTGCTGTAACTGGAACGCTCGGACGGACCGGAGCAGCCCTACGGCTGTTCGAACAAGGAGCACACGAGCAAGCCAACGCCCTCTTTCAGTTCGAACCCCGCGTCACGGCTGGCCAAGCACTCGCGCCGTACGCCTCTGCTATGATGGATTCGAGCGATGGGTTGGCTCGCTCACTCCATCAGTTGGCTGACGCGAGCGACTGTGGCTTCGTGATCGACTGGGACCAAATTCCCCTTGACAATACAGTTCGAGAAACAGCGGTTACAGATGCTGAAGAGCGCGAACTCGGGGTCTACACCGGAGAAGACTTCGAACTAGTGTTTACGATTCCCCACAACCAGATTGATACTGTACGAGACGCCTGCTCAGTACCGATAACTATTATCGGGGATGTTACGGACCATGGTGTGATGATTGATGACCAGCCACTCCCTAATCGGGGATTCACACATGGGTACTAAAATATAAAACTGATAGAAGTGAACGATCTCGGCTGGGATAGATGATCCAATCCGAAGCGGATCTACCGATTTATCCAAAATCACATCTTCAGATCTCCAACACAACCGTAGTCATTTCACGAGAGTCTATTTTCGGCGAAATTACCGAGGTTGCAGCCGACTATCCAAACATGATGATATTGTACCGCACAGAGAGCGTCGTAAAGTAGGAGAGGTGTCCGTTCGTGCCTTCGGTTATACTGTCGTATTTCGATATCGTAACAACTCCAGAGAGATGGTTCGATACCGGTATTCACATATTGAAGCTGGTGGACCTGGCGAGGGGGCCACAGAACATTGAGTAATCAACGGGATTCCAACAAAAAGATGACTTATATTCGCGTCTAATTACCGACTTCGAGCGCGCGCTCGACGACGCCCTCGCTGTACAGTTCGGCGAGGTCGTCGTGCTGGTCGGGACGGTTGTGGTAGACGTCCTTGAACAGCTTGATCGGCGTCATGAGGGCCTGATAGGTCGCCTCGTCCCACATGCGGTCCTGAGCGACGTCGACCTGCACGCCGTCGATCTCGACCGTGGCGGACTGGGTCATCGCGATGGCACCCTGTCCGGCTTCCTTGGCCGCTTCGAACTCCTCCATGGAGTCGACGATGTCGTCCATGCTCGGGACGTAATCCAGCAGGTCCAGCAGTTCCGCGACCAGTTCCTCTTCGTCGTCGAAGACGTACTCGTCGCCGGCGACTTCGAGTTCGTAGCTGCCGTCTTCCTCCTCGAGGTCGACGTCTTCGCCGGAGTAGACCTGCACGCCGTCCCGGTCTTCGAGTTCGGCCGTGCGGCCGCCAGCGTCGAGGATCCAGTAGCCGGCTGCCGGCGGGAGCGGGCTCTTGTTGGCCTCGACGACCTGCCCGGGCGTCAGCGACCAGATGCCGAGCATACCCATGGCGTTGTTGGCGGTGATGCGGTCGTGGTAGCCCTCGACGTCACGGATGTCGTCGTAGGGGCCGTCGACGGAGATGAGGCCCGCCGCGCTCGCGGCGCGGGAGGTGTTGTGGCGGAGTTCCTTCCACTCGGGAAGGCCGCCGGTCGGCGTGATAGCGCGCATGTCCTTGGTGTAGTCGACCTCGCCGTCGACCAGCAGGAAGAGGCGCTGGAGGTTGTTCGAGGGCTTGCCCATCTCGTCGCGGAGCTTGCCCATCGCGAGTTCGGCCGAGCCGGACTCGATGATGACGGACATGTTGAGGCTGCCCTCTTCGAGGCCGTGCTCGTTCTCGACGATGGTGATGAACTCGTCGGCCTTCTTCCAGTCGTCGATGTCGCCGACTTCCGGGATGACGAACCCGTCGATGTTCTCGACGGCGCCGTTCGCGGGGTCGGCGATTTCGAGCATGTGCTGGAAGCCCTTGTAGCGCGTCTCGGGGCTGTCGCGGTGCCAGACGACGCGGGGGTGGATTTCGCCGGGGAACTCGTCGCCGTCCTCGGCGACGACTTCGGCGATGTTCTCGGCGCCCTCGTCGCGCATGTTCGGCGCGGTGGCGTCCTCGTTGTCCGGGACCCAGACGTCCGGGGCCTGCATGCCACGGAGTCCGATGGCGCTGCGGAGTTTCTTGGCGGAGTCGTCGACGCCCTTCTCTGCGGTCGGGGTCGTAAAGAACGTGCGCACGAACT
>NZ_JAYEZM010000008.1:0-168479 GCF_037031205.1 Natronomonas amylolytica | reverse complement strand
GATACGAAAAACACGGAAATCGGAACAGCGCCGAACGTGTCTTTCGTGAGATAAAACGACGAACTACCAGCTTTTCGAACTGTTTCAGCAACGCCGAAGCAGACACCGCCGACGATTGGCTTCGAGCTTTCGCCTTCGCATGGAATCAGCTTATCTGAACACTACCGCCGATAGGACGACTAGATATATAAGGCCCGCCCCGCCACCAAATTCCATGTCAGAGCGAGACGAAAACGGCGACGACACCGCCGACGAAAGCGGCGGGTTCGAACCGGCCGAGGAGCCGACCGACGAGACGCCTGCAGAGGAGGCGACGGCGGACGAATCGCCGGGCCGCGAGCCCGCTTCGAACACGGCGAGCGGCTCGCCCGGTCCGGACGAGCAGTACTGTTCGAGCTGTGGGGAGATAATCAAGAAGGAAGCCGAGATCTGTCCCGAGTGTGGCGTCCGGCAGAAGCCCTCGGCGTCGAGCGGTTCGAAGGACCGGGCGACGGCGGGCATCCTCGCGATTCTCCTCGGATGGATCGGCGCCCACAAGTTCTACCTCGGTGAGACCGGTATGGGCATCCTGTACCTGTGCTTCTTCTGGACAGGTATCCCGGCCATCGTCGGACTCATCGAGGGGATACTCTACCTCACCAAGACCGACGAGGAGTTCCAGCGCCAGTACGTCAACGACTGATGGGACGGCAGAAGGGCGCCGACGAGGTCTTCTGTACGTCCTGTGGCGCCGCCATCAAGAAGGAAGCCGAGATCTGTCCCGAATGCGGCGTCCGCAACGAGAACGCGACCCGACCCACCCAAAGCACGCCCACCGAAACGACCGTCTCGGATTCGTGGTGGTACGGCGTCGGCGGGTGTCTCGGCCTGTGGGTGCTGGTGTTGCTGTTGCCGTCCGATATCTCGCCGGCCGTGGATGCACTGTTCGGCCTGCTGACCGTCACCGCGTGGATCGGCCTGCCGCTGTCGGCGTACTTCGATAGCAAGTACGTGGGTGCTAACAGCGACTGGCTGCCGAACGCCGCGCTGTGGGTCATCGGCCTGCTGGTCCCGCTGGTGAACGTCGTCTTCGGCGCCGTCTACCTCTACCGGCGCCACGAGGTCCTCGGGGAGCCGTAGCCTCGATGCCGCTTCAACAGAACAACTGCGTCACGTAGACGGCGTCGTCGCCGACGGCGACGCCGACGCCCTGCCGGGTGTACCGCTCCCGGAGGAGTGTCCGGCGGTGGCCCGGCGAATCCATCCACGACCGGACGACGTGGTCGGCGAGGCCGGCCTCCGAACTGGCCAGGGCGCCGCGCGGGGCCTGATAGATGTTCTCGCCGGGGAGACAGTCGAGTCCGGCCGCTCGGACCCGGTCTTCGGGGTCCTCGCCGTCCGGGTTCGTGTGGTTGACGAAGCCGCGGTCCCGCATGTCGCGGCTGTGGTTGCGGGCGACGGCCGCCAGCGTCGCGTCGTGTCTGGTCTCGCCGACGTCGGCCGCGACTCGTTTCTCGTCGCTCCGGTCCTCGATGTGGTCTTCGACAGCGCCCGTATCGAGGTCGCCACCGAGGGGGCCGCCCCACGCGACCGCGGCGAGGGCGGCGACGACGACAAGCAGGGTCAGGACGGCCAGTCCGATGCCGGGGCGGAACAGCGACGAGAGGGGTTCGGACGGCCGGTCGCCGTCACTCCCGTCGCGGCCGTCGAGGTCCAGTCGCCATCCCGAGGTGTCGCCGGCGTCGGTCCCGGGGCAGTCGTGGGCCTCGGGGGGCTGATGTGCGGTACAGCAGGCAGCGCCGCAATGCGGGCAGGCGTCGCTGACCGGGGTTTCGGTCCCACAGACGACACACTCGGGTGCCACGGACGGCGGTACGGACCGGGAGGGCAAAACGGCGGCGGCTACAGGCCCAGTTCGGCGTCGGGCAACTGGAGGAAGGCGGTCTCGTAGCCCTCGTGGCGGGCGACCTGCGGGTGGGTATCGACCGAAAGGGTCAGGTCGTCACCGGCGCGGGCGTCGACGGCCGCGCCGAAGTGATAGCCGAGGTCGCTGTCGAAGGTCCGGGTGAGTCGGCCATCGAAGACCGATTCGCCGTCGCGGTCGACGGTGGCCGACAGCGCCATCGCGGGCAAGACGAGGTCGTTGTGCGGCGTCCGCGCCAACACGGCGAGATAGCCGGCGTCTTCGCCCTCGACGCCCGCCGGCGGCGAATCGAGGGTGAGTACCTCGAAACGGGCGTCGCCGCTTTCGGCGGTGCCGTGATGCTCCCCCGGCAGCGACGCGGGGTCCGGCGAGACGCCCACCGGCACGTCCATGTCCATGACCGGCGGGACCGCCGCCTCGCCCGCGCGGTCGGTCGTCCGCTCGACGGCGAGGTTGTCGCGGGTTTCGGTACTGAACGGGAAGTCGACGGTCGCGCTGCCGGGGTCTTCGAAGCGGTCGCGATAGTCGCCGGTTCGGCGGACGTTCGGGGCGCCGACCGAGACGGTCACCTCGTAGTCGCCGTCGCCGTCCAGCCGGAAGTTCGCGCCGTAGTGAAAGCCCATCCGCGGCGAGAGCATGGGGTAGATGACCTGCTCGTCGAGCGGTTCGCCGTCCTTGGCGATGTCGATGGTGACGCCGGTCTCGGGGAGGACGCGCTCGGTTTCGGGGTCCCAGACCAGCGCCATCAGGTGGGCGTCCTTGCTGCCGTCGACGTCGTGGAGGTTCGCGTCCTCGACGGATTCGGTGGTCGCATCGACCCGCCAGAACCGATGGGGGTAGGTGTAGGTGACCGCGACGGCGTACTCGTCGTCTTCCGAGCGGGCCCTTCCGACCATCTCCATGCCGTCGACGTGGGTCGGAAAGTAGACCCGCTCCGGTCGGTCCTCGAGGAGGGGGGGCGTCGACGCGACCTGACGGGTCTCCAGCAGGCCGGTACAGCCGGCGGTGGCGGCCGTTGCGGTGGTTCCGACGCCGAGACACGCCCGTAGGTACTGGCGACGCTGCATTATCGGGTGTTCAGGGGTCGACGACTATGCCGATTTCGGTCCGGCGGAGAGACGACGGCAGAAGAAGGTCGAACGGACGGTCAGAGCTCTATTTCCTCTCCCTCGTAGAGTTCCTCGAACTCGAGGTCGCGGTCACGGGCTTCGAGTGCCCGCTCGATCTCGTATTCACGGCGTTGTTCCCGCTTCTTCTGACCTTTCCGTTCGCGGCCTCGTTTCGTGTCCGGCATTGCATGCGTGAGTATACCACGCACACATATATGCGTAACGCAAGCGGCGGGTCCTGCGCAGGAGGTACAAAAGGGGCCGCAGTCGGCGGGTTAGACCGGGGGTTCGCCGGCCAGTTCGTCGCGGTCGTGTGGCGCCTCGAAATCGGGGTCCGGCCCCATCGGCACGATGCGCTTGGGGCTGACGTCGGGGTGGGTCGTGTAGTAGTGTTCCGTGATGTGGTCCATGTGGGTCGTCTCGCCGAAGCCGTCGGTCCCGTAGAGGTCGCGGAGATACGGCCAGAGGTGGTCGTACTCGCGGATGAGCCTGTGGTTGCACATGAAGTGGGTGTGGTAGACCTCGTCGAAGCGGACCAGCGTGGTGTACATCGCGATATCGGCCTCGGTGAGGCGGTCACCGACGAGATAGCGCTGGTCGGCGAGCACGTCGTCCCAGTAGTCGAGAGCGTCGAACAGTTCGGTCACGGCCTCGTCGTAGGCCGCCTGCGTGTCGGCAAAGCCGGTCCGATAGACGCCGTTGTTGATGGGTTCGTAGATGTCGTCGAGGGCATCGTCGATGTCGTCACGGAGGTCCACGGGCGCGAGGTCGACGCCGTTGCCCAACTCCGCGAAGGCCGTCGTCAGGTTCCGTATGACCTCGCGGGACTCGTTGTTGACGATGGTTCCCTCTTGGCGGTCCCACAGCACGGGCACCGTCACCCGGCCCGTGTACTCGGGGTCGGCCTCGACGTAGACCTCCCGGAGGTAGTCGGCGCCGTGGATGGAGTCGGTGGTACACCCCGCCTTCTCGGGCGTGAACTGCCAGCCGCCGTCGTCGCGGTAGGGGTCGACCACGTCGACCGAGATGGCGTCTTCGAGACCGAGCAGTTTCCGCGTCACGAGCGTCCGGTGGGCCCACGGACAGGCATAGGAGACGTAGAGGTGATAGCGGCCCGATTCGGCCTCCTCGGGGTCGACCCGGTCACGGAAGCTGGTCGGCTGGCGTTCGAACTCGCCGGCCTCGTTGGTGGGGTCGTAGTCGGTGACCCACTCGCCGTCGATGAACTGGTTGACCATACGGGGTGGAGGCGCTCCCGAGGGATATGCCTGCGGTCGGCGGCCGTCGTTTGCCGACAGCGACGACCCCGATGCCTCCCGGGGGCGTCGACGCGAGGGAACGGGAGCCTTTTACGATGCCGTCGCCGAACTTCAGCCATGACTGACGCGGAGATTCCGGAGTCACATCCCCGCTACGAGTCGCTCATCACGCGACACCGCATCGAGGAGGGGGTCGACCTCGGCATCACCTCCCGGCAGGGACTCATCGCACAGGGCCGCGGCGAGGCCTTCGACTACCTGCTCGGCGAGGAGACGCTGCCGAGCGCCGACGACGCCGAGCGAGCGGCGGCCGCCCACCTCTTGGCGGCCGACCACGCCGTCCTCTCGGTCAACGGCAACGCCGCCGCGCTGGCGCCCGGCGAACTGGTCGAACTCGCCGAGGTGACGGGCGCGGACCTCGAAGTCAACCTCTTCAACCGCACCGAGGAGCGCATGGAGCGAATCGTCGAACACCTCCGCGAGCACGGCGCCGAGGAGGTCAAGGGCCTGCAAGCCGACGGCCGGATTCCCGGCCTCGACCACGAGCGCGCGAAAGTCGACGCCGACGGCATCGGCAGCGCCGACGTCGTCCTCGTCCCGCTGGAGGACGGCGACCGCGCCGAGGCACTGGCCGAGATGGGCAAGACCGAACTCGTCGTCGACCTCAATCCGATGTCCCGGTCGGCGCAGTCGGCGACCGTCCCCATCATCGACAACCTGATTCGAGCGGTTCCGAACATCACCGAGCACGCCCGCCAGTTGGCCGACGCCAGCGACGAGGAACTCGACGCCATCATCGAATCGTTCGACGCCGACGCCGCCCTCGCGGCCGCCGAACGCGCGATTCGCGAGATGGGCGAGGAAGCCGGAAGCATCGACGACTGATACGCCCGCTTATCGACGCTCGAACTCGGAGAAAGTTTCACTATCGGTCCGAACGGGGTGCCGACCGTAACGCTCGGCCTCCGTCTCCGGTTTTCGCTCCTCGTCCGAACCGTCTTCGCCCTCTGTATCCTCGGGACGCTGACGCTGGTTTTGAGCCTCATCATCAGCGTCTTCGGTGCTTTCTTCGGCTTCATCGTGTGGGGGTGGCTCTTCCGAATCTACGAGTTCGTCCTCACGATGCCGCGCGTGTCGGCGATGACGCCGGTGCCGTCGACGGCCGTCGCACCGCTGGCGTTGCTCGTTCTCGTCGGCATCGTCTACGGCTGGGAGCAGATCGCCCGCTATACGAGCGCCGACACGCTCCTGCCGCCGACCGACCCGGCGTCGGCGACCCTCTCGGTCGTCGCGCTCGGAAGCCTCTATCTCCTCGTCGTCGAGGGTATCATCGCCATCGGCGTCGCGCTCTCGGCGGCGCTGTCGGCGCTGGACAGTCTGCTCGTCGTCTTCCTCGTGGGGGCGGCCCTCGCCGTCGTCGGTACCGTCGGCGAGGTGCGCCAGGAGATCGGCAGTCTCCGCGAGAACCTGCTCGATGAGACGGTTCTGGCCGAAGACGCTGCCCCCGAGGTCGAGCGGACCACCCACCGCCTCGCCCAACTCGCGGACGTGCCGCCCCCGGAGGTACGCGTCGCCGAGACCGACCGGCCGGAATCCTTTACCATCGGGACGGGCACGAGCGCCGTCGTCGTCGTCTCCCGCGGCCTCGTCGAGGCGCTCGAGGAGGCGGAACTGGAGGCCGTCCTCGCCCACGAGGTGAGCCACCTCGCGAATCAGGACAGCCGCATCATGGGCGCGGCGCTGGCGCCCGTGCTGGCGGCCGACGACTGGATCGACCAGAACCCGAGCGACTACGACGTCGGCGACTGGCTCTGGAACGCCCTCTTCCGCGGGCTGAAGTGGTTCGGCCAGCTGGGGGTCGCCGTCTTCTCCCGCGGCCGAGAGTTGAGCGCCGACACCGCTGGAGCCGCGCTCACCGGGTCGCCCGCGGCGCTGTCGAGTGCCCTCCGGCGGCTTGACGAGGAGCGACGGACGCCGGAGACCGACCTCCGGGCGTGGGAGGATTCGGTCACGGCCATCGACATCCTGCCGCCCTCCGAACGCGAGGGGGCGACCGGGCCGTTCCGCACCCATCCGTCGACCGACGCGCGCATCGAGCGCCTCCGGCGGATGGCCGCGGAGACCGAGCGGGAGTGAGCGACCGCGGTTCACGGCGGCCGCCGAATCGGCGTTGTGTGGACTCTGACGGCCGCGAATCGCCCGCCGTCTTGCGCGTGTCTGACGTAGTGTTTTGTGTGTTGAGACGGAACGAAACCCTATGGCTAGCCTCACGGAGGTCTACGAGGGAGGAAACGGGGCCAGCCTCCGGCGGCTGTATGCCGGTGTCGCGCTGTTTGGGGTCGGCGCGGTACTGCTCGTTGCCGGCATCGTCATCGCAGCCACCGAACTGTCCCAATCGCTCGGCCTCGACCTGTTCGAGGCGCGGAACTACGCGGGGGTCCTGGGTGGCCTCGGACTTCCAGCGCTGCTGCTCGGTACGATAATCGTCCTGCCGCGGGCCGAACGCCACGTCAGGGTCGGCGCCGCCGCGGGCGGACTCATCAGTCTCGTCGGCGTCGTGCTGTTCAACGCCGCCTACCCCGTCGACTGGGTCGGCGGCTCCGGCAACACCTCGATGACACTCGTCGTCGCGGGCGTCTACTTCACCGGCGCACTCGTCACGAGTTGGAGCCTCTTCGCGTCGGTCGCGAGCTTCAAGGCCCGCAACGACCCCGGCGGCACCGTCAAACTCGAAATCACGAAAGGCGGCGAGACGAAAATCGTCGAAGTCGAGGGCGACGACCTTCGGGGTACGCTCGGCGGCATCGGCCTGCTCGGGGCCGACCCCGACGGCGAAGTGGAGACACAGACCAACCGCGATTCGGCCGGCGGCTCACAGGGGTCCTCCGATTCGGCGGCCGGTTCGGCTGGGTCCCGAAGCCGTTCGGGAACCGATTCTCAGTCGTCGGGCCGGGCCGCAAACCCCGGCTTCGGCGACGACCTGAGCGTTACCGACGGCGGCGCGACGACCGACGACGCCGAGTTCCTCGACGAGAGGCCCGCCAGCGCGCCCTCGCCGGACGACCGCTACTGCGGCAACTGCGGACACTTCCGCTACGTCCGCACCGACGAGGGGATGGTCCCCTACTGCGGCCTCCACGGCGAAGCGATGGACGACATGGAGGCCTGCGAGGAGTGGTCGCCGAACACCCAATCCTAACCGAGCGCCTTCTTCATCCGTTCGTAGTGGCTCCCCTTCCAGAACACCTGTCCACACGCCCGACAGCGCCAGCAGTCGGTTTCGGCGGGGTCCGGCGCGTAATCGGGCGTATCGGCGCCTGCCGGCACCGAATCGAGGCGGCCGTTACACCGTCCACAGCGTGACGGCTCCGCGTCGGCTTCCAGTTCGACGCCCGCCTCGCGGAGTTCCGCCAACTGGTCCTCGACGGGCTTCGCCGACAGCAGGATGGATTCGTCGGCCTGTGCGGCCAACTGCACGTCTCGGGTGAGGAGGATTCTGTCTTCTGCCTCTGCGAGTTCGAGAATCAGGTCGTCCGCCTCGATACCTCGGTCACCGGCATAGGCCGTATCGTACCCCGCGAGTCGGAGATAGACGGCCAGTTTGCCGAGCATCACGTCGAGGAGGAAGGCGTCCGTTTCGGGTCGAACGCCGGCTTCGATTTGCTCGGTTTCGTCCGATTCGTTTCCGGTGGTCATTTCGGAACGACCACTTCTGACAGCACCGCAGTCACCCCGGAAGCCCTCGGAGGGATGGCGGTCGCTGAGAAGGATATCCTCCCTTCGGTCGGATAGGGCCTTCTCAGCGACTCCACTTCGTCGCCATCTCCCCTCGCCCTTCCATTCCACCAGGGGAGAGGTATCTCGTTCGAGCTATGCAGCAAGAAGAGCGCCCCCGTCACAGTCCGAGGAAGTCCCGAAGCCCCTCGACGTCCCGGCAGTTGAGCACGTCGTCGGGTTCACACCAGCCGCGGCGGGCGGTGTGGACGCCGAAGCGCATGTACTCGAAGGCGCCGGGGCGGTGGGCGTCGGTGTTGACGGAGATGGTCGCTCCGGCCTCGATTGCGGCCTTGGCGTTGCTCGACCGGAGGTCGAGCCGGCGCGGGTCCGAATTGATTTCGAGGGCCGTCCCGTTGTCGGCGGCGGCTTCGGCGACCCGGTCGATGTCGATGTCGTGGCCGGGGCGCTGGTTGAGCATCCGACCCGTGGGGTGGCCGATGATGTCGACCTCCGGGTGTTCGATGGCCGCCACGAGGCGGTCGGTGCCGTCGCCGTCGAGGCCGCTGTGCGGCGAGGCGACGACGCAGTCCAGTTCCGCCAGCACGTCGTCGCCGACCGAGATGCCTCCGTCCTCGTCGATGTTGGCCTCGACGCCCGCGAACACCTCGATATCGGTCTCCTCGGCGACGGCGCGAATCGCCTCCATCTGGTCGAGCAGTTCCTCGTCGGAGAGGCCGACGCCGCCGACCATCCCGGGGCCGGTGGCGTGGTCGCCGACGGAGACGTAGTCGTGGCCGAACTCGGCGGCGGCCTCGACCATCCGCTCGATGGACTCGTCGCCATCGGAGTAGTTCGTGTGGAAGTGGAGGTCGCCGTTGATGTCCTCGCCCGTCAGGAGGTCCGGCAGGGAGCCGTCGGCGGCGGCTTCGACCTCACCGCGGTTCTCGCGGAGTTCCGGCGGCATCCAGTCCATATCGACGGCGGCGTAGACCTCCTCTTCGGTTTCGCCGGCGACGCGCTCGCCGACGCGCTGGCCCGAATCCGGGTCCTCCACGCCCGAGACACCGTCGGACGAGTCCGACGAGCCGTCCGAACCGAGTTCGGAGATGTCGAAGACGCCGTACTCGTTGACCTTCAGGTCCATGTCGATAGCCCGGTTACGGACCGCGATGTTGTGGTCCTTGCTGCCCGTGAAATACTGGAGGGCGGCGCCGAACTCCTCGGGCACGACGACCCGGAGGTCGACGCGGAGGCCGTTGGAGCGGACGCTGGCCTTGTTCGTGCCGGCCTCGATGACCTCGTCGGTCTCCTCCCACCCTTCGAAGGCGTCGATGACGGCCTCGAAGTCCTCGCTGGCAGCCAGTGCGTCCACGTCGCCGATGGTCGGCCGCCACCGGCGGATGGAGCCGGCGACGTCGACGCGGTCGACCGCATCGACGCCCTCGAAGAACGCCGTGACGCGGTCGGCGACGGGGCGGGCCTCACCGAGCAGGCTCCGCTCGCGGGACTCGCGGGCGAAGGGGATGTTCTGGACGATGTTCTCCTCGGTTTTCGGGCCGAAGCCCTTGACCTCCTGAATCTCGCCGGCCTCGGCGGCGGCTTCGAGGTCGTCGAGCGTCTCGATTCCCAGCGCGTCGTAGAGGGCGGCGACGGTCTTCGGGCCGACCCCTTCGACCGCCGTCAGGGCGTCCATCTCGACGGGCATCTCCTCGCGGAGTTCCTCCAGTTCCTCGATGTGGCCGGTCTCGATGAACTCCGCCGTCTTCGAGGCGATGGCGTCGCCAACGTCGTCGATTTCCTTGAGGGCCTCCTTGCCGCCCTCCTCGTAGAGGGTCTCGACGGCGACGGTGTGGCCGCGGATGCTGTCGGCCGCACGCCGGTAGATGTTCGGCTTGTAGTCGACGTCGCGGGCTTCGAGGTGGTCGGCCATCGCTTCGAGTTCGGCGGCGACTTCTGCGTTCTTGCTCATGGTCTGTTAGGGGCCGCGAACCTGCGGTCCGTCGTCGTCGTGACCCAGCGCCTGCTTCAGGAAGTTCATCCACCGCTTCTGGTCCATCGCTTCCTGTCTATCGGCTTCGGCCTGCACGTCCTCGTGGCCGAGGTTCTCGAGGGCTTCGAGCGCCCGGTCGATGCCGATGATGCCCTCGGCGATTTCCTCGCCTTCCTCGAAGGAAATGTCGCCGTCCTCGATTTTCTGGCGGCGCTGGAGGCGCTCGCGGCGGAGGTTCTTCTTGGCCTGCTCGACGCGGTCGCGCTCGCCGGGCGGCACCGTCTCGCGGCGCTTGATTTCGAAGACGAACTCCTGTAGCTCCACCTCCTCGCCCTGCACGTCGATGCGCTCGGGGATGTCCACGCCGACTGTCGAACTCTCGCGGTCGACGCGTTCGAGGAGTTGTTTGCGCTGGTACTCCTGCACACCTCGTATTCCGGGTTGGAACGATATATAAGGACCGACGGCCCGCTTATTCGGCCCCGGATTCGTCGCCGAACCGCTCGGCCGCCGTCTCGAAGGACAACTCCTCGTGTTCCTTCGAGCGGCGGCCCTCCGCCGCGGCGATGGCCTCGGGGTCCGGCGAGGCGTCGTCGTCGATGCGTGCCCACGAGTCGTGAATCTTCGCGTGACACCACCGACAGAGATACACCGTAATCTCGTGGGCCAACTCCCGGCGGTCGTCGTCGGGGTATTCGAGGTGGTGTTCCTCCAGCAGGGGCCGCTCGTCGTCGTGGGCGAGTCGGCGTTCCTCGATGCCACAGCGGATGCACTCCTTCGAGCGCTGGCGGGCCCGGAAATGCGGGCAGTCGTCCCAGTCCCATTCCCCGTCAGGGTCGGCTGCCGGACACCGCAAATCGTCCTCGTGGCGCTCGCGGGCGAACTCCGAATCGTGGTGGCCGTGTTCGGCCGCGTAGCGACACCGGCCGTCGTCGGTGAGGTAATCGCACCGCTCGACGACCTCGTAGGGGTCGTCGACGCCGACCGACGTTCCCTGCGGCGTCTTCTCCATATCGGGCGTGAGGCGTCGCGGGATTTCAACGCTTGCGCTCAGGGTGGCTTTTTATCCGTCGCCGTCACAGCAAGCGACGTGCGCGTCGTACACGAGGTCGACGGCGAGAAGCGAACGCTGGCCAGCGACGTCGAACTCGCCGACGGACTCCTCTCCCAGGGTCTCGGCCTGATGTTCCGGCGGTCGATTCCCGACGACTACGCGCTGGTGTTTCCCTTCTCGAAGCCCCGGCAGCGCGGCCTCCACATGGTCTGTGTCCCCTTCGATATCGATACGGTGTGGCTGGTCGACGACGAGGTCCAGCAGGTGAAACGGCTCTCGGCGTGGACGGGCCACGGACGGGCGCGGGCCGATACCGTCATCGAGATGCCGGCGGACGCCGCCGCTGGCGTCGAAACGGGCGATAGAGTCCGCATCGAGGGCCATGACCGCGCTTGAGCGGTTCGGATGCCAATCCTGCGGAAACCCGCACCTTAATCAACACCCATCCCATTGTGGGAGATACAGCCATGCCGAACTCCACCCCGGCAGAGGATAGAGTAAGTCGCCGCAAGGCGGCTGGTCGAGAAATTCGACCGCTCGTCTAATACAGAGGATTCTACCGTGACTCGCTTATTCGAGGACCATCCCACAGCGATGGCTCTCTCAGACCGTGAGGTACAGTTTCTGGATACCACGCTCCGCGACGGCGAACAGGCCCCCGGCATCTCCCTGTCGCCCGAGGAGAAGGCGGAGATCGCCCGCGCGCTCGATGCGGCCAACGTCTCGGTCATCGAGGCCGGCAGCGCCTGCACCGGGCCGGGCGAACGGGAGACCATCGCCCGCGTCACCGACCTCGACCTCGACGCGCGCGTGACGAGTTTCGCCCGCGGGGTCCGCAACGACATCGACCTCGCCTTGGACTGCGGCGTCGACGGCGTCAACCTCGTCGTGCCCGCCAGCGACCGCCACGTCGAGGAGAAACTCGACACCACCCACGAGGATGTCGTCGACACGACCGTCGACCTCGTGGAATACGCCAAGGACCACGGCCTCTGGGTCGAGGTCCTCGGTGAGGATGGCTCCCGCGCCGACATCGACTTTCTGGAGGAACTCATGGGTGCGGCCATCGATTCGGGCGCCGACCGCGTCTGTGCGCCCGACACCGTCGGCCACGCCACGCCCGACCGGATGTTCGAGATATACGACCGCCTCTCCGACCTCGGCCCGACGTCGATGCACACCCACGACGACCTCGGGCTTGCGGTCACGAACACGCTGGCGGGCCTCGCCGCCGGCGCCGACCTCGTCCACGGCACCATCAACGGCATCGGCGAACGGGCCGGCAACGTCGCCATCGAGGAGGTCGCCATGGCGCTGGACCACGGCTACGGCGTCGAGACCCTCGATACCGAGATGCTCTACGAACTCGGCCAACTCGTCTCCTCGGCGACGGACGTGCCGCTGCCGCCGAACAAGGCCGTCATCGGCGAGAACGCCTTCACCCACGAGTCCGGCATCCACACCGACGGTACCCTCAAGGACGACGCCATGTACGAGCCCTACCCGCCCGAGAAGGTGGGCCGCGAACGGCGCCTCGTCCTCGGGAAACACGCCGGTCGCGCCGGCGTCGAGGCAGGCCTCCGGGAACACGACGTCGAGGTCACCGACGACGAACTCGGCGAAATCGTCGCCCGCGTCAAGGAACTGGGCGACCGCGGCAAGCGCGTCACCGACGCCGACCTCCTGACCATCGCCGAGGAGGTCCAGGGTCGCGAACGCGACCGCCGCGTCGAACTGGTCGACCTCACCGCCGCCTCCGGCAGCGGGACGCCCACGGCGTCGGTCCGACTGGAAGTCGACGGCGCGGAACGGGTCGCCTCCGGGACCGGCTCCGGCCCCGTCGACGCCGCCATCGCTGCGGTCCGCTCGGCGCTCGGGTCGGCTGCCAACGCGCAACTCGATTCCTACCACGTCGACGCCATCACCGGCGGCACCGACGCCGTCGTCACCGTGGAAGTCGAGATGACCCGCGGCGACCGCTCGGTCACCGTCGCCGCCTCCGATTCGGACATCACCACCGCCTCCGTCCGCGCGATGGTCGACGCGCTGGACCGGCTGGTTGCCAACGAGGAGACGCCCGTCTTGGCCGACGACTGAAACCCACTCGTAGCCCGCTTTTTGTACGCTCGGCGGATGTCACGCGTGCTTCTTCGACTCGGTTGAACTACTCGAGAGTCTTCAGCAAACCACGAGTTGCCCGTTTCAGTCGCCGGAAACCCCCTCGACCTCTCCGGCGTTCGTTACCTCTATCCCACCTGAGAGTTCCGTATTCGGATAGGGCATGTCGATTCCTTCGCTATCGAAGCGCTGCTTGACCGCTTCGAGGAACTGTGCGCGTATCGCCCCGTAGCTACTCTCGGTCGGGTCGATCCAGATTCGCCCCTGGAGTACGACAGCCGAGTCACCGAGTCCCGTGACGGGCGCGGTGGGCGCCGGCTTCTCGAGAACGCCGTCGATTCGTGTCCCCTCGTCGATGATGGCGTCCCGTGCCTGCTCGATGTCGTCGCCGTATCCGATACCGAAGTCGACCGACACCCGGCGTTGGTCGTTCTCCACGTTATTGATTACCGCCGCGCTGGCGAGGTCGCTGTTCGGAACGGTGACCAGTTGGTTGTCGAACGTGTCCAGTCTCGTCACCCGCAGTTGGATGTCCCGAACCACGCCGCTGTTCCCGTCCCACTCGACCCAGTCGCCGACCGTGAACGGTTCATCCTGAATGATGAACACGCCGGCGACGAAGTTGGCGATGAGGTCCTGGGCGGCGAAACCGACCGCGAGCGCGAGCGCACCGCCGAGGGTGGCAAACGCCGCCAGGACGACGCCGAAGCCCGCCACCGTCGCGGCCAGCGCCACCGCCACGACGGCGACGATTACGACGGTCGTACTGACCACCAACCCGACGAGCGCCTCATCGAAGCCCCGTTGCCTGAGACTGCGTTTCACCGCTCGGGTCACGAAATACTTCCCGAGCAGGTAGATGACGACGAACACGACGACGAACAACACGACCGTGGTGGCCGCACTCACCAGTGCCGGGACGTACTGTTGTGGGTCGAGGGAGATTCCTTGTTGAAGTGGTATCATGCCACACGATGGTTTCTCCCGATGGCGGCTTAAAAATTCGCCACGTCAGGGCCTCGACGCAGGAACGAACCCGGTCGACGACTGAGGGTCTCGACAGGGCCGCTTCTTTATAAATGAAATAAATCAGAGACGTTGTTCAGACCGGCCGAGTTACGGCCACAGCCCGCGTGCGTCGTGGGCCTTCGAGAGCCGTTCGAGGGCGACGACGTAGGCGGCGTCCCGCCACGTCGCATCGGGGTGGTGCTCGTAGGCGTCCTCGACGGCGGCCCACGCCTTCTCCATCTCGGCGTTCAGTTCGCTGTTGACCTTCTCCAGCGACCACGAGCGGCGGTTGATGTCCTGGAGCCACTCGAAGTACGAGACGGTGACGCCGCCGGCGTTGGCGAGGATGTCCGGGATGACCGGGATGTCCCGGTCGGCGAGGACGGTGTCGGCGGCGAAGGTCGTCGGGCCGTTGGCGCCCTCGACGATGATGTCGGCCCGGATGCCGTTGACGTTCTCCTCGGTGATGGCGTTCCCGATGGCACAGGGTGCGAGCACGTCGACGTCGAGTTCGAGCAGTTCGTCGTTGGTGATGAGTTCGCCGTCCTGCTTCGTGACGGCCTCGGGTTCCTCCTCGTGGGTCGGGATGGCCTCGATATCGAGGCCGTCGGGGTCGTAGATGGCGCCGTTGACGTCGCTGACGGCGACGACGTCGGCGCCCCAGTCGTCCAGCAGGCGGGCGGCGTTGGCGCCGACGCTGCCGAAGCCCTGAACGGCGACGGTCGCCTCGTCGAGGGGCTTGTCGTAGTAGTCCAGCGCCTGCCGGGTGGCGATGGCGACGCTGCGACCCGGTGCCTCGTCGCGGCCGTAGCTCCCGCCGATGACCGGTGGTTTGCCGGTGACGACGCCGGGCTGGGTTTCGCCTTCCTGCATCGAGTAGGCGTCCATGATCCACGCCATCGTCTGGGCGTCGGTGCCCATGTCGGGCGCGGGGATGTCGGTGTTCGGGCCGATGACGTCCCGGAGTTCCTCGGTGAAGCGGCGCGTGAGCCGTTCCTTCTCGTCGGTCGAGAGGTCCTTGGGGTCGACGACGATGCCGCCCTTCGCGCCGCCGAAGGGGAGGTCCATGACGGCGCATTTCCACGTCATCCACATCGACAGCCCGATGGATTCCTCGCGGGTGACGTCGGGGTGGAACCGCAGGCCGCCCTTGTGGGGGCCGCGAACGCTGTTGTGCTGGGCGCGATAGCCCGTGTAGGTCTCGACGGTGCCGTCGTCGCGCTCGATGGGGACCGTTACCTCGTGGACGGCGGAGGGGTCTTCGAGCCGCTCGACGGTGTTCGGGTCGATGTCGACGAACGCCGCGGCCCGACGGAGCTGGCGGCGAGCGACCGCGAGCGCCGAGTCCGGCTCCGTCTGTGTGGGACTGTCGACTGTATTGGGGGAGGACGTGTTCGATGACATTGATGACTCCGTATACCCTCTGCAACGGCCCGACGCCTAAAGTATTAATTGTAAAAGGTGATTAATTCACAAGGTGGGTGATAATATGTCTGATTCGGATGTTCATCACGGTTGCCGACCCCTGGCATCGGTTCGGCTTCCGGGCAGTATCCATCCGAGGCACATCTCCGTAGCGCGCTAGCACGTCTTTCAGACGCTTTTTACGGGTTGGCCCGATACGGACACCCAATGACGCGAATCGTCGTGGTCGACAACCACGGGCAGTTCACCCATCTCGAACACCGCGCGCTGCGTGACCTCGGCATCGACACCGACCTCATCGACAACGACACCGCCCCCGAGGACGTCGACGCCGACGGCATCGTCCTCTCCGGCGGCCCCGACATGGACCGGGTCGGCAACTCCCGCGAGTATCTGGACCTCGACGTCCCCGTCTTCGGCATCTGTCTCGGCATGCAACTCATCGCCGACGAACTCGGCGGCCGGGTCGACTCGGGCGAGTACGGCGGCTACGCCGACGTGACCGTCGATATCGTGGACGACGAGGACCCCCTCGTCGGGTCGCTCGCTCCCAACACCCGCGTGTGGGCCAGCCACGCCGACGAGGTCAAGGAGGTCCCCGAGGGCTTCGTCCGCACCGCGAAAAGCGACGTCTGCGGCGTCGAAGCCATGAGCGACACCGACCGCGACCTCTACGGCGTCCAGTGGCACCCCGAGGTCGCCCACACCGAACAGGGCGACGAGGTCTTCGAGAACTTCGTCGACATCTGCGAGAACTGAGTCTCAGACGATTTCGGCCACCCGCTCGCAGTAGCGGTCGGCGAACGCGTCCGCTTTCTCCGCATCGAACGCCGACTGCGTGTAGCGAAAGCCGAGATGCATCTCCTCGCCGACGGTGGCGGCGCCGATGCTGACCGGCGTCGGGAGCCAGCACGGCGCCGTAAACCACGTCGATTCGGGCGTCTCACCCGAGAGGGCGGGCAACGGCTCCGGTAGCCGGCCGAGATTCGACAGGACGGCCGTATCGAGCAGTCGCCCACCGACACCATCGAGCAGTCTCGGCAGGCGTTTCTTGAGCGACAGCGGTATCGCACCGGGAACGAGGTTGAGCCACTCCAGATAGCCGAGGTACCGCTGTTCGGCCTTTATCTCCCGCGTCTGGTCGATTATCCGGCCGAGCGCCGTCTCCGCATCCTGTCGGTCGACTGCGTCGGTCGCGACGCTCTCGAAGAAGGTGTAGAAGCCGACCCCCTCGTAGAACCACTCGCGCGGGCGGAGGTTCACCGGCATCATGACGCTCAACCTCTCCGCCGGAGCGCCGAAATCGCGGTTCCAGCGGTCGAGCGTCAGATGCATCGCCGCGAGCAGGTGGTCGTTGACCGAGGCGTCGTCGCCCTCGCCGAGTGCGTCGACGACCCCGTCGTCGAGTCGGCGGTGGCGATACCGCCAGCTGGCCACTCCGGGTGCGCCGGCCCCCGGCAACCGCGATGGCGGGTCGAGCAGGTAGCCGAGACGCTGCGCCGTCTTCCCGAGCAACCGTACCCGGCGGCGATAGGACTCGGGCCGGAACCCGTCCAGCACGTCGCGGGATTCGCCGAACGCGAATCGGCTCGGGTTGGGTTCCTCCCCTCGGTAGGCGGTACAGATGGCCTGCAGGATTCGGTAGGCGCCCACGCCGTCCATGGGGACGTGGCTCGAACAGACCCACAGCAGGTCGCCCCTCTCGCCTCCACCTCGGACGACGAGCAGGCGCAACGGGGGTGACGTCGAGAGGTCGATGCCGTCGCCGTAGAACCGCTGGCGGAGCGCGTCGAGGTCGACGTCGCTCGCTTCCGCCACCTCGATGGGGACCGGCGCCTCGTCCGGAACCTCCCAGTCGTAGTCGGTCCCCTCTTTTCCACCCGGACGCCGACGGGCCTTGGCAATCGGATGGATGGCGTAGGCGGTTCGGACGGCCTCCCGGAGCCGCGTCCGGTCGATCCGCTCGCTCGTTGCGACCTCGATTTGAATGTTCCACGGCGTGTACATCCGCTCGACGTGGAACACCGCCTCTTCGAGGCGCGTGAACGGCGCTCGCTTCACGCCCGGCCTCCCGTGGCCCGCGTCGCCGTCAGCATATGCGAATCCGACGCGCGCACGTCGGAAAAACGCTCCCGCCGATGGGCGTCGATTCGGCGGTCGTGCGCCCGGCACGGGGGACCGGAACTCGGTTTAATGCCGCTGGCGCGCCAATCGTCTCCATGGACGAATTCGACTTTCTGGTCATCGGGTCCGGGTCGGGACTGGACGTGGCGAACGTCGCCGTCAATCAGGACCAATCGGTCGCCGTCGTCGAGAAGGGACCGCTCGGCGGCACCTGTCTCAACCGCGGCTGTATCCCCTCGAAGATGCTGCTGTACCACGCGGAGGTCCTGGAGACCGTCGAGCGCGCCGAGGAGTTCGGCATCCACGCAGACGTCGAGGGCGTCGACTTCGCCGAAATCGTCCGCGAGGTCAACGAGGACGTCTCGGGCGACGCCGACTCCATTCGACGCGGCCTCGAATCGTCGCCGCGACACGAACTCTACGACGGCGAGGCGCGCTTCGTCGACGACCGCACGGTCGAGATATCCGGGGGCGAGGACGACGGCGCGAAACTCCGCGCGGAGACGGTCCTCATCGCCGCCGGCACCCGGCCTTCGATTCCGCCCATCGACGGTATCGAGTCGGTCGACTACCTCACGAGTACCGAAGCACTTCAACTGGAGGAACCGCCCGAGCATCTGGTCATCGTCGGCGGCGGCTACATCGCGGCGGAACTGGGCCACTTCTTCGGCACCTTCGGCAGCGACGTGAGCATCGTCGGCCGACGCCCGAACCTCCTGCCGGAGGCCGACGAGGAGGTCGGCGAGGCCTTCACCGACCGCTATGCGGAGCGGTTCGACGTCTACACGGGCTACGAGGCGGTCGCCGCCGAGGAGGCCGACGGCGAGGTGACCGTCGAGGCGCGGCCGTATCCCGAGGCGTCGACGGTCCGGACTGCCGGCGGCGACGCTGTGGCCCCCGCCGACGCCGACCGCGTCGAGGTCACCGGCGACACGCTGCTTGTCGCGGCGGGGCGCCGCCCCAACTCGGGCACGCTGAATCTCGATGCGACGGGCGTCGAGACCGACGCGGGGGGCTTCATCGAGACCGACGAGTACCTCCGGACCGACGCCGAGGGCGTCTGGGCGCTCGGCGACATCGTCGGCGAGTACCTCCTGAAACACAGCGCGAACCACGAGGCCAGCGCGGTCGCACGCAACGTCTTCGGGGGCGAGATGGAAGCCGTCGATTACACCGCGATGCCCTTCGCGGTCTTCGCCTCGCCGGAGGTCGCCGGCGTCGGTTTGCGCGAGGGGGCCCTCCGGGCGGACGACGTCGACTACGCGGTCCGGACCTACCCCTACGAGGAGACGGCCCGCGGGAGCGCGATGCACGCCGAGGGGTTCGTGAAGGTGCTCATCGACCTCGACGGCGAGATTATCGGCTGTCACATCATCGGCCCCGAGGCCTCGAACCTCATCGAGGAGGTCGTCGTGGCGATGAAAGCCGGGACCGGTACCGTACAGGACATCCGCGAGTCGATTCATATCCATCCCGCCCTCTCGGAGGTCGTCCAGCGGGCCTTCTCCGGGCGGTTCAGCCGACCCGAGCATCTCCACGACCACGATCACTGACCGGCGGAAATCGGCGGCTTTCGGTAGTCTGCGGCGTCGGCACACGAGCGAGGCGCCCTTTTGCCCACGCCACGCATCCGTTCGTCCGTAATGACGAAAACAGCAATCCTGATTCTGGCGGGGACGGACGGACACGAGAACTCCGGTCGCATCTTCAACGCGCTGGAGGCTGCCAAGGAGTTCATCGAGGCCGGCGACGAGGTCGAGGTAATCTTCGACGGCGCCGCGACCCAGTGGGTCGAACTGCTCGAAGACCCCGACCACGATTACCACGAACTCTACTCGGCGGTCAATGACAACATCGGCGTCTGTGACTTCTGTTCCGGCGCCTTCGGTGCCGAGGAGGCCGTCGACGACTCCGGACTCGTCGTCCTCGACGAATACGACGGCCACCCGAGCATGAAGTAGCTCGTCGACGACGGCTACGAAGTCATCACGTTCTAGCGGCCATTCTATAACAGGTGCGCGCCGGCGGGATGGACGCCACACCGCTCGGCGTCGTAGCCGGCATCGCTGAGGCCGCTGCCGAGCGCGAAGGCCGTCTCGCCGAGCATCGCCATCGAAGCCTCGCCGCCTTCGTCCGCCACGTCCTGAATCGCCCGCCGGAGTTGCGGCGTCAGCAGGTCGGCCTCGCGGGCGAAGCGCCGGGAGGCGTGCATGAACGTCTCCAGCGTCGGCTCGGCGACGAGTTGGGAGAGCGCCTGCTTGCCGGCGGCGGTCAGTTCCGCGGTGTCGCCACCGATGACCTCCTCGGTGGGGAGTTCGCCGAAGGTGACGTACTCGATATCGCGGCGGGCGGGAATCCCGTCCATCGTGCCGTACTGTGGTGCGCCGGGGTCGAGCCGGATGGGGAAGCCGCCGCGGGCCTGCCCGACCACGTCGCCGAGGCCGGTGCCCGCCTGTACCTCCGCGCCGTGGGCGATGGTGACGAGTTCGTTCTCCGAGAGGCCGCGGTCGAAGGCGTCGTTGGCCGCCAGCGCCGTCCCCAAGGCGAGCGCGCCGGAGACGCCGAACCCGGAACCGAGCGGCAGGTCGGTCTCGGCGACGACGCGCGCGTCCGTCCGGAGCGCGCCCAGTACCCGGTCGACCGCCTCGATGTCGAGTCCCTCGCCGTTGAGTTCGAGGCCGTCGCCGGGTTCGACCCGGACCGTCACACCCTCCGCGAGCGCGATGCCGGCGCCCCGTGACCCGGCTTTCGTCGGGTCTTCGTCGGGGTGGGCGCTGAAAAAGCCCGTGATGTGGCCGGGAACGAACGCGCGTGCCGACTGGGTCATGTCACGGCCTCCGGGGGCCGCCGATTTAAGCCTTCTTCGACGCCTCGGCCGGGATGTAGGGTGTCTGCGGTCCCGTCCGGAAGATAAACCGTTTTGATGCGGGTGGTGAAATACAATGGATAGTGACTAGCCGTGCCTGATGCAACCCCCGAGACGGATGCAAGCGGTGCGGTGCTCGTTCCCGTCGGCCAGTCGGTCACGCTACGGCAGACGGTCGGCTACGCCGTCGACGTCGCGCTGGAGGCCGACGACCCGCGCCTCCACTTCGTCGCGCCGGTCGCGTGGCACGACATCGGCGATGTCGGTGCCGACGTCTACGCCGAGACCGAGGCGTTCCTCGAACGGGTCGAGGTCTGGGCCCGCGAGGACGCCGGCGACGCTTCGATAACCATCGAAACGTCGCTCATCGGGACCGACGAGTACCTGTTCAGCCCGGACGATTACGCCCGCGTCATCGCGGGCTACGCCGCTGACCACGATCTCTCGGAGGTCGTCGTCGACCCCGAATACAGCCCCGGCGGTAACCTCCCGCTGTTGCGCCCGATGGAGGTCGACCTCGTCAGACGGGGCCTGACCGTTCAGGAAGCGCTGGTCGACCGGCAGACCCGCCGCGCGCGACTGACCCGTCCCGGCGGCCTCATGCAGTTCGGCATCCTCTTCGTGGTCGCCTTTGCCTTCTATCAGCTACTCGGCGGCTTCAAGATCGCCAGCGGCGACAGCTACGACCTCTACTACGAACTCGTGACCGGCGCGCTCTCGGCCGGCATCGTCGCGGGCGCGCTCCACCGCATCTCGCTTTCCGAGCGACCGAGGGTGGGTCGCCTCCTCAAACAGAGCGTCCGCCTCGTGCTCTACGTGCCGTATCTGCTCTACGAAATCGTCGTGGCGAACATCGCCATCACCTACATCATCCTCCATCCGAAGATGCCAATCGAACCCCGAATGACCCGCGTTCGCGCGGCGGTCGGCGACAGCGTCGCGCTGACGACGCTGGCCAACAGCATCACGCTCACGCCCGGGACGCTCACCGTCCAGTCCGACGGACAGGACCTCTACGTCCACGCGCTGTTCGAAAGCGCCCGGGAGGGCCTCTTCGACGGCGCGCTCGAACGCGCCGTTCGCTTCGCCTTCTACGGCCGGTCGTCGGCCGCCATCGCCTCGCCGCGCGAACGGGACGACTGCGAGATACTCCAGCACCCCGAGGAGGAAGCCGACGAAGCGGCGGCTGACGACGCCGAGGAGGGCGATAGCTGAATGCTCGAAACCGCCTTCCTCGCGACGGCGGCGGCGCTGGTCGTCCTCGCCATCGTCGTCCTCTACCGTGCGGTCAAGGGGCCGACGATGCAGGACCGCGTCGTCGCGGTCAACGTCCTCGGCACGAACACCGTCGTCATCCTCGCGTTGCTCGCGGTGGCGCTGGACACCGAGTCGTTCCTCGATATCGCGCTGGTCTACGCCCTGCTGAACTTCCTGATGGCCATCGCCATCTCCAAGTTCACCGTCAAGCGAGGTGACGTGATATGAACGACATCCGACTGGGCGTCATCGTCGCGCTGCTCGCGGGCGGCGTCTTCTTCACGTTCGTCTCCGCCGTGGGCGTCATCCGACTGCCCGACGTCTACTCGCGGGCCCACACCGCCTCCCAGACGGACACCCTCGGCGCCGGCCTCGTCGTCGGCGCCGTCGTCCTTGCGTACGGCTTCGAGACGGAGGTCATCAAGGCGGTCCTCCTGCTGGTGTTCATCTTCATCACGAACCCGACGGCGGCCCACGCCGTCGCGCGGGCGGCCTACGAGGAGGGCATCGAACCGTGGACGGAGGGGGACGAGCGCCGATGAGTCTCGTCGGCTTCGCCCTCGCCGGGTTCGTCATCGTGACCGCCGTCGCGACCGCCCTGCTGCGGGACACGCTGGCGGCCATCATCGTCTTCGCCGCCTACAGCCTCGGGATGGCGCTGTTCTACTCGCTTCTACTCGCGCCGGACGTCGGCCTCACGGAGGCCGCCATCGGCGCCGGCGTGACGACCATCCTGTTGCTTCTGACCATCGCCAAGACCTCCCGGCCGGCCGAGGGGGTCGTCCTCGCGGACATCAACTGGCCCGCCGCGACGGTGTCGGTCGGGCTGGCGGCGGTGCTGCTGTTCGTGGTCGGCACCATCCCCGCCGAGAACTTCCTCGGCGGGGTCACGCCCGTCACCGGCGCGGCCGGCACGCCCGGCGAGTCGGTGTCGGCGTACTATCTGGCGGCGGCCTACACGGACACCGGCGTCCACAACACGGTGACGGCCGTCCTCGCGGCCTACCGTGGCTTCGACACCTTCGGCGAGGCGGTCGTCGTCTTCTCGGCCGGCGTCGCCGTTCTCGTCGTCCTACGCAAGGAGGTGTTCGCATGAGCCAACAGGACCCCGAGGCACCCTACACGGAAAGCGAGATAATCATGACTGCCGTCCGGGTGGTGACCCCGTTCATCCTCACCTACGGCCTCTTCATGACCTTCCACGGCGCGGACACGCCGGGCGGCGGCTTCCAGGGCGGCGCCCTGGTCGGCGTCGTCGTCCTCATGCTCGCGTTCGCCTTCGGCGCGGAACCGACCCGCGAGTGGGTCGGCAACGACGCCATCACCGGCCTCGCCGCGGGCGGCGTCGTCGTCTTCGTGGGCGTCGGCCTCGGCGCGCTCGCGTACGGCGGCCAGTTCCTCGAATACGGCCGCTACGCGCCGCTTCTCGGCGAGAAGGCCACCAAGTACGGCATGGAGGCCATCGAGATCGGCGGCGTCGCCGCCATCGTCTCGGGCGTCATCATGGGGCTGTTCTTCCTGACGGCCGCCGGCTTCAATGGGGGTGAGGAGGCGTGATTCCCGAGATGCCCCTGTTCGTCGACGCGTTGACGACCCGGTACGCCTACGCCACCTTCGCGGTCCTGCTTTCGGTCGGCCTCTACATGATGATCGCCAGTCCGAACCTCGTCAAGAAGATAATCGGCCTGAACCTCTTTCAGAGCGCCATATTCCTGTTCTTCGTGGCGATGGCCTACGTACAGGGCGGGTCGGTTCCCGTCATCCCCTCGGAGGGCGGTGCGGTCGGCGAGTACGCCAGCCCCCTGCCACAGGTCATCGTGCTGACCGCCATCGTCGTCGGCGTCAGCCTGACCGCGGTCGCGCTGGCGCTCATCATCCGCATCTACTCGGCGTACGGCACGCTCGACGAGGACACCATCCGGGAGGTGGCCGATGAGTAACATCGAACTGCCGCTGCTCATCGCGGTCCCCATCCTGCTGTCGACGCTGCCGCTACTGTTGGGCCTGCGATTCGAGAAGGTCGGCTGGCCCATCGCGGTCATCGGCGCCCTCGTCAACGCCGGCCTCGTCGCCACCGTCGGCCAGCGTGTCGCCACCGAGGGCCGTCTCGTCCACAGCCTCGGCGGCTATCCGCGCCAGTACGGCATCGAACTGGTCGCCGACCAGTTCTCGGTCGTCGTCGCCGCCCTCATCGTCGTCGTCACGCTCGTCGTCCTCGGCTACGCCCGGACGGCGGGCCCGCGACGCAACAGCTTCTATAGCATCTTCCTGCTGCTGTTCGGCGGTCTGCTCGGCGTCTCGCTGACCGGCGACGTGTTCAACCTGTTCGTCTTCCTCGAGATTACGGGGCTGGCGACCTACGCGCTGGTCGCCTCGGACCGCTCGCCGGACGCGGCGCTGGCCTCCCTGAAGTACCTCATCGTCGGGACCGCCGGCGCCTCGCTGTATCTGGTCGGCGTCGGCTTCCTGCTGGTGGCGACGGGCACGCTGAACATGGTCGAACTCTCGGTGGCCATCGCCGACTTCGCGGGCTACCGCAACCCGCTTATCGTCGCCGCCTTCGCGTTCATCGCCGTCGGCCTCTCGGTCAAGGCCGCGGTCTTCCCGCTGCATACGTGGATGCCCGATGCCTACGCCGAATCGCCCGATACCGTCACCGCCTACATCTCCGGGCTGGTGTCGACGGTCGGCGCCTATGCCATCGCCCGCCTCATCTACACCGTCTTCACGCCCGCCTTCTTCGAGGCGGTGCCGCTGGCCCGCCGCGCCCTCGTGGCCGCGGGGACGGTCAGCATCCTCGCCGGTTCGATACTCGCCGTCATGCAGTCCGACGTGAAACGGATGTTCGCCTACTCCTCGGTCGCCCAGTTCGGGATGATAATCGCCGCCTTCGGCCTCGCGACCGAGCAGGCGCTTATCGGCGCCGTCATCCATCTGGTCGGCCACGGAATCATGAAGACCGGCCTGTTCCTCGCCGTCGGCGTGCTGTCGAGCGCCTACGGCGTCCGCGCCGTCTCGAAGTACGCCAACCTCGGCTACCGCTCGCCGGTCACCGTCGCCGCGATGGGCATCCTCTTGCTCTCGCTGGTCGGAATCCCGCCATCTATCGGGTTCCTCGGCAAGTGGTACATCGCCTGGGGCGCCGTCGAAGCCGGCACGCCAATCGTCGCGGGCGTCATCTTCCTCAGCACGCTGCTGACGCTGCTGTACGCCGCACGCCTGCTGGAGACGCTCTACTTCCGACCGGCCGAGGGCGTCGAGGGCGCCGTCGCCGCCGACGCGTCGCTGCGCTCGGATGGCGGCGCCGACATCGCCGACGCTGACCCCTCGGTGTCCTTCGGTACGGTTCTCGCGGCCGTCGTGATGGCCGTCCTCGCCGTCGGCCTCGGATTCGCCGCACCGACCCTCGAGACGTTCCTCGAACCCTTCCTGGAGGCTGTTCTATGATAGACGACCCACGTCCCCTGTTCGCCGTGTTGGTGTCGCTCGTCGCGATGTTCGGCATCTTCGCCGCCCATCGCCGGCCGAATGTCCGTGAAGCCGTGACCATCGTCGCCGCCGTCACGAAGTTCGGCATCGTCGCCTCGATGGTGCCCGGCGTGCTGGACGGCGAAACCTACGTCTTCTCGGCCGGTGCCTTCGTCGCGGGCATCGAGTTCGTCCTCCGGGCCGACCCGCTGGGGACGCTCTTCGCGATGCTCGCCAGCCTGCTGTGGATAATCACCTCCTTCTACAGCATCGGCTACATGCGCGGCCTCGAGGAGCACGGCCAGACCCGATATTTCGCCTCCTTCGCGGCTTCGCTGGCGGCGACGATGGGCATCGCCTTCGCCGGCAACCTCGTCACTATCTTCGTCTTCTATGAGTTGCTCTCGGTGGCGACCTACCCGCTGGTCGCCCACGACGAGACCGACGAGGCCCGCTCGGCCGGCCGCAAGTACCTCGCCTACACCATGTTCGGCGGCGGCGTCCTCGTGCTGGCGGGGACGGTCATGGTCTACTGGCTGACGACGATGGTCGGCACCGGGACGGTGACCTTCACCGCCGGCGGCATCGAGCAACTGGCGACGATGGCCAACGAGGACGAGACGCTCGTCCAGATAGCCTACCTCCTGCTCGCGGTCGGCTTCGGCGTCAAGGCCGGCCTGATGCCGCTGCACCAGTGGCTCCCCGTCGCGATGGTCGCGCCGACGCCCGTCTCCGGCCTGCTGCACGCCGTCGCGGTCGTCAAATCGGGCGCCTTCGGCGTCGCGCGGGTGACCCTCCACGTCTTCGGCCCCGAGGTGGCCTACCAGATCGGGATGGGGCTGGTCATTTCCTCGCTCGCCGCGTTCACCCTGCTTGCGGCCTCCTTCATCGCGCTCCGGAAGGACCACCTCAAACAGCGGCTGGCCTATTCGACGGTCTCACAGCTCAGCTACATCGTCCTCGGGCTGGGTATCTTCGGCTGGCACGGCCTCGTCGGCGCGCTGTTGCACATCCCCGCCCACGCGTTCATGAAGCTCACCCTGTTCTTCTGTGCGGGGGCCATCCACGTCGAGACCCACACCGACCACATCTCGAAGATGGCCGGAATTGGCAAGCGGATGCCCGTAACCCTGGGTGCGTTCGCGCTCGCGGCCGCGGGGATGGCCGGCATCCCGCTTTTCGCCGGCTTCGTCTCGAAGTACTACATGGTCATCGGCGGCGTCGAGATGGGGCTGGCTTTCACGCCGGTCGGCTACTATCTCGCCGGCGCGCTGCTCGTCTCGGGCGTCCTCAACATCGCCTACTTCTGGCCGGTCGTCTACATGGCCTTCTTCGAGGCCGAGGACGACCACGACGCCAAGCCGCTGGTCGATTTCGCACCCGGCGGCGAACGGCGGTCGATTCTGGCCGAAACCGACGGAGGGGCGCCTATCGACGACGCCGAAGACGCCGAAGACGACGAAGATGACGAAGACGAACGCGACATCGACGTCGACCCCGCGGACCTCCAGCCTGACTTCTCCGGCGAGTCGGTCGAACGCGACTACAGCCAGCCCGCACCGCGCGTCGAGGGTGAATACGCCGTCGACCAGAACCCCAGCGACCACTCGGTACCCGAGGACGAGGACGCGGAGGCAGATGCCGACCCCACGGCCGACGAGACCGTCGATGGTCACGAGTCGGACGTCCACGAACACCAGGACCACCATCACCACGAGGGGCCGCCGGCCGGCGGCTGGCAGCGCCTCTCGCCGCGTGAAGCCCTCCTCGGACGGGAGACGACGTGGTTCATGCTCGGACCCATCCTCGCGGCGGTGACCGGCGCCATCGTTCTCGGTGTCGTCCCCTCCGAGGCCGTCTTCCTCGACCTCATCGAGGTCATCGTCGATGGCGTCCTCCAGGGCACGGAGGTGGCACGATGATAGAGTCCATCCCGCCGTTCGCGTACGTCCTGCTTGCGGCCTTCGCGGTCGCCGTCCTCCCGCGACTGCCGGGGCATCTCGTCGCCGCTGCCTCGACTGCGGCGGTCGGCGTGCAGGCGCTCCTGCTGGAGAACGGGACGTTCATCGACACCCGATTCCTCGGCTTCGATGTCGTCTTCCTCAACGTCGACGACCCCGCCCGCCTTGTTGCGGTCGCCGTCTCCATCCTCGCGACCGCCGCCGTGGTCTACGCCTACGAGACCGAGGCGACGCCCGTCCAGACGGCCTTCGCGATGAGCTACGTCGCCAGCACCGTCGGCGCCGTCTTCGCCGGCGACTGGCTGACGCTACTCTTCTTCTGGGAACTGATGGCCGTCACCTCGACGCTGCTTGTCTGGCACTACGGCGGCGAGGCGGTCCGGGCCGGCTACCGCTACGCGCTGTATCACGGCACCGGCGGCACCATCCTGCTGGCGGCGGTCGTCGTCCACTTCGTCGAGGTCGGGTCGTTCCGCTACGACGCGACGGTCGGCATCGCCGAGGCCGCCGTCCCGCTGGCGGCTATCGGCATCGGCATCAACTGCGGGTTCATCTTCCTGCACTCGTGGCTGCCCGATACCTACCCGCGACCGCACGTCGCGGCCTCGGTCTTCCTGTCGGTGTTCACCACGAAAATCGCCGCCTACACCATGTACCGGGCGTTCCCGGAGGGCGCGATGTGGCTCGCCTATCTCGGCGGCGCGATGGCCGTCTACGGCGCCTTCTTCGCGCTGCTGCAGTACGACCCCCGGCGCCTGCTGTCCTACCACATCCAGGCGCAGGTCGGCTACATCCTCGCGGGCATCGGTCTCGGCACCGAAGTCGCCATCGCCGGCGGCCTCGCCCACCTGTTCAACAACATCCTTTATAAGGCACTGCTGTTCATGGCGGTCGGCGTCGTCGTCTACCGCACCGGCGAGGAGAACATCAAGAACCTTGGCGGCCTCTGGAACGTGATGCCGCTGGCCTTCCTCGCGTACCTGCTCGGGGCGGTCTCCATTACGGCCGTCCCCGGCACCAACGGCTTCGTCTCGAAGGGGATGATTCTCGACGAGGCCCACCACATCCACAACCTCGAGTTCGGCATCGAGGGCTTCGCCTACGGCGACGCCCTCTGGTGGCTCCTCCTCCTCGGGGCTGTCGGGACGTTCATGTCCTTCATCAAGTTGGGCTACTACATGTTCTTCCACGGCGACAACACCGCCGAACCGGCCGACGCCACGCCCGGCCAGACCGTCGCGATGCTCACCGTCGGCGGCTTCTGTCTGCTCTTCGGCCTCATGCCCGGCCTGCTCTTCGAGTTGCTGCCGTTCACCGACCTGCTCGTCGAGGAACTCCACCCCTACAGCACGGGCCACCTTACCGAGGGCATCGTCCTGCTGGTCGTCGGCTTCGTCGGCTTCTTCAGCCTCAAGGGGCCGCTGGCCCGCATCGCGTGGCTCCCGGACGTCGACCGCGTCGTCTTCCCCGCCGGCTTCTATCTGGGCCGGTGGCTGACGTGGGGCGTCACCGAACTGTGGGCCGCCGTCGACCGCGTCGTGATGGCGACCGCGGGCGCCTCGATGCGGGTCGGCGCCGACCCCGGCCGCTACGCCTACCGCACCGCCGAGCGCGTTCCCGGCGTCGACGCCGCCGAACTCCCCGAGGGCCGCGAGGAGGGAACCCTCCGCCTCCGGGCCTCCGCCGGAACGAGCGTCTTCCTGCTGACCTTCGCCCTGCTGGTCGGGCTGACCGCGCTCGTCTTCCTGTAGCCGAGTGCGGCCCCCGACTCGGCGGTATCCGGGAAGCAAAGCGTCTTTTGAACGGGAATCGAACGTCCAGTAATGCATCTCTTTACGCCGTTCGAGGTCCGGAACGTGACCGCACGGAACCGCGTGATGGTCTCGCCGATGTGTCAGTACTCCTGTGACACCGACGGCCTCGCCACCGACTGGCATCAGGTCCACCTCGGCAGTCGGGCATCCGGCGGCGCCGGCATCGTCATGGCCGAGGCGACGGCGGTCACGCCCCGGGGCCGCATCTCGCCCCACGACCTCGGCATCTGGAGCAACGACCACGCCGAAGCCCTCGAATCGACCACCGAATTCATCAAATCACAGGGCGCGACGCCGGCCATCCAGTTGGCTCACGCCGGACGGAAGGCCTCGACCGAACGCCCCGGCGACGGCGGCGGGCCGGTCCACGACGACCGCGGCTGGACGCCCGTCGGGCCCACCGAAACGCCGTGGCCCCACGACGAACCTCTCGAAACGGAACGCCTCGATACCGATGGCATCGCGCGAATCGTCGACGCCTTCGTCGACGCTGCCCTTCGCTCTCTCGACGCCGGCTTCGAGATTCTCGAAATCCACGCCGCCCACGGCTACCTCCTCCACGAGTTCCTCTCGCCCGTGACGAACACCCGTGAGGACCAGTACGGCGGCAGTTTCGAGAACCGGACGCGCCTGCTCCGGGAGGTCGTCGCGGGCGTCCGCAACGAGGTTCCCGAGGGAACGCCGCTTTTCGTCCGCATCTCGGCGACCGACTGGCTCCCGGACCGCGACTCGTGGACGGTCGGCGATTCAGCCCGTCTCGCGCGGGACCTCGAACCGCTCGGCGTCGACCTCATCGACGTGAGTGCCGGCGCGATTCACCCCGACCAACAGATTCCCGAGACTGGCCCGCACTTTCAGGTACCCTACGCCGAGCGAGTCGGCGAAAGCGGCATGCCGGTTGGCGCCGTCGGCAAGATTACGACACCCGAGGGCGCCGACGCCATCATCGGAAACGACCGTGCCGACCTCGCCGTCATCGGGCGCGAACACCTCCGGGACCCCTACTTCGCGATTCGAGCGGCCCAAGAGTTGGGGCACGAAGCACCCATCCCGCGGCAGTATTACCGCGGGTTCAACTAACCGTCAGCATACGGCGCGCGAAGCGCGCCGTTTCCCCGGACGCGAACGAAGTGAGCGTCCGGTAGCGCGCGACGACTACCGCGGCGCCGTCAGGCGCCGCGACAGGAGGAGCGCGCGCATATTTTCCCCACGTTTTTGCCGCGGAGGCGGGTTCGGCGCCTTGCGCGCCGAATCGCCGGAGCGTGCAAAAAGTGGGTTTAGAAGAGAGAGAGGTCTCCGGTCACCTTGTCGACGACGTTCTCGGGGCCGGGACCGACGGCCAGCGCCGTGACGGTGCCGGGTTCCAGTTGTGTGTGGCCGGCATCGCGGACGAGCGCGTAGGGGAGGCCCTCGCGACGGGCCGTGTCGGCCAGTTCCTGTAGCTGGCTCTCGCTCTTTCCTTTAAGTACGATTTTCTTCTGGCCGCCGGATTTCCACGACGATTGCGTGCTCGAATCGGCGTCCTCGTAGGCCTGCAGCGAGGCGTGTGCGACCTGTGCGGCGAGTTTGCCCTTCCCCATCCCGATGTCGGTGCGGGCGACGATGGCCTGTTTCATATCGAGGCGTGGGGCCGAGAGGGACAAAAGCAGGCCGGTTGGCGGGCACGCGGCCGTGGGCTTTTATATGGGGCGGCCAGCAAACCGCATCCGATGGCCCTCCACGCCCTCCGGGACCTGCTCGTGTCCCCGAGAGACTTCTTCGAATCGCGCCGCCCGGAATCGCTCGCGTTGCCCGCCGTCGGCGCCATCCTGCTGGTGGCGGTCGTCACCGCGGTCGGCCTGTGGGCGGTGATGCAACTCGCGCTCGTCGACCTCCCGCCCGAGGGGCGCCGCGCGTTCCGGCGCGTGTTCGGGACGGTCCTCGTCGTCCTCCCCATCGTCATGCTCGTCAGTTGGGCGATTCTCGCCGGCGTCGTCCACCTCCTCGTCCGCGGCGACGCCACCGAGGCGACCTACGGTAGGACCTTCGGGGTCGTCGGCATCGCCGCGCTTCTGGAGATTCCCGCGACGATAATCGGCTTCGTGCGGGCCTACATGCTGTTCGCGTCGGTGTCGTTCTCGGACCCCCAGACCGCCCAGCGGCAACTCGAGGCGGCGGCGAGCGGCGAGGACTCGCTCGTGTTGCTCGTCTGGATCGCCGTGACGCTCTGGAAGGGCTACGTCTGGCGGGAGGGACTGGTCGGCGCCTACGACCTCCCGACCGACCGTGCGACGCTCGCCGCGGCCGCCGCCGTCGGCATCTCGCTTCTCATGGTCCTCTTCGGTTAGCCCGCATCGTTGACCTTTAAGCCCCTGAGGCCCCCCTCTCCGGGCATGATACTCTCCGATGCGGACATCCGCCGTCGCCTGACCGACGGCGACCTCGTCGTCGAACCCCTCGACGACCCCGAGTTGCAGATTCAACCGGCCAGCATCGACCTCCGACTCGGCCGGGAGTTCCTCGAGTTCCAGCGCACCAACATCCCCTGTATCCACCCCAACAGCGAACAGGAGGTCGACGAGTACGTCGACGAGACCTACGTCGAGGAGGGCGAGGACTTCATCCTCCATCCCGGCGACTTCGTGCTGGGAACGACCAAGGAGCGCGTCGAGATTCCGGCGGACCTCATCGCCCACGTCGAGGGCCGCTCGTCGCTGGGCCGCCTCGCCGTCGTCGTCCACGCGACTGCGGGCCTCTGTGACCCGGGCTACGAGGGCCAGATAACGCTCGAACTCTCGAATCTCGGCACCGCGCCGGTCGCGCTGACCCCCGAGATGCGCATCTCGCAGTTGACCTTCACCGAACTGAAAAACCCCGCCGAACGCCCCTACGGCGCCGAGCGCGGGTCGAAATATCAGGGACAGGCCGGGCCGCAGGCCTCCCGCATCCAGTCGGACGAGGAGTTCGGCGGCGAGCAACTGGACCGATGAAGTTCATCGAGGAAGTCGTCGTCGAGGAGTTCCTCCCGACGTTCCGGGCGATGCTGGCCGGCGAGTTGCGCGACCGGGACCGCACCCAAAGCGAGGTCGCCGAACTGCTCGGTATCAGCCAAAGTGCCGTCTCGAAGTACGCCCACGGCGAGGTGGAGACGAACGACGCCATCGCGGCGGACGACCGCGTTATCGAACTGGTCGACCGACTGGCCGACGGCCTCGTCTCGGGCGATATGACGCGCGTGCAGGCACTCGTCGAGACGGAGGTCCTCATCCGGAAACTGGAGCGGGGCGACCTGCTGGCGCGCCTTCACGAGGAGTCGTTCCCGCCGCTTGCCGACCACGAGGGCGCCCTCGACATCCACGACCCCGAAAGCGAGTTGCGGACCGCCGAACGCGTCCGGTCGTCGGTCCGCCGCGGCGTCCGGACCCTCGAAACCATCAGCGGATTCGCGGCCCTGATTCCGGCGGTCGGGTCGAACCTCGTTGAAGCGCTTCCCGAGGCCGAAACCATCGACGACGTCGCCGCGGTTCCGGGGCGTATCCTGGACATCAAGGGACAGGCGACGGTGCCGAGCGACCCCGAATTCGGCGTCTCCGAACACGTCGCCTCGGTCCTGCTGGCGGCCCGTGCGGCCGGCCACGACGCCCGCGCGGCACTGAACGTCCGCTACGACGAGGGCCTCGTCGAGAAGATGAACGCGGCGGGCTACGAGACCGTCGAGTTCGACGCCGAGGCGGACGTCGAGACGGCGATTGCGGACGCGCTCGCTGCCGATACCGACGCGGACGTCCTATATCAGACCGGCGGGTTCGGCGTCGAACCGGTCTGTTACATCCTCGGCGCCGACGCCTCGGCCGTCGTCGGGACCATCCGCGATATTGTCTGATGAGCGTCGCCGAGTTCTATGGCCGCTGGCCCGACTACTATGACCGCATCGCGACGGCACCCGGCGTCGGCCGCTGGCGTCGTGCGACCGCCGAGGCCGTCGCCTCGCCCGGCGATACGGTCGTCGAGATGGGCTGTGGAACCGGCGCGAACCTGCCGTATCTCCGCGAACAGGTCGGCCCCGACGGTCGGGTCGTCGGCCTCGACATCACCCCAGAACTGCTCGACCGGGCGCGGCAACGCGCTGTGGAATACGACAACGTCGAGGTGCTACGGGCCGACGCCACACGACCACCCTTTGGTGATGCCGGCACCGGTGCCGGGACCGACATCGACGCCATCGTCGGGACGTTCGTCTGTGGGATGTTCGAGGACCCGACGTCGGTCGTCGATGACTGGTGTGACATCGTCGGCAGTGGCGGCCGTATCGCGCTGCTCGATGCGACTGCGACCGAGGAGCCGCTGGGTCGGCCGCTGAACCCGCTTTTCAGAATCTTCACCGCCGTTGGAGCGCCCGGAACGACCGCGTGGGACGTGGCTCGGGCGCCGTTCGGCGGCGTCGATAGCGCCCTCTCCGAGCGGGTGGCCGCCTCGCGGCGCGCTCTCGCCGACCGGACCGTCGAACGGCGCTACGAGACGTTCGCGCTCGGCTTCGTCGGTCTGCTCTCCGGCCGGGTTCGCTAAGGTTTTCGGCCGCGCGGTCCATCGAACGGTATGCAACGACGCGTGCTCGCCGGCGCGGCGGCGACGTGGTCCGTCTTCGTCGGTGCCGCCGTCGCCGATTTCTTCCTCGACGGCGAGTTCGCGCCAGTCGTCTTTCTGTCCGGCCTCGCCGGGGGATTGGTCGCGGGCCTGCTGTCGAAAACCTCGGGTCACGTCGGCGCGGGCGTGCGTGCCGGCGGGTACGGCGCCGCGGTGGGCTTTCTCGCCTTCCTCGTGGTCGGCGTCGTGCAGTCGGCCGTCAGCGGCGACCTCGGCGTGCTTCTGCTCGGCTTCCGGACGCTGCTTATCGCGTTGCTTCTGGTGCCGGTGCAGGCGCTGTTGGGCGCGATGATGGCGCCGCTGGGTGTTCGGATTCGAGGCGCCCTGGGCCGCGAGACGGCGTTTCTCGACTAGACGCTGCCGTCCGGTCGCGGGAGCGCGCGCTGTTCGCGCGACGGGACGAGGAAGTTCCCGCGGTCCTTGACGAAGATGTACCGGAGGATGCCGTTGTTGACCCGCTGGCGGATGGCGGGCGTCTCGCTGACGACGTCGGCGGCGTTCATCGCCTCGCGGATCTCCTCGAAGGTGGAGATTTCCTGCTGGAGGCTCGGGAAGTGGAGGCTGGCGACGCCGGAGTCGGTGGATTCGACGTGGCGGCGGACCGTGCGGATGTTGCCCTCCTCGTCGCGGTTGGCCGCGGCCATCTTCTGGGCGTGGCCGATGGCGCCGTGGTCGTTGGCTTCCTCGATGAGGTTCTCGAAGTCCTCGGGAACGACGCCGCTGTCGTCGCCGACGTTGGCGCCGACGCCCTCGATGTCGCCAACCTTCCGGGTGCTGAACAGCTTCTTGACCATGCTGTCGTGGTCGTTGTCGCCGTACCAGCGGTCGAGGCGCTGCTGGAGCGTGACGACGTGTTTCGTGGTCCCGCCGGCGAAGGGGCCGTCGTCGATGGTGACGTACGCCTCGGTGGCCTGATTGCCCCGAAAACCGGCGTTGAATCCCATGAACAGTTTGGCCGCCTCGGGCACGTCGGCGTCTTCGGGGATGCCGTCGACCTCGTCGGCGCGCTCGGCGGGCATCCCCTCGCCGATGAAGCCGGTCCGGCGGTCCTCGACGGTGCCGGGGAAGGCGACGGCCTCGATGCCGTTTGCGGTCTCGCCGTCGCCGAAGAGCGCCTCCTCGGCCTCCAGTACCACGTCGGCGCGGTCCGAGGCGAGATGCAGCAGCGCGTCCTGCGTGTGGAAGTCGGGGTCCTCGAAATCCGAGAGTCGGCGGGGCGCCGGGAGGTCGACACTCTCGGGCGTGGTCCCGTAGCGCTCGAAGTAGGCCGGCGTGTAGCCGACCGAGTACAGCAGGCCGGCCGACGAGCGCTCGTAGGCGCGGTCGAGAAGCGACAGCGCGTCCTCGACTCGCTGTCGGGTCTCGTCGCTCGGTTCGCCCGACTCGTCGAGGTCGACGTAGAGGAACGTGTGGTGACGCGGCAGGACGGGATTGCCGTGCTCGTCGGTGGCCATCGACTCCCGCCACGCGTGCTGGCGGGCGGGAAGCGTCGAGGGGTCGTCGACGCCCTCGGGGACCGGTTCGTCGGTCATATCGAGGCAGGCCGAAAGCCCCGCGGTGCCGCCGACGGCGACGGCGGCCTTCAGGAACCGGCGGCGGGTCGGTGTGTACCGACGTGTCATTGGCCGGCCGTAGGGTGCCGAGGAGAATGTGGGTTTTGGTCCGCGCGTCGAATCGAAGCGACACGTCGCGCCCCCGATTTAGCCGTACCGTGTGGCGTGGGCCTCACAGAACGCCGGTTCCTCCAGTTGTGCCGCGAGCAGTTCGGGCTGGCGGTGGGCATTATAAAGGCGACAGCCGGAGTCCTCGCAGAAGGCCTCGCCGGTGTCGAGATAGTGGTAGGCCGCCAGCAGGTACCCCTTGAGGGCGTCGGTCGTCCGGGGGTCGTCGGCGACGAGGAAGTCGCCCTCGACCTCGTTTTCGAGGACCTCCCGCGGGGGCGTCCCACCGGACAGCAACGCGTGTTCCTGCTTGGCCTTATAATAGGCCTCGGGCTTGGCTGGCGCCTCGTAGAGGCCGGGCACCGAGACGATGGCCGGTTGGCCGAGGACGGCCACGCGCTTGTGCCAGCGGCCGTCGTGGTCGCCCCACGTGCCGACGACGCGGTCCAGCAGGACGACGTGGAGGTGGTCGAGCGGGCAGTTCAGCCGTTTTCGGAGGGCGTCCTGCACCGCCAGCCCGTCGTAGATGACGCCGCCGGCCCGCTCGGGCGATTCGAGGGCGCGTTCCTCGTAGCGGAGGATGCCGGTCATCGCGTTGCCCGTCTCGCGCTCGTAGGGTGAGACGACGCGGGCCTCGGCGAACTCCCGTGCTAGCGCTTCGTCGCCGATGTAGTCCAGTAGTCGGTCTTCGACGGCTACCTCAGCGTCGATACGCCGTGCTAACCACTCGCCGAGTTCGTCGGCGTCGGCTTCCGTCGCCGGTGCGCGATAGAGCGTGATTCGGTCGGGCATAGGGCAGTCGACTTATAAGCGGAGCATCCGCCGAGTGGGGCCTTCGAAGAAGGTCCCCGAGGCGGTTCCCGCTGGCGAGGCGCGGAGCGCCGAGCCAGCGTAGCGCGCACGGACTGAGAGCGCCCGGAGGGCGCTCGAAGGAGTACGCGCGCATATTTTCCCCACGTTTTTGCCGAGAACCGGGGTCGCGCCCCTCGCGGGCGCGACCCGCGTTCTCGTGCAAAAAGTGGCTAGTCGTCCGCGGGTTCCGGACTCCGTGTCGTCAGTTCCACCTCGGGGGCGTCGACGTCGAGTTCGTCCAGCGCGACCTGTGCGGCGCGCTTGCCGGAAACGAGCATGGCGCCGAATGTGGGGCCCATGCGCGGGAGGCCGTAGGTGGTCGCGGTGGCCATGCCGGTGACGACGAGGCCGTCGTGGGCGAGTCCGGTGTGTTCGACGACGGCGTCCTCGCTTTCGCCGACCCACATGGAGTCGTGGCCCGGCGAGTCGTGGCCGGGGGCGCCGTAGGAGTCGTCGCCGGTGGCGTCCATGCCGGTGTTGTGTTCCTCGGCGTGTTCGATTCCGGGGGCGTCGAGGACGCCGCGCTCCTGGAGTTTGGAGACGGCGACGGCGTCGTGGCCCGTCGCGTCGATGACGAGGTCGGCCTCGACGGCGATGGGGTCGACACAGGTAATCTCTCGCGGCAGGGCGTGGACCGGCGTCCAGTTCATGACGATGCCGCCGACCTTGTGGTCCTCGCGGATGACGATGTCGGTAAACTCCGTCATGTTCTGCATCTTCGCGCCGGCGTCGCAGGCGGCCTTGATGAGGCCGGAACAGGCCTCGGGTCCGTTAGCGACGTAGAGCTCCTCGGTATCGCGGGATTCCTTGTAGTCGACGTCGAGGTCTTCGAGGACCTCCTGTGCGGGGTCGCGGACGGTGACCTTGTTCATCAGGAAGCCGCCGAGCCAGAAGCCGCCGCCGAGGTAGTTGTTCTTCTCGACGACCATCGTCTGGACGCCGCGCTCGGAGAGTTCCTTGGCGGCCATCAGCCCGGAGGGGCCGCCGCCGACGATGATGACGTCGGAATCGGAGAAGTCCATGAACTCCTCGGTCCATTCCTGACCGATTGCTCGCGTTACTTCGGCTTCGCCCGCGTTCGAGAACTGGCTGAATTCGCTCATACTACTAGGTGGTATCGACTGCGAATACTAAGCCGTTTGGGTCGACGGTGGGTACGTTCCAAGCGTCTATCGAGCCTCAGAGAAGCGCCAACACCTGCGCGAGCAGGGCGATTCCGGAACCGGCGCCGAACAGCGCGACGTTGGCGCGGGGGTTCGCGGCGGGTATCACGTCGAAGGAGTGGTGCCACCCCGAAAGCGGCGCGAAGGGCCGGACGCCCATCGGCGTGATGCTGTCGGCCAGCAGATGCGAGGAAAGGGAGACGGCGGTCGCGGTGGCGAGAACTGTCGCTAGCGACGACGTAGCGCCGAAACGTTCGCCGGCCGCGACCCCGAGGCCCGCCGCCAGCAGCGAACAGGCGGCGACGAACCAGACGGTATGGGTCGGCCCGCGGTGCGGAATCGACAGCAACTCGTCGATGTCGGGCAGCGACGAGAGACTCACGGCGACGGCCGTGCCGACGGCGGCGAGCATCGGGTCACCGTTCGCGGTCAGCAGGGCGGCGACGGGGCCGTAACAGCACAGCGCCGCGCCGACGTGGCCCAGTCGATGCATACCGGTAGTTCGGCCCGAGCGCTATCAATCCCTCGCGACCTCTACGCCCACGACTCGTTCGTAAGGATTAGGATGGGATGCCGCAAACACCGACGTATGAGCGACAACGGCGACGAGAAAGCAGAAGACGAAGGGCCCGCGGTCGAACTCGGCGAGGGCGAGGCCGTCGAGGGTGCGCCGCTGGCACGGGTCGCCTCCCGACTCCACTACGCCATCGAAAAGAGCGAAGTCGAGCGCCGCGAGGGCGACACCACGATTCGGACGTCCGACGGTCCCCGCGACCTCGGTGACGTCCTCGCGGAGTCCGACGAGGTCTACTTCGATACCCGCCAGTCCTTCGAGAAGGCCGTCCGCGAGGTCGTCGGGACGGGCCCGGTTCCGACCGGGGAGTAGCGCGGGTCGGAGCGAGCGGAATGAGCGAGCCCCGCGGCACAACGCGGGTCGGAGCGCCTCTACCGTCGGTCGACGATGGCGATGTCGGTATCGACGTCCGGCAGTTGCTCGAAGGTCGGCGGTGAGATGAGCCGGGAGGCCCGGCTTCGGTCGCGGCTCGACCCGATGATGATGAGGTCGTTCGTACGCTCGGCTCGGTGCAGGAACTGACCGAAGGGGGCGTTCACGACGCGGGTCTCGATTCTGCCGTTCGCGGTTTCGACGAGGTTCGCGAGCATCTCGTCGGCGGACCGGCGCTGCGTCTCGGAATCGATAGCGCGAGCGACGCTGACGCGGCCCTCCGAGCCAACTAGCCGGAGCGCGAAGTCGATCATCGCGTGGGCGGTGTCGCTCGCCCGTCGGACCGGCACCACGACCTGTCGCCACTCCGTCCGGCCGTCGTAGGTCTGGTGGACGAGCACGTCGACGTCGGCGTCCATGAGCCCAGTGATGAACGGGGCCAGCGTGTCGCCGTCGGTTTCGTAGGGAAGCGCCACTAGGTCGCAGTTCGTCTCGGCCGCAGTCTGCCGTATCGTCTCGCCGAGCGTCGGCCCCTCGGAGACGACCACGACCTGACAGGGTACGTCGAGGGTCGTCTCGATGCGGTCGCCCAGCGCCTCCAGTTCCGCGGCGACGGCGGCGGTCGCCGCGCCGGCTCTGGCCTCGTCGGAGGCGGTTCCGTCTCCCCCGTCGGTGGTGTCGCCGTCCTCGGTTACGTCCTCGCTGGCGATGTCGAGGAGGACGACCTTGCCGGCGTCGTGGGCGGCGGCGAGACGCGCGCCGAGCATCGCGGTGGCCTCCGGGTGCTCGCCGCGCATCGGGACGAGCACGCGGTCGTCGACCTTCGTCGACCGGTAGAGGTAGCGGGCGCGCCGCTCGTAGAAGTAGTTCCGCCAGACGGAGAAGACGACGGCGACGATACTCGAGGAGACGAAGACGCTGACGACGAAGGCGGTCTGTCGGCCGGGGTCGACGAGCAGGCCCAAAAGCGCCACCGCGAAGGCCGTCGCCTCCTCGATGTCGAGGGCCCACGTCAGCGCGCCCGTCAGGAAGACGGCGAAGGCCGCTCCCGGCGCGTCGACCTCGATGGCGCCCGGCGGCGCGGCCGGGTAGACGAGGTGGACGGCGACCAGTATCGCGGCCCACGAACAGAGCGCCCCCGCGGTCAGTCCCGCAACGAACCGGAACGGCGAGGCGTACTTGCTCTCGGGGTTCGAAAACAGGGCGTACGTCCCGGCCGCAAGCGGTGGGAACACGAAGAAGGACAGCGCGTCGAGGCGGTTCGAGAGGTAGGTCAAAAGCGCGACCAGCGTCGGCACGAAGACGAGCATCGAGACGTGGACGATGATGTTCGTCTCCTCGAGTCGGCGGAAGAACATGCGGACGGGCCGTCGGTGGCCGAAAAACGGGAGTCGGCGTAATCGCCGCCTGAACCGTTCGCGGAGCGACTCCAGCATACTCCACCGTCACCGCAGAGAGGCCTTAAACCCCCGGCGAACGCCCCTGTCGGCGGACCGCTCTAGTCGCCGAGCAAGCGCCGGAAGACGCCGCGCTCCGAGAGCGACTTATAAAGATAGGCGCAGGGAAGCGCTAGCGAGACGACGGACAGCAGCGCGAGGAACAGCGCTGGCCCGGTAAGCAGGTCGGCAAACGAGGCGAGCATCCTACTGGACGTCGGGCAGGGCGACCTCTTTCCCGTCTCGGGACGTCATCGCTCGACCTCCGGGAGGTCTACGACATCCCCGTCCGCGTAGACGGTCGGCTCCCGAAGCACGCCGTCCATGTGGATGGGGGCGTCGTTGTCGCCGCCGATGCCCGCGTCGTCGCCCAGCGCGATGTGGACGGTGCCGCCGGCCTTCTCGTCCAGTAGCGTGCTGCCGATGAGTTCGGTCACGCCGATGTTGGTGCCGATGCCGAGTTCGGCCATGTTGTAGGCGTTTTGCCCCACCTGCTCGGCGGCCTCCTCGACGTCCGCGCGGATGGCGTCGTCGGAGATGTCGGTGATGTAGCCGTCCTCGACCTCGAAGGTGACCGTCTGGTCCTCGTCGAGCAGGCCGTGGGGGCGGATGGTGCCGTCGACGACGTAGGTGCCGTCGGCGTTCTCGGGACTGACGAAGACCTCACCGGCCGGCAGGTTCGAGAAGTCGCCGTCCTCGTGGACGATGCCGGTGTCGTCGTTCCAAACGCGGTCGCCCAACTCGAAGGTGATGTCGGTGCCCTGCGGCGAGGTGACCCGCATCTCGTCGGCGCCCTCGACCTGTTCGAGCATGGCCTCGCATTCGGCGGCGATGTCGTCGTAATCGGCGTCGAGGCCGGTCGTGAATACCTCCTCGGTGATGCCGGGCAGCGTCGCGCCGCGGGCGCCGGCCTCCGTTGCGTCCGACCGCGCGCGGGTGTGGCTGAGGCTCTTGGAGGTGGGCGCGAGGAAGACGTCGGCGGACTTCAGCGCCGCGGCCACGGGCGCGGGCGGTTCGGCGCCGTGCTGTGGCCCCGGCGGATAGCGGACGATGACCGCCTCCTCGGTGGCTTCGAGGGCGGCGTCGTAGAGCGCCTCGCCGATGGGTTCGCGGCGGTCGTCGGTGACGACGACACAGGTCTCGTCGGACTGGACGTTCAGACATTGCCCGACGGCGGTTTCGGCGGCCGCGGCGACCGCTTCCGGGTCCTCGATATCGAACGGCTCGGAATCGCTCATATGCCGACCTGTGGCCGAGACGACGAAAAGCGTTGGCTTCGCGGATTACGACGAGTCCCGGAGCTTGAACTTCTGGACCTTCCCGCTGGGGTTCTTCGGGAGTTCCTCGACGAACTCGTACTCGCGTGGGCGCTTGAAGTCGGCGAGGTCGTCGCTGTCGCGGACGAACGCATCCAGCGTCTCGGCGTCCGTCTCGCCGACGACGTAGGCGACGACGCGCTCGCCCCACTCGGGGTCCGGTTCGCCGACGACCGCCGCCTCGACGACGTCCGGATGCGAAAAGAGGACGTCCTCGACCTCCGTCGGGTAGACGTTCTCACCGCCGGTGATTATCATGTCGTCCTTCCGGTCGACGACGTAGAGGTAGCCGTCCGCATCGAGATAGCCGAGGTCCCCGGAGTAGTACCACTCGACGCCGCCCTCCTCGCGGAGCGACTCGGCGGTCGCCTCCGGGCGGTTCCAGTACTCCCGCATCGTACACGGGCCGGCGAGCAGTATCTCGCCGATCTCCCCCTGTTCGACCTCCGCGTTCGGCGGCCCGTCGGGTTCGACGACCCGGAGGTCGTGGTTCAACGCCGGCTTGCCCGCCGACCCCTGTTTCGGGATCTGCTCGTCGGGGTGCTGGAACACGCCACAGGGGCCGATTTCGGTCATGCCGTAGGCCTGCAGGTAGTCGTCGCAGAACTGCTCCATGCAGGCGTCCAGCACCTCCTTCGGCATCGGCGAGGCGCCGTACAGCCCTAGCCGGAGCGAGGAGGTGTCGGCATCGACCTCCTCGGCGGCGTGGGCCAGCCCGTTCCACGCCGTCGGCGCGGCGAACATCACCGACACGTCGTGTCTCTCGATGTCCTGCAGGACGGCGACGGGGTCGAACTCGTGGTGGACGACGCTCTTTGCGCCCACCTGAATCCGGGGGAACAGCGCGGCGTGTAGCTCCGCGCAGTGATACAGCGGCAGCGCCGACAGCCCCACGTCGTCCTTCCGGAGGCCGCTTTCGGCGACGCAGATGAGATTGTGTTCGACCATGTCGCGGTGCTCGTGGACGACGCCCTTCGGTCGCCCCGTCGTCCCCGAGGTGTAGATGAACGCGTAGACGTCGTCCTCCTCGACGACGGTGTCGGGCGTCTCCGCCGGAGCAACCTCGATGATGGCGTCGAAATCGCGGGTGTCCTCGGGGGCGTCCTCCTCGATGTAGACGTACTCCTCGACGGTCTCGAGGTTCGGCCGGGCGTTCTCGACGGCCTCGCGGGTGTCGGACTCGTAGATGAGGACCGTCGATTCGGCGTCGTTGCAGATGAACTCGACCTCGCCGGCCGGCAGGCGGTAGTTCAGCGGGTTGAACACCGCGCCGAGTTTCGCACAGGCGAACACCGTACAGACGATCTCAGAGCCGTTGTACAGCATCGTCGAGACGCGGTCGCCCTTCTCGACGCCGAGGTCGGCGAGGGCGTTCGCCAGCCGGTCGGCACGCTCGTCGAGTTCCGCGAACGTGTAGCGGCGATCCCGCCGTGGATACACCAGCGCCTCCTTGTCGGGGTACTTCTCGGCTGTGAGCTCCAGCGTATCCGCTATCGTGGGATGCATACCCATCCCACATCGGCCGGGCAGTTAATCGTTCGGCCGCCAGCGACGCGGAGAGAAACCGTTATTCCCGTCGCAGTCGACCCTCCGATATGAGCATTCAGGTCGCGGTCAACGGCTACGGCACCATCGGCAAGCGGGTCGCCGACGCGGTCGAACTCCAGCCCGACATGGAGCTTATCGGCGTCGCCAAGACCAGCCCGAACCACGAGGCGGAACTCGCCGTCGAGAACGACTACCCCCTCTATGCCGCCATCGAGGAGCGCGTCGAACTCTTCGAGGAGGCGGGCATCGACCTCGCGGGCAGCGTCGAGGAACTGGTCGACGCCGCGGACATCGTCGTCGACGCCTGTCCGTCGGGCATCGGCGCCGAGAACAAGTCGATGTACGAGGAATACGACACGCCCGCCCTCTATCAGGGCGGCGAGGACGCCGACCTCGTCGACACCTCGTTCAACGCCCGGAGCAACTTCGAGGACGCCAGCGACGCCGACCACGTCCGCGTCGTCTCCTGTAACACGACCGGTCTCTCCCGACTGCTGGCGCCGCTGCAGGAGGAGTACGGCGTCGAGAAGGCTCGCGTCACCTTGGTCCGCCGTGGCGGCGACCCCCCACAGTCCGGCCGCGGCCCCATCAACGACATCCTGCCGAACCCCGTCTCCCTGCCCTCCCACCACGGCCCCGACGTCAACACCATCTTCCCGGACCTCGCCATCGACACGCTCGGCCTGAAGGTCCCGGCCACGCTGATGCACACCCACTCGGTCAACGTCACGCTCGAAGACGTCCCGAGCGAGGAGGAGGTCAAAGAGTTGCTCGGCTCCCAGAGCCGGACCTTCCTCGTCCCGCCGAAGTACGGCATCGACGGCGCCGGCAAGCTCAAGGAGTTCGCCATGGACCGCGGCCGCCCCCGCGCCGACATCTGGGAGAACTGCATCTGGGAGGAATCGGTCAGCATCGAGGACGACGACCTCTACCTGTTCCAGGCTATTCATCAGGAGTCGGACGTCGTCCCCGAGAACGTCGACGCGATTCGCGCGGTGCTCGGGACGGCGGATGCCGAGGAGTCCATCGAGCGCACGAACGAGACGATGGGCGTCGGGTTCTAGAGACGAGTCCTTCGACTGGTTTTGGCGTTTATTTATAAATAAAGCGTGACAGCTCTAGTGCTTCATTCATAAATGGAGCGTGGGAATCGCCCGGCTATAACCGTCCACGAAGCCCTCTGCCGGCTGGCGCTCACGGCTTCCTTCGTTCGCCGTTCGCGCTCCGAGGGTCTCGCTCCCTGTGGTCGCTCCGACCTTCGCGTGCGGTCGCTACGCGAGATATCCTCGCTCGCGTTGCTCGCTCGGATAGGGCCCGTTTAGCGACTCCCCTTCGGCGCCAGCCGACTTCGCCCTTCGATTCCACCAGGGGACCGCAACCGCACCACGCCACTAACCTCCCCAACCGACTCCCTCACGGCTCGCTTCGCTCGCCGCTCGGTCGTCCCTCGCGCGCTGGCTGGCCCGCCCCCCGCTCACTATCGTTCGCGGGGACGGCCAGCGCGCGCCTATTTATAAGACGAACTCGATAATCCCTGTACTGTTTATAAATCCTCGCGCGGTTGCCGTTCGATGACGCGCCCGTCGACGTCCTCGGGCTGTGTACCGACGCCGTCGGGCCAGCCGGTCGGTCGCGCTGCGGTCGGTTCGGCGGCCTCGCGCTTGAGGACCATCGGGGTCCGTTCCAGCGATAACACGAGTTCGTCGTCCTGATTGTAGGCCCGCAGTTCCGTGGTTACGATGCCGACGTGGTCGCGCGACTCGCTCTCGCGCTTCGAGAGGACCTCGCTTTCGGCGAAGATGGTGTCGCCGTGGAAGACCGGCGCGTGGTGGCGCACCCGGTCGTAGCCGAGGTTGGCGGTCGCGTTCGCGGAGATGTCGGTGACGCTCATCCCCACCGCCAAGGCGATGACGTAGAGGCCGTCGACGAGGCGCTCGCCGAACTCGGTTTCGGCGGCGTAGGCCTCGTTGAAGTGCATCGGATTGACGTTCATCGTCAGGTTCGTCAGCCAGACGTTGTCCGTCTCGGTGACCGTCCGGCCGTAGGGGTGTTTATAAACGTCCCCAACCTGAAAGTCCTCGAAGTAGCGGCCCTGCCAGCCGGCGACGAGGCGGCGCTGTTCGGCATCCGATGCGTCGTGGTCGGCAAGGGGTGTGTCGTCAGCGTCGTCGCTCATGTCCCCTACTGACGAGCGAATCGGGCAAAAAGACCACTCACGAGTCCAGCAGTCGCTCGTAGACCGGCCACCCGGAATCGCCCTCCGGTGGGTCGGTCGGGTCGCCATCGACGAGGACGCCCGCCCCCGCTTCGACCGACCCGACGTGGGCGACGGGCGTCCCTCGGTCTTCCAGTGCCGACAGCACGGCGTCGGTCTCGGCGGGGTCGACGGCGATGACGAGCGTCCCGGCCGTCGAGGCCCGCCACGGGTCCATCGACAGCGCCTCGCTCAACGGCTCGACGCCCGGCCGCATCGGCACGGCGTCGCCGTCGACGGTCAGGCGGACGCCCGCGCTCTCGGCGACCTCGTGGAGCGCACCGAGCAGGCCGCCCTCGGTGGCGTCGTGCATCGCGGTGACGTTGCCGGCGGCCGCGGCGGTGAGGGCGTCCCTGACGGTACCGGTCTCGTCGAGGCGCTTTCGGGCGGTTGCGAGGGTCTCCTCCGGCAGGTCGATTTTGTCACCGAACAGCGTCGCGAACAGCCCAGTGACCTCGACGGCCGGGCCTTTCGTCACGAGCAGGTCGTCGCCGGGGCGGGCGCCGTCCGGGCGGACGATGTCGTCGCGGTCGCCGACGCCCATCGCCGTCGCCGCACCGACCCATGGGAACGAACACCCCTCGTAGCGGGCGGTGTGGCCGGTGACGATGGAGACACCCAGGTCGCGGCATTCGGCGTCGATGGCGCCCCAGATGCGGCTGAACTCCTCGTCGGTGATTTCGGGCGGCAGCGAGAAGGAGATGGTGAGATGCGAGGGCGGAATCCCCGAGACGGCGACGTCGGAGAGGACGATTCCGACCGCGAACTCCCCGGCCCGCTCGAAGCCGAGTTCGGGGAGGATAGAGATGGGGTCGGTCGCCGTCACGACGGCGCTGTCGTCGATTTCGACGACGCCGAAATCGACGCCGTGGGTCGGTCCCAAGGCGACGTCCTCGCGGTCGGCGCCGAGACGGGTGGCGATGTGGTCCTCGAAGAAGGCCCGCGATATCTTCCCGGTCCGTGGCATGGGTGGTGGTCGGCCGGCGACGGCTTGGGCGTGTCGCTCCGGCCCGCCGTTTTCGCCCGACTTCCGTCTCGAAACGTCTGTGGACTTTATGTTTGGTCTGGTCGATTCCGACACATGACACGCGAAACGGGCGGGCCCTCGGTCCCCGACCGCCCGGACGACGGGGACGAGGCCACCGCCGAGCGGTTCGTCGCTCGACCCGACCCCGAAGACATCACCCTGCTCGTGGTCGACGACGAGCGCAACCTGTTGTCCATCGTCGCCTCGCGCCTGCAGGAGCGCTTCGATTCCCTCGAAGTCGTCACTGCCAAACACGGCACGGAGGCGCTCGAACTGCTCGACTCGAAGGCCGTCGACTGCGTCATCAGCGACTACAAGATGCCCGGCATGGACGGCCTCGAATTCCTCGAGAAGTGCCGCGACGTCGAACCGGGTATCCCCTTCATCCTCTTTACCTCGGAGGGCTCGAAGGACGTCGCGATGGAGGCCATCGACGCGGGCGTCACCGACTACCTCCGGAAGAACCTGAGCGACGAGGGCTTCGCCCTGCTGGCCAATCGCATCCAGAACGCCGTCGTCCAGTATCGCACCCGCACACTCGCCCGCGAGGCCGAACGGCACGTCCAGCGGGTCCACGACCACGTCGCCGACGCCTATCTCGGCCTCGACGATGGGTGGCATATCGCCTCCGTCGACGAACGCGGCGCGGACCTGCTGGGCGGCGCCCGCGAGGCCCTCGTCGGCGAACGGCTCTGGGAGGTCGTCCCCGAACTGGTCGACTCGCCGCTCCAGTCGGCCTTCGAGGAGGCCGTCGAGACCGGCGAGACGGCCACCTTCCGGATGTCCCACGAGGGTCTGGGCGCCCACTTCGAGGTCCACGCCGTCCCCTCACCGGACGGCCTGTCGGCGTACTTCCGGGACGTCACCGACCGCACCGAGCAGGGAGTGACGCTCGATTCGGTCGCCGACCTCGCGGTCGACCTCCGGGAGACGACCGACGCGCTCGGAGCGGCCACCGACCGCGCGGTCGGGGCCTGCGACTGTGAGGAGGTTCACGCCGTCGCCGGCGAACACGACGACCTCTCGGAACTCGTCGACGAACTCGAATCGACCGTCGACGGCGAGGAGAGATAGGCTACGTCCCGCCGAACGGCTCCCAGCCAAGCCCCTCCACGACCACGAACTCGACCGCGTTGACGACGTAGTGGGCGACGACTACCACGAGCAGACTGTTCGTGAGGACGAAGACCGCCGCCAGCGCGAAGCCCAGCAGGCCGGTCACGACGACGCCCACCCCGCCCTGTGCGCCGTGGCCGGCGGCGAAGGCGACCGATGAAAGCAGGGCCAACAGCCACGGCGAGACGCCAAAGCCGACCGCGAAGGCGCCGACGAGCGCGCCCCGAAACAGCAACTCCTCGAAGCCGGCGATGAGCGGCAGGACACCGCCGAGCAGGAGCACCCATCCCCGCGCCGTCTCGGGTGCGAGCATCTCCCGCAGTTCCTCGCTCGGGTCGGCATCGAAGATATCGACCAGTCCGGCCGCCAGCGTGTTCGCCAGCGCGAGGCCGACGCCGACGGCGATACCGATGCCGACGCCGAAAAGGCCCGAACCGAGCGGGTCGGCGGTGATACCGAACGCCGAGGCGGGCACCGCCGTCAGCAACGCGCCGCCGACGAGCAACGCCGCAAAGAGGCCGTGGGAGACGGCGACGTTGGCGATCAGCGCCGTCGTCGAAAGCTCCGGCCCGCCGTCCAGCGTCGTCTCGGCGGGCGTCTTCCGGCGCGGTTCCGGCGCGGCCCCCGCGTCGAGGTGGTCGGCGCCGTCCGGCAGGCGGTCCAGCCACTGCTGTTCCTCGCGGGTGACGTAGCGGCCGCCGACGACCGACTGTGAGGCGCGCGCCAAAAGAAGCAGCAATACGAGAACGGTGAGCGTGATGCCAGCGAAGGCGGCCCACCGGGTCACGCCTTACTGGGGGGAGGGGCTGCTGGTGCCGCCGACCTCGCGCTGTTCGAGCGCGGAGCCGGTGATGTTCTTGAGGCGGTCGATGAGCGAGTCCTTCTCGGGTTCGCCGGCGAGCGCCACGTCCAGCACCTCGGAGATGTGCGAGACCGGGATGATCTCGATCTGGTCCTTGTACTCGTCTTCGATCATCACGTCCTGCTCGTTGGCCTTCGGGATGATGACCGTATCGAGGCCGGCCTTCGCCGCGGCCTCGATCTTGTGGGTGACGCCGCCGACCGGCAGGACGTCACCGCGAACCGACAGCGAGCCGGTCATGGCCATGTCCTGTCGGACGGGGATGTCCTCCAGCGCCGAGATGACGGCCGTCGCGACCGTAATCGAGGCGGAGTCGCCGTCGACGCCGCCCTCGCCGGTCTGGACGAACTGGATGTGGATGTCCTTCTCGGAGATGTTCTCGTCGCTGAACTTCTTGATAATCGCCGAGACGTTCGAGACGGCCTCCTGGGCCATCTCCTTCAGTTGGCCGGTGGCGATGACCTCGCCGGGCCCCTGCGAGGGGGCGACCTCGGCCATGACGGGGAGGACGATACCGGAGTCCTCGCCCATCACCGCGAGGCCGTTGACGCGGCCGACCACGTCGCCCTCGCTGACGGTGAGTTCGTAGTCCTTCCGGCGCTCGATGTAGTCGTCGGCGAGCTGCTGTTCGATGGAGCGCGAGCGGGCCTTCGCCTGCAGGACGTCCTCGCGTTCGGTGAACTCCTTGTCCTCGGCGCGGGCGATGTCGCCGGCGACGCGAACGAGGCCACCGACGTCACGGAACTCCAGCGTGAGGTGGCCCTTGCGGCCCGCACGGCGGCGGGATTCGAGGATGACTTCCTCGATGGCTTCGTCGGTAAACGCCGGGAGACGGCCGTCGTTGTCGACCTCTTGGGCGACGAACCGGGCGTACTTCCGGCGCATCTCCGGGGTGTCCTCGATGGTGTCGTCCATGTACACCTCGTACCCGTAGCCCTTGATACGGCTCCGGAGCGCGGGGTGCATGTTCTCCATCGCGTCGAGGTTCCCGGCGGCGACCATGACGAAGTCGGTCGGGACGGGTTCGGTCTGGACCATCGCACCCGAGGAGCGCTCGGACTGGCCCGTGATCGAGAACTCGCCCTCCTGAATCGCCGTCATCAGTTTCTGCTGGCTGCGGATGTCGAGGGTGTTCATCTCGTCGATGAACAGCACGCCCTTGTTGGCTTTGTGGATGGCGCCAGCCTCGACGCGGTCGTGGCTGGGCGTCTCCATGCCGCCGGACTGGAAGGGGTCGTGGCGGACGTCGCCGAGCAGTGCGCCGGCGTGGGCGCCGGTCGCGTCCTCGAACGGCGCGACCTGCTGGTCGGCGTTGTTGACGAGCAGGTTCGGCACCATCGCGTCGCTGCCGCGGCTCATGTACTTGAACGCGAGGTAGATGATACCGGCGGCGATGATGCCGAGCAGGAGTTGCTGCGCGATGAGGATGGCGTAGCCGAACACGACGGCGATGATGATCCACATCAGGAAGCTCCGCATCTGGTTGCGCTTGCGGGCCTCCTCCTTGTGGGCATCGACGATTTGCTCGCCCTTGCCCGCGGGGACGGTGCGGACCTTCGGCTCGTTGCCGTCGTCCGGGTTGTGGTAGACCAGCACGTCCTGCAGTTCCTCCTTGGGGAGGAGCTGGCTCATCGCCTTGGCGAGCATCGACTTCCCGGTCCCGGGAGAGCCGATCATCATCACGTGGCGGCGCTGTTTGGCCGCCTTCAGGACGATATCGCGAGCGTGGTCCTGCCCGATGACCTGGTCGACGAGGCGGTCGGGCACCTCGATGTCCTCGCTCGAATCTATCTGGAGGCCGCCGAGGAGGTTGTCCTCCTCGTCTTCGTCGATCTCGATGTCTCCTTCGACCTCGACGTCGCTGCCGAGGTCGGAGCCATCGAGCAGCTCCTCGTCGTCGTCGAGCTGCTCACTTGCGCCCTCCTGAGCCGGCGCAATCGGTTCCTCGGGCGGGTCCCGAGGCGCCTCTTCGCCCGGCTCTTCGGTCGGGGTCCGACGCTCGTCGGCGTCGGCATCTTCGTCTGTTTCGTTGCTCATAGAACCGTTGCTATTACCGAAAACCAAGGGTCGTCAACTGATATACTTTCTCCCCTCGTCACGCTCTGCCCCTGCTGAAAACCGCGGTACTGGGCCGGTATACGGCGGTATGCGGTTCCGACCGTCCGGGACTCGTCGGGTTTATAAAATCGGACTCCGAGACCCCTCACATGACCCGGGGGTTCTACATCGGCCGTTTCCAGCCGTTCCACGAGGGCCACCATGCGATGGTCGAACGCATCGGCGAGGAGGTCGACGAACTCGTCGTCGGCATCGGGAGCGCCGACCAGTCGCATACCGCCCGCAACCCGTTCACCGCGGGCGAACGCATCATGATGATTACCAAGACGCTGGCGGACCTCGATATCATCACCTACGCCGTCCCCATCGAGGACCTCAACCGCAATTCGGTGTGGGTCAGCCACGTCCAGTCGATGAGCCCTCGATTCGAGGTCGCCTTCTCGAACAACCCGCTCGTCGTCCGCCTTTTCGAGGAGGCGGGCATCGAAGTCCGACAATCCCCCATGTATCGCCGCGAGGAGTTCGAGGGCACCGAGGTCCGCCAGCGCATCGCCGACGACGGCGACTGGGAGCAACTCGTCCCCGACGCCGTCGCCGAGGTCATCGACGAAATCGACGGGGCTGAACGCATCCAGCAGATATCTGCCAGCGACGCCAACGGCCCCGATGTCGACGACACCGACATGAACGGGGGGCCATCCGCGGACTAGATGATCACGCTCACCTCCGATTTCGGCACGCCCTACCCCGCGGCGATGAAAGGCGTCATCCTCAAGCGCTGTGACGCCCGGTTGGTCGACGTCGCCCACGACCTCCCCCGGCAGGACGTCCGCTCGGCGGCCTTCTGGCTCACGCAGGTCCTCCCCGAGTTTCCGCCGGCGGTCCACCTCGCCGTCGTCGACCCCGGCGTCGGCACCGACCGCAATGCGCTGGTCATCCGCGCCGGCGACCACCTGCTGGTCGGCCCCGACAACGGCGTCCTCCTGCCGCCGGCCCGCGAACTCGCCAGCGGCGGCAACGGCGACGACTACGAGACCGACATCGACGCCTACGAACTCGAAATCGAGGACCCACGGAGTTCCACGTTCCACGGCCGGGACGTCTTCGCGCCCGCCGCCGCGGCCGTCCACGAGGCCGGCATCGACCGCCTCCCCGAGGTCGACGGCGTCACGCCGGCCGAGGACGTCGTCGACCTCCGGCTTCCCGACCCCGAACTCGGCGACGACGGCGCGACCGGCGACGTCCTCGCTATCGACGACTTCGGCAACACGATTACGAACGTTCCCGGCGACGTGCTCGACGGCCACGACACGGTTCACATCGACGGCGAGGAAGTCCCCGTCGTGGCATCCTATGCCCACGCCGAGGTCGGCCAGCGCGTCGCCACCGTCGGCAGCCACGAGAAGGTGGAGTTCGCGGTCAATCAGGGCCGCGGCGACGACGCCTTCGGCCTGTCGGTCGGCGATTCGGTCCGGGTGGACTGGGCGTAGGGCGGCCGCTCGTAGTCGTCGCTGACGCGAGCAAGTGAGTTCTCGATAAATAAAGCAAAACCAGCGAGACGCTTTCCATCTCGCTGGCTTCCAACGGCTTCGCCTACGGGCTCAGACGTTGTCGGTCTCGCGGGAACAGCACGGCTTCCCGGATGTTCGAGAGGTCGAGCATCGTCATGAGGAGCCGTTCGGCGCCGAGACCCCAGCCGGCGTGCGGCGGCATGCCGTATTTGAACATCTCGGTGTAGTACTCGAAGGCCTCGGGGTCGAGGCCCTGCTGTTCGAAGCCCTCGATGAGCTGCTCTTCGCGGTGTTCACGCTGGCCGCCGGAGACGAGTTCCATCCGCGGGTGCATCATGTCGAAGCCGGTCGACAGCTCCGTGTCGTCGTCGTTGTCCATGATGTAGAACGGCTTGATCTCGCTGGGCCAGTCGGTGATGAAGTAGTGGCCGCCGACGTCGTCCCCGAGGGCCTTCTCGCCCTCGGTCGGCAGGTCGTCGCCCCAGACGAGTTGCTCGTCGAGTTCGCCGGTGGCGTTGATGCGCTCGATGGCCTCCTCGTACGAGATACGCGGGAACGGCGTCTCGGGCGCCTCGAACTCGTCGGCGATGCCGAGGGCTTCGAGCTGCTTTTCGCAGTTCTCCTCGACGGCCGCGTAGGCGGCGGTGACGACCTGTTCGCAGACGTCCATCGCGTCGTGGTGGTCACAGAAGGCGCCCTCGAAGTCGATGGAGGTCGCCTCGTTGAGGTGCCGCGGCGTGTTGTGTTCCTCGGCGCGGAAGATGGGGCCGATCTCGAAGACGCGTTCGAGGTTCGAGCCCGCGATGAGCTGCTTGAACAGCTGTGGGCTCTGGTTCATGAACGCTTCCTCGCCGAAGTAGGTGATGGGGAAGAGTTCGGTGCCGCCCTCGGTGCCCGTGGCGACGATTTTCGGCGTGTTGATTTCGGTGGCGTCGGCGTCGCGGAAGGCCTCCCGAACGGCGCGGAGGACCTCGGCGCGAATCTCGAAGATGGCCTGACCCTCCTCGCGGCGGAGGTCCAGCGTCCGGTTGTCGAGGCGGGTCGAGAGTTCGGCTTCGACCTTCCCCGAGGGGTCCAGCGGCAGTTCGGTGTCGGCCTCGGCGATAATCCCGACCGATTCGGGGACGATTTCGACGCCGGTCGGGGCGCGGTCTTCCTCCTCGACGGCGCCCGTCACGGAGACGACCGACTCGCGGGAGGCGTTCAGTCCCGTCTCGACCAGTTCGTCGTCCATCTCGTCTTTCTCGAATTTGACCTGGATGCGACCCGTCGTATCGCGCAGAATGAGAAACGCGATGCCGCCGAGGTCGCGGACTTCGTGGACCCAGCCGGCGACGGTGGCGTCCGTCCCGGGCTCGGCGTCCGCCGTGTACGTTCGGTTCTCCATACCCCGGATTCTCGTCGGCGCGACTTAAACGCGGCTTTTCGTCGCGGAGACCGCGAACGCCGGCTGCTATCGGAGCGCGTCCTCGACGAGTCGCGCGTTGGCCCGGCGCAGTCGTTCGGAAACCGCCTGATTCGACACGCCCAGTTCGTCGGCGAGTTCGCCTGTGGATATCCCCCGCGGCACCTCGAAGTAGCCGCGCTCGTAGGCGAGTTCGAGCGTCTCGCGCTGTTCGTCGGTCAACGTCGGCCCGTCGCCGTCGCGCTGGCCCGAATCGTAGAGCCGCTCCAGCCGGAACGTGATGTCGTTGTCCTGCAGATACGCCCGATACTCCGAGAGGGCTTCTCGGTTCGGATACCGAGTTCGTGCGTGCCACCAGCCGTCCTCGTAGTAGGCTTTGAGCCGCTCGCCGCCCACCTCGACCCACTTCGGGTAGGTCATGACGGCCCTTCCGGCGGCGGTTTGGACTCGGTAGAGGCACTCGCCGTCGATTTCGCGTACCCGCTCGAACTCCGCGACCGACGGGTCCGCCACGAGGGCGCTATCGAACGCCTCGATGTCCGGCGCCGACGCCCACACGAACACGATGGGCCGTTCCGGGTCCGTCGCGTAGGCCCGCTCGATGCGCAGGGTCGCCTCCGGGACGGCCTCGATAGAATCCGCGAGTGCGAGATTGTCGGGGGAGACGGCGTACTCCGCGATAACACTCATCGTCTGGCGATTCGTCGGCGACTGCTTATAAACGCACAGGTATTATTTCAGCGATTTATTCGACACGAACGAACTGGGTGCTCCCTTACTCGCCGTCGACCTTGGCGTCCTTGGCTCCCCGGACCGTCTCGGCGACCGCGTCGGCGCCCTCATCGTGGACGAGGTCGCCGACGATGACGGTGTCGGCGTGGCTGGCCATTTCGTAGGCGGACTCGTAATCGCCGATGCCGCCGCCGTAGAAGACCGTCGCGTCGTCGACGGCGTCGGTCGCGGCCTGTACGACCTCGGGGTCGCCGTAGGTGCCCGAATACTCGATGTAGACGATCTCCTGGCCGAGCATCTGCTCGGCGACCTCGGCGTAGGCGGCCACGTCGTCGGCCCCGAGGTCGCAGTCGGCCTCGGTGTACTCGGCCACCGACGCCTCGGGGTTCATGATGACGTAGGCCTCGGTGAAGGTGCGACTCCAGTCGATGTCGTCGTCGAGGCGGACCCACTCCTTGTGGGCACCGACCGTCCAGAAGACGTCGCCGGCGTTGAGGACGACGGGGACGAGATAGCCGTCGAGCTCGTCGCGGTGGACGACCGAGGCGACGTTCGACGGCTCGATGTAGATGGGGATGTCGTAGGCACCGGCGGCCTCGACGGCACGGGCCATCTTCGCTTCGGTCATGCCGGTCGTTCCGCCGATTTCGAGGGCGTCGGTCCCCGTCGCACAGACGTCCTCGAAGGTCTCTCCCTCCGCGAGCGTCTTGTCGGGGTCGATTTTGACGATGTGGTCCCACTCGGCCCAGGGAGCGCTCATACCCTCTCGAAGCCCGGGCCCGACTAAAACCGCTTCGACTCGACGTTTTTCCGCGTCGGGTCGCGCGAAGCGCGAGGACGCTCTACGCACGGCGGTGAAGCCGCCGTTCGCACGGGCAGCGGGACCGACATCTAACCATGGTTGAAAATGTAGGTAAAACGCCCTGATTCGCCCGGCGTATACTTACCAAACGGAGTACGATCTCTCGGATTACTCTGGTATTATAGTCTTGTTTCGCGTGAATACTATTCGGTCGTCTCGATAGGTGATTCGCATTGAGGCATCGTAGATACTCTTCGTTAGGTAGGGTGAGTTATTCGAGGGAGATGTATCATATACTTCTGGATTGCAGCTAACGTCTGGGTCGACAATACAGGTAAGAGTATCAAGAACCGACCCTATCAGCCCGTCGTCTTCGTACTCCTCATTGACCCGGGTTTCAAATTCTTCTTCTTCAATATCTGCCATGAATTCGTAGGAGCCGTTAATCCGGTCTGCTCCGACATAGAATATATCGTTTCGTTCGTTCCCGAATGCGGCTTCCAATTCTGGACAAGCGACCGTCTCACCGTTCTCTCCTATAAGTTCTCCCGCCGTATACCGAATCGTTACCGAATCGCCCGGTGCACTACAAACACCTTGTAGAACCTCGTCATCACCCTCTTTTTTGGTGACAACCGCTGCCACGGATGCGTTATCGACGTCATCTACGAGATATATACGCCACATCTCGTCTTCATCCGCGTTCCGTCTGGTTTGAACGGCGAATTCATCACCTCCTGTTAATACCCAATCGACACCATCGATTAGCGGGTCTACAAACCCATCGCGGGTCTCGTCCAATGAATCCCGTTTGGCGGTCATCGTATACCCTCTTGTACTCACGTTACTCGCGACCAACCACGTCGTTCGGTCTTCGATACCCAATGGGTCGATAGTAATATCGGTAATCGCGTCAGCAATATCGGGATCTCCCGGCATGAAACCGTCCGTCTCTCTTTGAACTACTCTGGTCCCATTCGTCATCGCCAAAAGCTCGAAAGACCGACTCTGGCCTTCAATCGCGTTCGCGGAGGCGCGGTTTGAACCCCATGTAGTAGCGTTAGCTTTGATTATGGAACGCCGGTCCGCATAACCGGCCGTCTCGCTGTGGTAGTTCGCCATCGCCATCGACTCGGCGAGCCGCTCTTGGGTCACCTCGTCTTCCGATAGCGGTGCCGTCGAGCTTCCCACCTCCCGCGTCGAGAGGTTCTCCGTGTAGATGGCGCTGTTCAGGACCAGCGCTAACCCGACGAAGACGACCGCCAGCATCAGGGCCGTGATTATCAGTATCTGGCCGCGGCTGTGCGGTCCCTCGGCGTCGATCATGCGTCCACCAGTGCGTGTGTCATTCCCACCCTGATAAAAACCTGCGGATGGATCAGTCCCTGAAATGACCGTTAGTCAGCCGTAGCGCCGGCGTTCGCCTCGGCTTGCCACTCGCGGATGCGGTCCTCCGAGACGCCCTGTACCTCGCCGGCGACCGCGGCGGCGTCGACCGTCCGGAGGTCGTCCAGCGATTCGACGCCGGCGGCGGCGAGTTTCTCCGCGGTCTTGGCGCCGATGCCGTCGAGGTCCTCGATCTCCGAGGCGGCCTGTCGCTCCTGATATTCGGCGTAGTTGCAGATGGGACAGCCGAGTTCCCACGGGTCGTCGTCGTCCTCGCCGTCGGCGATTTCGAGATGCGGCAGGTCGTGTTCCTCACAGCGTTCGGGGGTCACGATGACGTCGCCGCGGCGCGGCAACGGCAGGGAGTACTCGCAGTCGGGATACCGGGTACAGCCGACCAGCCGCGAACCCGAGCGGAGCTGTTTGATGGCCAGTTCGCCGCCGTGTTCCTCGCCGCATTCGGGACACGCGCCGATGATCTCGTCTTCGGCCTCGTCGGCCTCCTCGGCCTTGCAGCGGGGACAGCCGTGGACGAACGTGTTGCGGCCCGCCAGCATCTTGACGTGCCGGAGGTCGTGTTCGTCGCACGTCTCGTCGAGGACGGTCGGTTCGCCCTGATTCGGCAGGGGGAGGGTGTACTCGCAGTCGGGGAAGCCGTCACAGCCGACGAAGTACGAGCCCCGACGCGAGCGGCGGACGAGCAGGTCCTCGCCGCATTCCGGGCATGGCCCCAGCGTCTTGTCGGCCTTCATCGAATCCCGGAGGTGTTCGCCGATTTCCTCCCGAGAGTCGTGGAGTTCCTCGAAGATTTTCCCCAGCATCTCGCGGGATTCGGCGGTCACCTCGTCGTAGTTCTTCTCGCCTTCGGCGATGGCGCGCATGTCCGCCTCCAGTTGCGCAGTCATCTCCTCGTCGACGATGCGGTCGGCGAAGGCCTCGGCGGCCTCGACGACGGCCATCGCGAGTTTGGTGGGTCGCGGTGGGTCGCCCTCGATGTAGCCGCGGTCGTAGAGCTTTTGGAGGGTATTGTGCCGGGTCGCCTTCGTCCCGAGGCCGAGGTCCTCCATGGTCTCGATGAGCCGCGACTGGCCGCGGCGACGGGGTGGTTGGGTCTGTTTGGCTTCCAGTTCGACATCGTCAATTCCGAGCGGTTCGCCCTCCTCGACGTCGGGGACGATGTTCTCGGAACTGGAGGCGTAGGGGTAGACGTCGAGGTAGCCGGCTTCCAGCAGGCGCTTGCCGTTGGCCTTCAGCAGCGCGCCGTCGGCGTCGGCGACGACCTTGAGGTGTTCCCATTTGGCGGCCTCGGCGACGGTCGCGAAGAAGCGCCGGACGACGAGTTCGTAGACCTCCCACTCGTCGTCCGAGAGGTCCTGCTTGCCCGGAACCTCGCCGGTCGGGTGAATCGGCGGGTGGTCGGTCGTCTCCTCGTCGCCCGAGGTGGGCTCGATGTCCTCGGCGTCCAGCAGTTCCTCGGCGTCGTCGCCGAATGGGTGGTGGCCGACGAAGTCCTCCAGCAGTTCCTCGGGGTCGAGGTCGTCGGGGTAGACGGTGTTGTCCGTCCGCGGGTAGGTGATGTAGCCGGCGGTGTAGAGTTCCTCGGCGACGCTCATGGCCTTCTGGGCCGAGAGGCCGAGCGACCCCGCCGCGCGGATGTACTGGGTGGTGTTGAACGGCTCCGGCGGGTCGTCGGTTCGGGTGCGGCGGCGGACCGAATCGACGACGGCCTCGCCGGCACCCTGCAGGCGCTCGAAGGCCTCGTCGGCGGCGTCTTCGTCCCAGACGCGCTCCTGTTCCTTGCCGTCTTCCGTGTAGAAGTACTGGGCCTCGAAGGTCGTCTCGTCCTTCCGGAGGTCGGCGAACAGTTCCCAGTAGTCGTCGGGGTCGAAGGCCTGAATCTCGCGTTCGCGCTCGACGATGAGCCGCAGGGTCGGCGACTGCACTCGACCGACCGAGATGAAGTCGTCGCCGAGCTGTTTCGCGGACAGCGAGAGGAACCGCGTCAGGGCGGCGCCCCACAGCAGGTCGATGACCTGCCGGGCCTCGCCGGCCGCGGCGAGGTCGAAGTCCAGTTCGTCGGGATTTGCGAAGGCGTTCTTGACCTCGTTTTCCGTGATCGAGGAGAAGCGGACTCGCTGGATGGGGATATCCGCGACATCGTCGATGAGTTCGTAGGCCTCCTTGCCGATGAGTTCGCCCTCGCGGTCGTAGTCGGTCGCGATGACTGCCTCGTCGGCGTCCCTGGCCAACTGCTGGAGGGTGCGGACGATGTTCTCCTGTGTCGGCGTCTTCACGACGTCGGCATCCACGAGTTCGACCGGTTGGACGTCCCGCCAGTCCGAGTACTCGGCGGGAAAGTCCACGCCGACGACGTGGCCGGAGAGGCCGACACACCGCTTGTCGCCCCAGCGATACACGTTGACGCCGTTGCGCCGCTCGGCGGACGCGCCGCCGTCGGAGAGTATCTCCGCGATGCGACGGGCGGCGTTGTCCTTCTCGGTGACGATGAGTTCCACGTTGGGACAGTCTACGCCGACACCCGTTTTCAACCTTTCGTCGCAAACGCCACAAAACCACGGTAGGGCGCGCCTGCGGGCGTATGAGCGCGTTCGAGCGAGCGCCCGCGCGCACGGTGGTGGACCCACCTCGTTACGGTCACGCCGTCGGCTTTCGGCACCCTCTTGGCTGCCCAGTCCCGAGCGCGTGTATGGACGAGCCTACCGCTCGGAAATTCCGCTTTCTGACCCTGCAGGTCGTCGGCGCGGTCGCCGTCGTCCACTTCGTCGTCGGCGCCTCGGAACTCGCCCGCTTCCGGAAGGCGGGCATCCTCGGGCAGTACCTCTTCGGCGGGGAACTTTTCGTCCAGCCGGACCCGGTGCTGTTCGTCGTCTCGTCGGTCGCGATACTCGCCGGTATCGGCGCCGTTTCGACCGGGTATCTCGATTTCCGCCGCGCTTACGTCCTCGGGATGGCCGCGATGGCCGTCTACGTCGTCGGCTGGTTCGCGTGGCACACCGTGCTGGACCACGGGGTCGGCGCCACCCCCACCACGTCCGGGGCGGCCGATACCACTCACTTCGGCCTCGTCAACGTGGTTCTCTCCCACTACGTCGACCCGCTCGTCGGCGCCGTCAACGGCGCCGACCAGCCCGGTCGCGTCGTGCTGGCCGCGGTCTCGAAGACGCTCGAAGTCGTCGCGTTCGGGCTTCTGGCGACGCTTCTGGCGTTCGACCCGCGCGTCGAGGACCCGGAGAACCCGGTCGCCGAACTCGGCGACTCGACCGCCGAAAAGTGAGGGTGCTTATTTAAAAGTATAAACGCACGCTCCGATTGCGGAGGGTATCGTGTGGACGCCTTATTTAAAACGAGAGATATGAGGCCTACGCCAGTTCCTCGCGGAGGAGTTCGTTGACGGTCCCGGGGTCGGCGGACCCGCCGGTCTTCCCCATGACCTGCCCCACGAGGAAGTTCAAAGCGCCGTCCTCGCCGGCGTGGTAGTCCTCGACGGCCTCGGGGTTTTCCTCGATGGCCTCGGTGACGGCGGCGGCGACCTCGCCCTCGCCGGTCTTGCCGAGGTCCTCTTCCTCGACGATGGCGTCGGGGGCCATCCCGTCGTCGAGCATCCGCCGGAGGACGATTTCCTCGGCGTTCTTGACCGTAATCTCGTCGTCGGCGACCAACTCGACGAGGCGGGCGAACTCGTCGAGGCGCTCCTCGACGTCCGTAATCTCCATATCGCGGTAGTGGAGTTCGCCGAGCAGGTTGTCGGCGACCCACGTCGCGGCGAGTTGGGGGTCGAACTCCTCGGCGATGCGCTCGTAGAAGTCCGCGACCTGCTTCGTGGAGGTGAGTTTCGAGGCGTCCTCGGCATCGAGGCCGTACTCCTCGGTGAAGCGCTCGCGGCGGGCATCCGGCAGTTCCGGGATGTCGATTCGCTCCTTCCAGTCGGAGACGCGAAGCGGCGGCAGGTCGGCCTCACGGAAGTAGCGGTAGTCCTTCTCCTCTTCCTTGGAGCGCATCGAGACGGTGACGCCGCGGGATTCGTCCCAGTGGCGGGTCTCCTGTTCGACCTCGCGGCCGCGCTGGATGGCGTTCTTCTGGCGGGTCTCCTCGTAGGCCAGCGCCTTCTCGGCGGCCTTGTGGCTGGAGATGTTCTTGACCTCGGTGCGGTTGGCGGATTCGAGGACCGCCTCGCTGATTTCGCCGTCGTCGCCGACCTCGTCGGCGTCGACGATGGAGAGGTTGGCGTCGACGCGGAGGCTCCCGTCGCGGGTCACGTCGAAGACGCCGAGGTATTCGAGGACCTCGGTCAGTTTGGCGAGGAAGGCACGGGCCTCCTCGGCGCCGCGGAAGTCGGGCGCGGTGACGATTTCCATCAGCGGCGTGCCGGCGCGGTTGTAGTCGACCAGCGTGTAGTCGGCGGTGTCGATGGAGCCGCCGGCGTGAGTGAGACTGCCGGGGTCCTCTTCGAGGTGGGCGCGTTCGATACCGACCGTCTTGGTCTCGCCTTCGACGCTGAACTCCAGTTCGCCGCCGTCGCAGACGGGCGCGTCGTACTGGGTTATCTGGAAGTTCTTCGGCAGGTCGGGGTAGTAGTAGTTCTTCCGGTGGAACCGGGTCTCCTCGGGAATCTCCGAATCCAGTGCCTTGCCGACCTTGACGGCCGCCTCGACGGCGCCCTCGTTGAGGACGGGCAGCGCGCCCGGCAGGCCGAGACAGACCGGACAGGTCCGGGTGTTGGGCTCCTCTTCGTCGGCGGGTTCCGTCGAACAGCCACAGAAGATCTTCGTCGCCGTCTCGAGTTGGACGTGGACCTCCAGCCCGATGACGGCCGCGAGATCTCGTTGCTCGGCGGTCTGTGCGGTCATTGTGCCAGTTGTTCGAGCGCGAACGCTTTAGCCTAACGAACGACCGAGCGGGTGGGTCCCAGCGGCCCGGAAGGGGCTGTATAATAAAGGGCGTCCGGAACGAAACGACCGAGCAGAAACGATGTCTCCCCATAGAACCGCCGGCGGACCGACGCGGAACCGTGCGGGTACCCACCGTTGCTGACCCGACGCCAGCTACTGGCGGGCACGGCGGCGGCGACAGCGGCGACGGCCGGCTGTCTCGGCTTCGGCGAGGAGCGTGAGGTCACCAGCACCTACTACTACGGCGTCGACGTCAACCCGACGGCGCCCGTCTCGGACGTCACGCTCTACCTGCCGGTTCCCGTCCGCGACGGCGAATCGGCCTTCTCCGAGGCCGTCACTGGCGAGGGCATCCGCCCCGAAGAGTGGTCCTACGCCGTCGTCGACACCGAGCGCGGGCCGATGCTCGAAATCGGTATCGACGAACTCCAGCCGGAATCGCGGCCGTTCAACATCGACCTCGACGTCGCCAGCGAGGACGAGATAGACACGCGGAAACCCCTCGAGAACGAACCGACCCTGCAGCCGAAAGCCGACCTCCAGCAGGTCGACTGTGACTTTCCCCACCCCGACGAGTGGGACGACCGCCTCCGCTGTTACACCTACGAGGGCGCCCTCTACGGCACCTACGAACCGACCGGAACCGAGGTGTCGCTGGCCGCCCGATTCACCGGGGAGAACACGTGGTTCACGGGCGGGTGGAACGGCAACGACTACACCGACGACGTCCACGGGTTCGTCGACGGCACGGGGTGGACGACCGCCCGCGGGTCCGTCCGTGCGGGCGTCGGCAACTACTGACCAGTGCCGGCAACGCCCGTTTCGACTACGTCGGAACCTCGATACGAAACCGTGGGTGGCCGCCGCTGACCGCCGAGTGCCGCCCGGTTTCGGACGTATCAGAACAGGTGTCAATGTCTGACGCACATTTATACGTTCGGGGGCGCCAGTCGGTGGTATGTCAGGGAACCGTGTGGAGGAACTTGAGGCCAAGGTGCGCGAACTCGAAGCGACGATCGACGGCTTGACCGACGAACTGGTCGAGACGAAGGAGCGACTGCAGGTCCTCGAGGAGGGGTCGGACGTGGATACGGACGTCCTCTCGCGGAGTTCCAGCAGCACAGCGGCCACGACGACCGAGCAGGCGACGCAGGAGCAGGCCGACGACGAGACAGAGGTGTCGGCCGACGAGGTTAACACCGACGAGGACGACGGGGACGATAACACGGACTCCGAGTCCGGTGACGACATCATCGTCGCCTGATTCGGGGCGCCACGAGCACCCCCATGCACATCAAAGAGCTCGTCCTCGACAACTTCAAGAGCTTCGGCCGCAAGACGCGAATCCCTTTATACGAGGATTTCACCACCATCAGCGGCCCGAACGGCTCCGGCAAGTCCAACATCATCGACTCGATTCTCTTCGCTTTGGGCTTGGCCCGCACCTCGGGTATCCGGGCCGACAAACTCACGGACCTCATCTACAATCCGGGCCACGAGGATTCGGACGAGGAGTTCGGCGGCGAACGCGAGGCGAGCGTCGAAGTCGTTCTCGACAACGATGACGGCACGCTCTCCCGCGAGCAGGTCGTCTCCGCGGCCGGTTCCGACAAGGTCGGCGATGTCGACGAGGTATCCATCCGCCGCCGCGTCAAACAGACCGACGAGGACACCTACTACTCCTACTACTACCTCAACGGTCGCTCGGTCAATCTCTCGGACATTCAGGACCTGCTGGCGCAAGCGGGTGTAACCCCCGAGGGTTACAACGTCGTCATGCAGGGCGACGTGACCGAAATCATCACGATGACGGCCGGAAACCGGCGGCAGATTATCGACGAGATCGCCGGCGTCGCGCAGTTCGACGCCAAGAAGGAGGACGCCTTCGACGAACTGGAGACGGTTCAGGAGCGCGTCGACGAGGCCGAACTCCGCATCGAGGAGAAACAGGAACGGCTCGACCAACTCGAAGACGAACGCGAGACGGCCCTCGAATACCAGGACCTCCGTGACGAGAAACAGGAGTACGAGGGCTATCTGAAGGCCGCCGAACTCGAGGACAAACGCGAGGAACTCGAGGAGACCACGGCCGCCATCGACGAGAAGGAAGACGAACTCGAGGACCTCCAGCGCGAACTCGACGAACGGCAGGGGCGGGTCACGCGACTCGAAGAGGACCTCGCAGACCTCAACGCCGAAATCGAGCGGAAGGGCGAGGACGAACAGCTCGCCATCAAGCGGGAAATCGAGGAGATCAAGGGCGACATCTCGCGGCTGGAGGACAAGATCGATGCCGAGGAGGAGCGCATCGAGGACGCCGAGACCAAGCGCCGCGAGGCCTTCGTGCAGGTCGACCGCAAGCAGGAGAAAATCGAGGAACTCGACGGCGACATCCGCAACAAGAAGGTCGAGAAGTCCTCGCTGAAGGCCGACATTCAGGAGCAGGAGGCCGAACTCGAGGAGGTCGAAGCCGAGATTCAGGCCGTCGACACCGAATACGAGGAGGTCCGAGACGCCCTCGAAGAGAACCGCGAGCGGATTCAGGAACTCAAAGACGAGAAGAACGACCTCCAGCGCGAGCAGGACCGCCTGCTCGACGAGTCCCGGCGGCGCTCGAAGGAGGAACGCGAGAAGAAGGCCGAAATCGAGGCGGCCGAAGACGAACTGCCGGAACTGGATGCCCAGTTGTCGGACCTCGAAAACGAACTGGAGAAGGCCGAGGCCAACCGCGAGACGATTACCGAGGTCGTCGAGGACCTCAAAGGGGAGAAACGCGAACTTCAGGAGGACCTCGAAAGCGTCGAGGACGACCTCTCGGCGAAACAGCAGGAGTACGCCGAGTTGGAGGCCCGCGCGGGGGAAAGCGGCGACAACTCCTACGGCCGCGCGGTCACGACGATTCTGAACGCCGAAATGGACGGCGTCCACGGGACGGTCGGGCAGTTGGGCAGCGTCGCCCCCGACTACACGACTGCCTGTGAGACGGCCGCCGGCGGTCGACTGGCGAACGTGGTCGTCGATGACGACGGCGTCGGTCAGGACTGTATCGAGTACCTCAAATCCCGCAACGCCGGCCGGGCGACCTTCCTCCCGATGACGGAGATGAACGGCCGGTCGTTGCCGTCGGCGCCCGATATGCCGGGCGTGGTCGACTTCGCCTACAACCTCATCGACTTCGACCCGACCTACGCGGACATCTTCTCGTATGTCGTCGGCGACACCCTCGTCGTCGAGGACATGGAGACGGCCCGCGACCTGATGGGCGAGTTCCGCCTCGTCACGTTGGACGGCGACCTCGTCGAGAAGTCGGGCGCGATGACCGGTGGCTCGAAATCCGGCTCCCGCTATTCGTTCACCAAGAGCGGGAAGGGCCAACTCGAACGCGTCGCCGAGCAGATCACCGACCTCGAAGACGAGAAACAGTCGATTCGGTCGGACATCCGCGATGTCGAAGAGCGCCTCGACGACGCCCGCGACCGACAGACCGACGCCGCCGAACAGGTCCGTGACATCGAATCCGACATCGAATCGGTCGAGAGCGAGCGCGAGGATGTCGAGGCGCGCATCGAGCGTCTGCAGGACGAACTCGCCGACATCGAGGGCGAGCGCGAGGACGTCGCCGAACAGATGGAGGAACTGGAGGCCGACCTCGAGGCGAAAAACGAGGAAATCGACGCCGTTCAGGAGGATATCGACGAACTCGAAGCCGAACTGCAGGCCTCCGAGATTCCGGAACTGACGAGCAAGGCCGAGGAGATTCGCGAGGAAATCGCCGACCTCGAAGACCGGATAGACGACCTCGACGGCGACCTCAACGAACTGCAACTCGAAAAGCAGTACGCCGAGGAGGCCATCGAGGACCTCCACGACGACATCGAGGAGGCCCAGAACAAGAAGGCCGAGGCCGAAGAGCGCGTGGTCGAACTCGAGGAGGGAACCGAGGCGAAGGAGGCCGAACTCGAGGAGAAAGAAGCGGAGGTCGCGGAACTCGAAGAGGAGCTTTCGGACCTCAAGGCCGACCGCGAGGAACTGAAGAACGAACTCGGCGACGCCAAGGAGGCCCGCGACGAGCAGAAAGAACAGGTTTCCCGCGTCGAGTCGAAACTCGAGGACCTCCGGGACCAGCGTGACCGCCTCGAGTGGGAGGTCGACGAACTCGCTTCGCAGGTCGAAGACTACGACCCCGAGGAGATTCCGGACCACGACACGGTCCAGACGGAGATTCAGCGCCTCGAAGCCGAGATGGAGGCCCTCGAACCGGTCAACATGCTCGCTATCGACGAGTACGACGAGGTCCAAGACGACCTTGAGGACCTCGAAGCGAAGCGGGATACGCTGGTCGACGAGGCCAACGAGATTCGCGACCGCATCGACCAGTACGAGGCCCGCAAGAAGGAGACGTTCATGGACGCCTACGAGGGAATCAACGAGCAGTTCGAGGACATCTTCTCGCGGCTCTCGGGCGGGTCGGGCGAACTCGTCTTAGAGGACCCCCAAGACCCCTTCGAGGGCGGCCTGACGATGAAGGCCCAACCGCGGGATAAGCCGGTCCAGCGGCTCGACGCGATGTCCGGCGGCGAGAAGTCCCTGACCGCGCTGGCCTTCATCTTCGCCATCCAGCGGTACAATCCGGCGCCCTTCTACGCGCTGGACGAGGTCGACGCCTTCCTCGATGCCGCCAACGCCGAGATGGTCGGCGAGATGGTCGAGGAACTGGCCGGCGACGCCCAGTTCGTCGTCGTCTCCCACCGCTCGGCGCTGCTGGAGCGCTCCGAGCGCGCCATCGGCGTGATGATGCAGGACGACAACGTCTCCGCGGTGACTGGCATCGACCTGTCGGCGGAGGGGGTGCCGGCAGATGACTAGCGATGGCGAGCGGAGCGAGCCATCGAAAGAAGCCGAACGGGGAGCGGATACGACCCGTGAGGCCAGCGAGGACGACCGCAGGGAGTCCTCGGAAACGCGAACGGGGAGCGAAGCAACCCGTGAGCGCGGCGATAGGTTCGATGCGTTCGATGACGGCTCCGACGACGACAAACGCGCCGACGGCGGCGCGGCCGACGACATCCCGCTGAACATCGCGGGCCACGAGAAGGAGAAGAAGCGCCGGGAGCAGGAAAACAGCGCGAGCACGAACGGCACCAGCGCGAACGGTACGGACCCGAACGGCAACGGGGCCGGAGACATCGACGAGGAGGACGACGCAGTCCTCTCGGAGTTCGACGTTTCCGAACCGGACGCCGACGATGACGAGGTCGAACCCGTCGAGTTGCTCGTTCAGTTGGCCAAGGACGACGAAATCGACCCGTGGGACATCGACGTGGTGACGGTCACCGACAAGTTCCTCGACCGCCTCGACGAGGCGGACCTCCGGACCGGCGGGCGGGCGCTGTTCTACGCGTCGGTCCTGTTGCGGATGAAAAGCGACGCGATGTGGGTCGACGAAGACGAGCAGGACGAGGAGTGGGGCGACGAGCCGTGGGAAGAGGGCCCGCCGCCCGAGGAGGGCGGGCCGGTCGTCGACCCGTTCGACAAGCTAGAGCGGGAAATCGACCGTCGTATCGACCGGAAACGTGCCCGCGGGATGCCGGAGACGCTGGACGAGTTGGTTCGGGACCTCCGGGAGCACGAACGCGACACGTGGTGGAAGGAATCCCGAACGTACGACACCTCGGAGTCGCCGTCCGGGTTCTCCCGTGGCGCGCAGACGCTGGATTACCACTCGGGCGACGACTTCCGGATGGACGACGAACCGACCGCCGACGACGTGACGGGGACGGCCCACGACGAGCACATGGAGGACATCATCAACGACGTCTACGTCGAACTCCAGAACCACTACGAGGCGGGCCGCGACGAGGTACTGTTCGCCGAGGTTCGGGAGGCCGGCGGGTCGACGGTCAACACGTTCCTCGGACTGCTCTTCTTGGCCCACCGCGGGCAGATACAACTCCAGCAGGACGACCTCTTCGGCGACCTCTGGGTGCAGGACCCCTCGGCGATGCCCGTCGAGGAACCCGCGACGGCCGACGACTGATAGGTTCGCGTCTCCGAACAACTCCGGAAACGTTTGCCGATAGGTTTATATTCGAAACTATGGTATGTTATGTCGAACCATGACTCCGTCACGATTCAGAGAGCGGCTCGCCGAGACCCGCGACCGGGTCGACCCCGACGACGTGGTGACGGCGCTGACCTACGTCCGTGAGGACGGCCGTCAGCGGTAATCCTCGATGAGTAGCTTCACCTCTTCGCGTGTTTCGCGGCCGATAGCCTCGGGTGGCGTGTTGATGGCGCCCTCGAGCGCCTGCTGACACGAACAGTCGGGGCTCTCGTCGAGCGCGCCGACTATCGCGTCGAGCAGGTCGGACATCGACCCCTCGTTCGCTTCGGCGTTGGCCAGGACCGTCTCAAGCGATACTTCCTCGCCCTCGTACCAGACGTCGTAATCGGTGATGCCGGTTATCGTCGCATAGCAGAGTTCGGCCTCGCGGGCGAGATGCGCCTCGGGGACCGTCGTCATGCCGACGATATCGAAGCCGCGGTCCCGGTAGAACTCGCTTTCGGCCTTCGTCGAGAACTGCGGCCCCTCGATACAGACGTATGTGCCGCCGTCGACAACCTCGGCGTCGGTCGCGTCCGCGTGGTCGGCCAGTTCGTCGGTCAGATGCGGACAGTAGGGTTCGGCCATCGAGACGTGGACGGTGATGCCGTCGCCGAAAAAGGAGCGGGGGCGGTCCCGTGTCCGGTCGAACAGTTGGTCGGGAACCACGAGGGTCCGCGGTGGCAGGCCCTCCCGGAGGCTCCCGACGGCGTTGGTCGCGATGACGCGGTCGACGCCGATTTGCTTCAGCGCGTAGATGTTCGCCCGATAGGGGACGTTCGTCGGGTCGTACTGGTGGTTGCGGCCGTGTCGCGGGAGAAAGGCGACCTTCGTCCCGTCGACCTCACCGACCTCCAGCGGCGCGCTCGGGGCGCCGAACGGTGTCTGGACGCGCTCCTCGTAGCTGTTCTCGAAGCCCAGCGCCTCGTAGATGCCGCTGCCGCCGATGATGCCGAGCATAGGGTGCAGTTCGCGGGCCGGGAACTTCGCTTTATGGCCCGCCGTCGGTGGCCCCGCCGGCCTCCGATTCGGCTCTGGCGGCCTCGTATCGCTCCCGCACCCGCTCGAATAACTCTCGACCCCGCTCGGTCGAGATTCGTGGCTCGCTGGTCGCGAAGAACTCGTCGAGGGCGTCGTACTCCTCGAAGTGCTCGTTGTCCGCGTCGGGGTCGTAGCGGCCTTCGCGCTCGTAGACCAGCGCCTGCAGGCAGGTATCCAGTAGGTCCATGTCCTTGACGAACCGCGCTTCCGGGCTCTCGCGGGCCTCGTATTCCTCCCAGACCTCCCTGATGTCCTCGCCGAGTCCCGCAAGCGGCCCGTCCATGGCCGCACGTTCGCGGCATTCTTTCTCGGCTTCGTCGACGGTTTGGGCGTCCGTCTCGGCTCTGGTCGCGATGTCGCCGACCTCGGCCTCGGCGACGTCGTGGACGGCCGCGAGTTCGAGCGCGCGCTCGCGGTCGAGGTCCGACGGACAGAAGCGGACGACGAGCAGGCTCACGCCCCACGAATGGGCGGCGACCGATTCCGGACGCTCGATGCCACGGAGTTGCCACCCCGTTCGCCCCTCGTCTTTTAAATCGTAGGCGCTTGCCAGCGCCTCGATGGCCGCATCGGTCGGTTCGGCGGTCACGCTACGCGAGTCGCCAGCGTCCCTCGCCGGCGGCTTCGGCGACGTTGCGGCGCTCCATCTCGTCGAGTACCTCGTCGAGGCGGTTCGGCTGGGCGATTTCCATCTCGATGCGCTCGACGCGGTGATACTCCGAGAGGAAATGGCGGATGTCGGCCTTGGTGAACGTCTCCTGGTCGGCCTTCTCCATGACGCCGCTGATGAGGTCGATCATGTCCTCGATGAAGTTCCAGGGGTAGACGACCCACGTCCACTCCTCAAGGCGCTCGCCGACGAACTCGGGTTCGAACTCGCTGGTCTGGAGCAACTGGAGGGTCGCGGTCCGGACGTTCGCACAGTCGCGGTCGTTGACGTACTCGTGGGCCCGGCGGATGGAACCGCCCGTGTCGGCGATGTCGTCGATGACCAGCACGTCCTTGCCCTCGACGCTGCCCTCGGGCATGGGGTACCGGACCTGCGGTTCGTCGGCCTTCTGGCCGGTGCCGACGTAGTGTTCCATCTTCAGACTCGTCAGGTCGTTGAGGCCGAGGAAGTCACAGATACAACGGCCGGCGAACCAGCCGCCGCGGGCCAGCGCGACGACGACGTCCGGCTCGAAGTCGGCCGCCTTGACCTGATTTGCGACGTTCCGACAGAGGCCGTAGATGTACTCCCAGTTGGTGACGGTACATTTGAATTCGTCCGGGAGGTCGCTCATATCCGGGAATCGGAGGCGCCCGGCATTAATCCCTCCGGCACGGCCGGACGCGCCGTGTCGGCCGAACGCCTAAGCCTCGGGCGCCGAAACGGGGCGGCATGCCCGATTTCGAGGCCTTCGACCACGAGTCCCACATACACGAGGCCATCGCCCTCGCACGCGAGGCGGTCGAGCGCGAGGACCGACCGTTCGGCTCCGTGCTGGTCCGGGACGACGAAATCGTCATGCGTGAGTCGAATCACGTGCTCACGGAAGACGACATCCGCCGCCATCCGGAACTCCATCTCGCCTATCGAGCCATGCGCGAGATGGACCCGGAAACGCGCGCTGAGACGGTCATGTACACCAGCACCGAGCCCTGTCCGATGTGCAGCGGGGGGATGCGGTACGCGGGCTTCGGTCGCGTCGTCTACAGCGTGAGCGCCGAGGAGGTCGTCGAGTTCACGGGCGGCGAGCCGGCGACTCGGGCCGCCGAGATTCTCGACTGTGAGGTTGCCGGGCCGGTCGAAAACGAGGCCGGCCGTGCTGTCCACGAGTCGTTCTGGTAGCAGGTCGGTGACGGCCGTCCGAATCCCGACCACGGCGCCCGACTTAAGAACCGTCCGCGAGACGTGCCCGTATGGACACCCGACGCACGCTTTTGGTCGACGCCTTCACCGACGAACCGCTTTCGGGGAACCCCGCAGGGCTGGTTCCTGACGCCGACGGACTGTCCGAGGAGGCCATGCAGGCAATCGCCGACGAACTCAACGCCTCCGAAACCGCGTTTCTCCTGCCCAGCGACGAGGCCGACCGCCGGGTTCGCTACTTCACGCCGACACAGGAGGTCGACCTCTGTGGTCACGCGACGGTCGCCAGCCACGCGTGGCTGGCCGAAGATGGCCGACTCGACGACGGCGAACACACCCTCGAGACGAACGTCGGCGTCCTCGACATCGAAATCGAGGAGGGAACGGTCTGGATGACACAGGATACCGCCGAGGTGAACCGCGTCGACCTCGAGTACGAGCGGGTGGGCGCGGCGCTGGGCGTCGACCCCGCGACCATGACCGACATCGGCGCCGACATGCCGCTGGCGACGGCCTCGACCGGCCTCGGCTTCCTCATGGTGCCGGTGAACTTCCTCGAAGTCCTCTCGGGCATGGACCCCGATATGGGCGCCATCGCCGAACTGACCGAAGAACTGGACGTGACCGGGGTCTACGCCTTCACATTCGACGCGCTGGACCGGGATTCGACGCTCCACGCGCGGATGTTCGCGCCCGCGGCGGGCGTCGACGAGGACCCCGTGACGGGGACGGCCTCGGGGGCGGCCGGCGCGTATCTCCGCGAGTACCGGGCCTTCGACGGGGAGTTCCCCGACGAGATGGTCTTCGAGCAGGGCCACTTCCTCGACCGGCCGGGGCGGGTTCGGGTGCGGGCCCGGAGCGACCCCGTCGCGGTCGGTGGCCGGGCGGTGACGGCCGTCGACGGCAGTATCGTCGTTCCGGAGTTCGACGAGGACAATATTATCGAGGCGTAGGCGGCGCGCCATCCTAACTGGCGCTGTCGGCCGAATCGACGCGTGTGGGCCGCTAGCAACCCGATATCGTTCCTGACAATCCTTGTCGGAAAGGCGCGCTTCGGAACCTTCTTTAGCGGTGTGGACGGTCACTCACGTACAAGATGGCTGTACTCTGGCTGGACGAAATCGGGTCCGACGACCTCGGGGCGGTCGGCGGCAAGGGCGCATCCCTCGGCGAAATGACGGCCGCGGGACTGCCCGTTCCGCCCGGTTTCGTAGTCACCGCGCAGACCTACCGAACGTTCATCGAGGAGACCGGCATCGACGAGGAGCTGTTCGAGGCAGTCGACGTCGATTCCGAGGACTCAGCCGCGCTGGCCGAGGCCGAGGCCACCGCCAAGGAACTCATCCTCGAGACCGAGATGCCCGAACCGGTCCGTGAGGACATCGTCGCGTCCTACGACGACCTCGACGACGGCGAAGCGTTCGTCGCCGTCCGGTCCTCCGCGACCGCCGAGGACCTTCCGGACGCCTCCTTCGCCGGACAGCAGGAGACGTTCCTCAACATCACCCGTGAGGACCTCGTCGACCGCGTCAAGCGCTGCTGGGCGTCGCTGTTCACCCAGCGCGCCATCTACTACCGCAACGAGCAGGGCTTCGAACACGACGTCGTCGACATCGCCGTCGTCGTCCAGAAGATGGTCGACGCCGAGAAGTCGGGCGTCATGTTCACCTCCCACCCCTCGACCGGCGAGCCGAAGATCATCATCGAGGCCGCGTGGGGTCTCGGCGAGGCCGTCGTCTCCGGGTCCGTCTCCCCGGACAACTACGTCATCGACCGCGAGACCGACGAGGTGCTGGAGGCGACCGTCGCCGACAAGAAGACGATGATGCTCCGCGACGAGGAGACCGGCGAGACCGTCGAACGGGAGGTCCCCGACGACCGGCGGAACGCCCGCGTGCTCGACGACGACGAGATAGAGGCACTGGTCGACCTCGGCGAGCGCGCCGAGAACCACTACGACGAACCGCAGGACATCGAGTGGGCCATCGTCGACGGCGAGGTCTACATGCTGCAATCCCGACCCATCACGACGATTTCGGAGGGGGCCGCCGAGGAGGCGACCGCCGACGGGAACGGCGAGGCGACCCAACTCGTCAAGGGCCTCGGCGCGTCGCCGGGCATCTCCTCGGGTCCCGTCCGCATCGTCCGGAAACTCGACCAACTCGATAAGGTCGGCGAGGGCGACATCATCGTCACCGAGATGACGACGCCCGACATGGTGCCCGCCATGAAACGCGCGAGCGGCATCGTCACCGACGAGGGCGGCATGACCAGCCACGCCGCCATCGTCGCCCGCGAACTCGGCGCCCCCGCAGTCGTCGGCGCCGGTAACGCCACCGAAATCCTCGGCGACGGGCAGGTCGTCACCATCGACGGCGACAAGGGCACCGTTACCGAGGGGTCGGTCGAACCCGACGAGGAGACCGACGCCGTCGAGGAGGTCCGCCCACAGAGCCCCGTCAAGCCGATGACGGCGACCGAAGTGAAGGTCAACGTCTCCATCCCCGAGGCCGCCGAACGCGCCGCCGCGACCGGCGCCGACGGCGTCGGCCTCCTGCGGACGGAGCACATGATCCTCTCGACGAACAAGACGCCCGAGCGGTACCTCGAAGACCACGGCAAGGACGCCTACATCGACGAGATCGTCGAGGGCGTCCGCGGCGTCGCCGACGAGTTCTACCCCCGCCCCGTTCGCGTTCGCACGCTCGATGCCCCAACCGACGAGTTCCGGCAACTCGAAGGCGGCGAGGACGAACCCCACGAGCACAACCCGATGTTAGGCTACCGGGGCATCCGTCGCAGCCTCGACCGGCCGGACGTCTTCAAGTACGAACTGGAGGCGTTCAACCGCCTGTTCGACATGGGCTACGACAACGTCGAGATCATGTTCCCGCTGGTCAACGACGCCGAGGACGTCCTGCAGGCCCGGAACCTGATGGAAGAGGTCGGTATCGACCCCGAGAAGCGCCGCTGGGGCGTCATGATAGAGACGCCCGCCTCTGCGCTGACCATCGAGGAGATGGCCGCCGAGGACATCGACTTCGCCTCCTTCGGCACGAACGACCTCACCCAGTACACCCTCGCCGTGGACCGCAACAACGAGCACGTCGCCGACCGCTTCGACGAACTCCACCCCGCGGTGCTGAAACTCATCGGCACCACCATCGAGACCTGCCGCGAACACGACATCGACACCTCGATTTGCGGACAGGCCGGCTCCAAGCCGCAGATGGTCCAGTTCCTCGTCGAGGAAGGCGTCTCCTCCATCTCGGCGAACATCGACGCCGTCCGTGATGTCCAACACGAGGTCAAGCGGAAGGAGCAGGAACTGCTGCTGGATTCGGTCCGGTAACGTCGCCGCGCTCCCGATTGCGGCACCCGAATCGCGACCTTTCTGACCGACTCCGTAGCGCGGCCCGTACGACGGCATCCGCAACCGCTACTGCTAAAAGCCCGGACACGAATTCCGATACGTATGCAGCGGGCCGAACCGCAGGATTTCAGCCGAGTGCTGTCGTCGATGTGTACCGAGCCACATCCGTCGGCCCGCGAGGCGGCCGAACGCTTCCTCGCAACGAACCCCGGCGACCCCGGAACCTACGAGACGGTCGCCAAACTCGAACGGGAGGCCGTCGACCTGCTCGGGGAGGTCGCGGGCCTGCCCGACGCGGCGGGCTACATCTCCTCGGGCGGCACCGAGGCCAACATCCAGGCGGTTCGCATCGCCCGCAACCGCGCCGACACCCGGAACCCCAACTTCGTCGCGCCGGCCTCCGCGCACTTCTCGTTCCGCAAGGCCGCCGACATCCTCGGCGTCGAGTTGCGGACCGCGCCCCTCGAGGACTACCGCGCGAACCTCGACGGCGTCGCCGAACTCGTCGACGAGGATACCGTCCTCGTCGTCGGCGTCGCCGGCACCACCGAGTACGGCCGCGTCGACCCGATTCCCGCGCTGGCCGACATGGCCAACGACGTCGGCGCGCTCTGTCACGTCGACGCCGCGTGGGGCGGGTTCGTCCTTCCCTTCACGGCCCACGCGTGGAACTTCGAGGACGCCGACATCGACACGATGACCATCGACCCCCACAAGATGGGGCAGGCGGCGGTCCCCGCGGGCGGCCTGCTGGCCCGCGGCCCGGAACTGCTGGACGAACTCGCCATCGACACGCCGTATCTGGAATCCACCTCGCAGGTGACGCTGACCGGGACCCGCAGCGGCGCGGGCGTCGCAAGCGCCGTCGCCGCGATGGAGGAGTTGTGGCCCGAGGGCTACGAGGCCCAGTATCGGCGCTCCCAGACCAACGCCGACTGGCTGGCCGCCGAGGTCCGCTCCCGCGGCTTCGACGTCGTCTCGCCCGTGCTTCCCATCGTCGCGATGGATTTCTCCCGCGACCTCATCGCCGAGTTGCGCGACCACGGCTGGCGCATCTCGCCGACCGAGAACGGCGAGGCCCGCGTCGTCTGTATGCCCCACGTCACCCGGCCGATGTTACAGGAGTTCCTCTCGGACCTCGACCGGTTGGCGTGAGTCGAACGGCACACGGGGTCGATTCCTCCCGCGAACACCTAACGGTCCAAACTTAAGGCCCCCCACGTACTGGGGCCATCCATGAACCTGATTCTGGGGGCACGAACGGGCGTCTTCCGTGGGGACCCGGACGCCGACGAGGACCCGGTGCGCGTTCTCGATTGCGACCGCGTCCTCCGCGTTCGGGCGTTCGGCCCACGGGTCTACGCGGCGACCCGCAGCGGCCTCTATCGGTCGCTGGACGGCGGCCGGTCGTGGAACCACATCGAAACGCCGCGGCCGGAGGTGTATTCGGTGCTGGAGGCCCCGGTCGGCGAACGGCTCTACGTCGGCACCCATCCTGCCCACGTCTACGTCTCCGAGGACGCGGGCGAGTCGTGGGCCGAGTGTGAGGCGTTTCAGGACCTTCCCTCCCGCGAGGAGTGGTACACGCCGCGGCACCGAAACGAGTCCCACGTCCGGGCGCTGCGGTCGGCGGGCGGCGAGCGCATCGTCGCCGGCGTCGAGGTCGGCGGCGTCCATCTCAGCGAGGACGGCGGCGAGACGTGGACCGAGCGCCGCGACGGCGTCCACGACGACGTCCATCACGTGCTCGTACAGGACGCCGAGGAGTGGGTCGCCTCGACGGGGACCGGGCTCTATCGGACGCGGGATTCGGGCCGGTCGTGGACGCGCCTCGACGGGGACCTCGACCGGCGGTACTTCCGCGAGGCCTTCGCCTACGAGGGCCGCCTCTATGCGGCCGCGACCGCGGGTCCGCCGCCGACGTGGGACGGTCCGAAGGGGACCGACGCCGCCCTCTACGAGTCCACCGACGGCGGCGACACGCTCGAACCCGTCGAATACGCGGGGGCGCCCGGCGAGTTCGTCCTCTCGTGGGCGGCGGCAAACGGCGACGTCTACGCGGGCACGACCGGCGGCCTCCTGCTTCGGCGGGAGGCCGACGGCTGGTTCGGCGTCGGGTCGATACCGGCCGAAATCGGGTCGCTTGCGGCCGTCGAGTAGGGGCCTCGCCGCTCGAACCCCGAAGGTGCGTCCCATAGCGGGACTGTTTTACCCTCCACGGTCCGCATGTCGTGTATGCACGAGGAGTTCCCTACCGACGAGCCCGCGGTGGTCACCTGCGGGTTGCCGTACGCCAACGGCGACCTGCACGTCGGCCACCTGCGGACCTACGTCAGCGGTGACGCCTTCTCCCGGGCGCTGGACCGTGTCGGCCAGAACGTCGCCTTCGTCTGCGGGTCGGATATGCACGGCACGCCCATCGCCGTCAACGCCGCCGAGGAGGGCGTCGACCCCGAGTCCTTCGCCCTCGAATACCACGAGCAGTACGAGGAGACGTTCCCGAAGTTCAACGTCGACTTCGACAACTACGGCCACACCCACGACGAGACGAACACCGAGGTGACACGGGAGTTCGTCCGCTCGTGGATCGACAACGACCACATCGTCGAGAAGGAAATCGAGGTCGCGTGGGATGCCGAAACCGACCAGCCGCTTCCGGACCGCTTCGTCGAGGGCACCTGTCCCTACTGCGGCGAGAAGGCCCGCGGCGACGAATGCGACGAGGGCTGTCAGCGCCACCTCGAACCCGGCGAAATCGAAGACCCCGTCTCGACGATTACGGGCAACCCCGCCGAGTACCGCACCCGCCCTCATAAATTCCTCCGCCTGTCGGACTTCCAGGAGTACCTCAAAGAGTTCATCGACCGACTCGAGGGCACCGAGAACGCCCAGAACCAGCCGCGTGAGTGGATAGAGGGCGAACTCGAGGACCTCTGTATCACCCGCGATATGGACTGGGGTATCGACTACCCCGGCGAGGGTGAGGAAGCCGAAGACCTCGTCCTCTACGTGTGGGTCGACGCGCCCATCGAGTACGTCTCCTCCACCAAGCAGTACTCCGAGCGGGTCGGCACCGACGAGTTCGACTGGGAGGCCGCCTGGAAGAACCAAAGCGACGGCACGCCCCCCGAGGGTGGTGAGGCGAGCGATGCGAGCCGATCCTCGTCGGGGTCGGGAACCGTCCCCGACGGCGGCGACATCGTCCACATCATCGGCCACGACATCATCCAGCATCACACCGTCTTCTGGCCGTCGATGCTCCGTGGCGCCGACTACAACGAACCCCGCGCGGTCATGGCCTGTGGCTTCGTCAACCTCGCGGGCAAGGCCTTCTCGACGTCCCGCAATCGGGCGGTCTGGGCCGACGACTACATCGAGTCCGGCCTGCATCCCGACCTCTATCGGTACCACATCATCACCGGCAGCGAGTTCACCGCCGACGTGAACTTCTCGTGGGATGGCCTCCAAGAGCGCGTCAACAGCGAACTCGTCGGCACGCTCGGGAACTTCTGCTATCGCTCGTTGCTCTTCGCCGAGCGGAACTACGACGGCACGCCCGACACCGACGTCAGCGAGGAGGTTCGGGACCGCATCGAGGGGGCGATGGCCGAGTTCCGTGAGGCCATCAACGACTACCGCGTCCGCGGCCTCGGTCGCGCGCCCGTCGAACTCGCGAAGTTCGGCAACGAGTACATCCAGCAGCACGAACCGTGGAAGCTCACCGACGACGACCCCGAGCAGGCCGCACAGGTCATCCGCGACTGCGTCCAGATTTCGAAGGCCGTCGCGGTCCTGATGGAACCCGTCCTGCCGGGCAAGGCCGAGGACCTCTGGAGCCAACTCGGCGAGGATGGTTCGGTCCACGACGCCGACCTCGGCGACGCGCTTGCGGCACCGCCCGCGGAGTTCGACGACCCCGACGAACTCTTCGGCCAGATCGAGGACGACCGCGTCGAGGAACTCAACGAGCAACTGGAGGCGAGCATCGCGGCCGCCGAGGAGGAAACCGACGACGAAACCGAAAGCGACGAGGACGTCGCCGACGAGAGCGAGGACATGGACATCGAACCCATCAACGACGAACGGGTCAGTTTCGAGGCGTTCCAGGACCTCGACCTCCGCGTTGCCGAGGTGCTGTCGGCCGAACCCATCGAGGGCGCCGACAAACTCGCGAAACTGCAGGTCGACATCGGCGTCGAGGAACGGCAAATCGTCGCCGGTATCAAGCAACTCCACGACCTTGAGGAGTTGCCCGGAACGCGCATCGTCGTCGTCGCCAACCTCGAGAAGAACGAACTGTTCGGCGTCGAGTCCAACGGCATGCTGCTTGCGGCCGGCGAGGAGGCCGACCTCCTGACGACCCACGGCGACTCCGAACCGGGCACGAAGATTCGGTAACGGTCGTTTTCCCTTTTAAATCCACCAACGACACCTGCCGTATCCCGACAACCATTTGCGCGCGGTACTGTTATGGCCGGTATGAGCGACCGCGAGGACGCCGCCGAGTCGGACGAGGACGCCGCGGACGAGGAGTGGGCCTACACGCTCTCGGACCTCGAGGACCGCGAGGCGGCCGCCGAGGAGCAGACTCGTCCCATCGAGGCCGACACCCCGTCGCTGGAGGGGACCGTCTTCTTCCTGCTGGGCGTCGCCTTCGCCGTGTTCGTCATCTCGCGGCTCTTTTTGGGCTGAGGTCGCCCCTCCCGTCCGAACCATTAACCACCGGTGACCCCTAGGGCGGGTATGGCCGAACTCTTCGGCTACTCGGTGCCGTTCCTGCTCGTCGTCGGCGGAGCGGTGCTGATGGTCATGGAGGCGTTCGCCCCCGGCGCCCACTTCATCGTCATCGGGCTCGCCCTGCTCACCGCCGGCCTCGTCGGATTGGCCGTCGGTCCCCTCCTTCCGACGGCGATTCTGCCGTTGGTGCTGGCGGCGGTTCTCATCGCCGCCGGCGGTGCTGCCCTCTACGTCTATCGGAACTTCGATTTCTACGGCGGCAAGGGCGCCGGCACGACCTCGGATTCGAAATCCCTGCGCGGCAAGACTGGCCGGGTCACACAGCGGGTCACGAAAAACGAGGGCGAGGTGAAACTCGACAGCGGGGGGTTCAATCCCTATTATCAGGCCCGTGCGATGGACGGCGAGATTCCCGAAGGCGAGGAGGTGATGGTCGTCGACCCCGGCGGCGGCAACGTGGTCACCGTCGAATCCGTCTCGACCTTCGAGGACGACATCGACCGCGAACTCGCCGCCGACCGCCAACGACAGGACCGCGACGCCGACGAGGAACGCGACCCCGCCTGAGGGCTGCCCGGTCGTCGGGCGACTATGCTTCGCCGAGCGTGGCGACTACGAGGAACGTTTCGGGTCGAACCGCTTCGTGGACGATGTCGAAGCCGTGGTCGCCGAGCGCCGCCGTCGCTTCGTCGGCGGTGAACCGCTCGTCGACCGGCGGGCCGTGTTCGCCGCTGCCCGTCGCGGCCCAGTCGACGATGGCGAGTCGTCCGCCGGGCGCCAGCACGCGGCCGATTTCGGCGAGGGCCTCGTCGCTCGCGAACTCGTGGTAGGTCATCGTCGAGAACGCGGCGTCGAGGGCGTCGTCGGCGAGCGGGAGGTCGCCCACGCCGCTGGTCACGGGTTCGACGTTCTCCGGGAGGCCCTTCTCCCGGTAGTAGTCGTGCATCTCCTCCTGTATGTCGACGGCGTACACCTGTTCGGCGTGCGGGGCGACCTCGTCGGTATAGAAGCCGGTGCCGCTCCCGAGGTCGGCGACGGTGTCGGTCCCCTCGGGGGCGACGGCCCAGAGCAGTTCCTCCGCCGAGAGGAACCGGTACCGTCGGGCCGCGTCTTCGAGTCGGTCGGCACCGGAGGCGTCGAAGGTGTGATACCCCATTTACAGGTTCCCGAAGGCGTCGTCGACGAGTTCGCCGGTCTCGGCGATGATGTCGGCCATCTCCTCGTCGTCGGGGGACATGCCGAGGAGGCGCGCGATGCGCATGATGGAGACGTGGTAGACGCGCTGTTGGCCGGGCGCTTCCTCCCAGACGACGACGTTGCAGGGCATCAGCGCGCCGAGGCGGTTGTCGGTGGCGTCGAGCGCGCGGTCGGCGACCGAGGGGTTGCACGCGCCGAGGACGTAGTAGGGGTCCCGCCCCGCGTCGACCTTCTCGTTGAGCATCTCGGAGACGGAGAACTCGACCGGGATGCCGAACCCGGCGTCCGTGAAGGCCTCGCGGACGTGTTCGATGGCTTCCTCGTGGCCCATCTCGAGGGTCGTCTGTTCTTCACCGATTTCGTCCGGATCGATTTGCGAGGGGTCGATAGGGAGTGGCATTCCTGTAATATATTGGGCGCTCGCAGAAAAACTCTTTCGACACCGACACCGACGGTTGCGGACTGTACCGGTCGAATCGGGTGGCCAACAACCATAAAGCCAATCAACGTCGATGGTGTTCTTGCACGTAAATGGATACTAAGAGCAATATTACCCGGCGACGGGCCCTCTTCGCCGGCGGAGCGACGGCCGTCTTCGGCGGCGGTATCGCGTATCTCGCCTCCCGCTCCGAATCGAGTAGTTCGGCGTACGTCCCCGAGTCCTCCCAGTCGAGCGATGGGACGACCGGCCTCGGCGTCGAACTCGCCGGCCGGCCCATCGCCGGCGAATCCGATGCGCCCGTCGATATCTACTACTGGACGGATTACCTCTGTCCCTTCTGCAAGAAGTTCGAGACGGAGACGCTTCCGGACATCGGTGAGAACTACCTCGATACCGGGGAGGTGCGACTCGTCACCCTCTCGTATCCCAACATCGGGGAGTACTCGATGCCGGCGGCCGTCTGGGGCCGGTGTGTCTGGTCGCAGGTCGCCGACAGCAACCCGGACGCCTTCTGGCGCTGGCACGAGGCGGCCTTCGACGAACAGGCCGAATCCGGCAAGGACTGGGCCGACGAGGCGACCTTCCGGGGCGTCACCGAGCGAACCGACGGCGTCGCCGTCTCCGAGGTCGAGACCTGCCGGCAGAACCGCGGCGAGGACATCCGCGCCTCCATCGACCCGAACCTCGAAATCGCGCAGTCGGCGGGGATACAGGGCACGCCGGGGTTCGTCATCTACAATCGTGACTCGGAGGCGGCGGGCAAACTCGTCGGCGCCCACCCCTACGAGAACTTCGAGAGCGCCATCGAGCAGGTTCGACAGGCATGACCGAGACGCGTCTGTCATCGGCGTGGGCCCGCGACCTCGCGTCGGCGCTCGGCTATCCGCTCACGTCGAACGGCCGACTGCTGGTCGCGGGTGCCGTCGCGGTGCTGACCTACGCGCTGTTGGTGTTGAGTACGTTCCCGCAGTTCACGATACAGCTTCTGACGCGGGACCCGACGGACGTCTTCTATGCCGTCGCCTCGCTCACTCGGGAGACGTATCTGAGCGTCGGCTGGCTCGGTCTCGGCCTCGTCGCGGCCTACGCGCTGTTGACGGGCGTGGCCGTGACGAACGCCGTTACCCTCTTCCGTCGGGCCTGCCGACGGAGCGCCTCGACGGCCCTCGGTATCCTTCCGGGCTTTCTGGCCGCCGGCTGTGCGAGCTGTGGCGCCGGCGTCCTCGGCGCGTTGGGCTTCGTCGGCGCGATGGCGGCCCTCCCCTTCGAGGGGAACCTCCTCCGACTCGGCGGCATCCTCCTTCTGGTCGTCTTCCTCGGTCGGACCGGCGACCCACGGACCTGTTCCATCGACGGGGGGCTCCTCTCGTGACGGACGCCGACCGCTCGGGCCGCCAGTGGCGTCTCCTCAGAAGCCTCGGCGTCGGTATCGGCGCGTTCCTGCTTTTCGGGGTCGTGACGGGCCTCCTCCCGAACCCAATCTACGTTCGCATGGTCGAGCGCACGCCGGCCGATTACGTCTTCCTCGTCGCGACTGCCGCCTTCGCCGCGGCGTTCGTCTACCAGCGGTCGCTGACCGACGACCCCATCGGGGACCGCTTTGCGGCCGGCGGCATCGTCGGCGGCTTCCTCGCCTTCGGCTGTCCCATCTGTAACGCGGTGTTGCTCGCGCTGTTCAGTTCGTCGGCGCTGATGACCTACTTCGACCCGCTTCGGCCCCTTCTCGGCACCGTGAGCGTCGTCGCCTTCGCCGGGCTGCTCGTCTATCAGCGGCGACGTTGTGGGCGCTGTTGAGGGGCCGAAGCGGGCTCTGGGGCCGGACGTGTTTCGGAAACTGGGAACCGGCGGGGGATTCTTGTACGCGAATCCCTCTATCGTACGGTAGTGTGGGTTCGGCGGTCGCGGAACCCCATCGACGCACACGACGCCTACGATTCGCTATGAGTGACACGACACTGTACGACCGGCTCGGCGGCCGCGACGGCATCCGGGCGGTCGTCGACGACTTCTACGACCGGCTGGTAGCCGACGATGAGTTGGGACCGTTCTTCGAAGACGCCGACATGGAGGGGCTCCGAAAGACGCAGACGGACTTCCTCTGTGAGGCGGCCGGCGGGCCGGAGTCCTACGACGCGGCTCCGGTTCGTGAGGCACACCTCCACGTCCCGTTTACGCCCGACCACATCCAGCGGGCGGTCGACCTCCTCTACGAGAGCCTCGACGCGTTCGACGTCCCCGAGGAGGACGCCGAGACGGTCGTCGAGGCCGTCGCGGCACACGAGGCGGACCTGCTGGCCTCGCCCGACGACGAGTGAACCGCGCGCTTCGAACGGTCGCGTCTAGTGGTACGCCTTTTCGCCGGCTTCGATTCGCACGTCGAGCCAGTTTTCGGTCGGCGGGAGCGGACACTCGTACTCGTCGGAGTAGGCACAGGTCGGATTGTAGGCCTCGTTGAAATCGAGAACCCACGTTCCGTCGTCGGTTCGGTGGCTCTCGGGTTCGAGGTCGAGATAGCGGCCGGCGCCGTAGGTCTCCTCGCCGCTGGTTGCATCGCGGAAGGGCACCCAGAGCCGCTCGTCGTCGGGGTCGCTCTTGTAGGCTTCGAGGGTGACTTCCTCGCCGTTGACCTCGAACCGGAACTGCCCCCACCGGAGGTAGTCCCGCTCGCCGTCGGTGCTGGTGCCGACGGTCACCGACTCCCTGTCGTCGTACTCGTGCAACGGGAGTTCGAACCGATACGACTCGTCGATGGGGTAGTAGGAAAGCCCCTCGAAGCCGTCCCGCTCGGCCGCCGGTATCGGCGAGTGGGGGTTCGTCCCGAAGTACTCGTCTTTCGCCTCACGGTCCGCCTGAATCTCGGCCATCCAGTCCGTGCTCATATCCGTGTCTAGCAGTTCGTCGGTTCTATGCTTTCGGCCGTTTCTCACCGGCCGGGACGACCCGCGGGTCCCGCCGTATCCCGCCGGACGCCACCGCCGAGCAATCGCGTCCGAGGTGGACGAATCGCCGGAGCGGAATAGGCGTCGAACCCGCCTCAGTCGATGACGATAGAGCCCTTCATGCCGAGCGACAGATGTGGTTCACAGTGGTAGAGTGCGATGCCGGACTCGTCGAACGTGTGCGAGTACTCGTTATCGGCTCCATCAACTGCTTCACCGGAACTGAACTCGTAGTCGGATTCGCCGATCTGATCGTCCGGTTCGGCCTCGATGTTGTGGGCTCCGCCCTCACCGGTCCACTCCCAGAGTACCTCGGTTCCGGACGAAACAGCTACCGCGGATGGTCCGTACGCTAACCCGTCGTCCCCGGCTCCGACGTCTATCGACACATCGCTCTCCTCACGGAGATCCATGATCTCCCCATCGTAATTATTCGCCGCATCACCGACGTCCGTTTCGGTCATCCACTCGTCGACCGCCGGATAGTCGCTCCCCGGAATCGTGTCCGCACCGTTTCCGTTTCCGTTCCCGTCGTCGCCGGTACAGCCCGCCAACCCGGCGACGCCCACCGCCGAAAGCGTGGCAATCGATTTGAGGACCGTACGTCGCTTTCCCTTACCACGTGGCAATCGTTCCATAGCACTAGACTATTGTTCTCAATGCGCATATATTGTCGCCCTTTCTGAACATTCAGAAAGTGGCGAAAGACGGATTGTATCCGCGTATAATCGGAAATGTTCATCGGAAATAATTCTCATTTGATAATTTATGTAGGGTTATGCCGGCGTCCTGGTGGACGCGTTCGGCTGTTACGCCCCGGCTTCAGGAATAGCGGGGCAGCGTGGTCAACTCGCCCAACGGCGCATAAAAGAGGAGGTCCTCCCGTCCGAGGTCTCCCGGGGTTGGACGGCGGTTACCGCCGGTGTGAACGGCCTGCGCGACGAGATAGTTGAACCCGAACGTGAGTTTGAAGTAGTCCTCGACGAGCCGTTCGTCGACGACTGCGGCGAGGGTATCGTACACCGCTCGGCCCTTGGTTCGGGCCGTCTCACACCCCGGTTCGGGGAAGAACTCCCTGGCGAAGAACGCGTATTCCGCCTCGGTATCGGGAAACGCCGGAACCACATCGTCTATCGACCCGGCTGGGCCTGCTCCGAGCGCGTCCTCGTCTATCCGGTCGGCAAACGGGGCGATGGCCTGCCACTCCGGTGCGGGCGAGTCCGGGGACCGGTCCTGATAGAAGTCGATACAGCAGTCGGGATAGCCGTGCAAGCGGCCCTGATACCGCTCGAAGTCCCCGAAGGAATCCGCTACGACCGCCGCGATGTTCTCCTGCATAACCGTCTCCGGCGTCGGGGCGTCATCTTCCCGGAAGAGGTAGACGCGAGCGCCGTAATGGAGACGGTTGTCAGTCCGTAGCCACTCGGGGACGACGAAACAGTGACCCGGGAAATGCCGGTCGAGATGCGCCACTTCCGGAACGGTTCTCAATCGTCGACGGAACCGACGCGAGGCGTCCCAGAGGTGCTGTTCGGTGAGCGATTCGACCTCCACGTCGATGCTCTCGTAGGTCTCCCTGGAGTCTCGCAGGGCGGCTAGTCGTCGCTCACCGGGTGGGAACTCGTCCGCCTGTAGCGCCCGTATCTGGCCGGCGAAATATGTCTCGTCGAGTTGGATACTGGCTCCCTTCCGGTGGCCGTCGAGTACCGCCTGCCCACTGAGTGCGGTAAACGCCGGGAGACGACGAATTCCGTCGGACACGGTCACGCTCTCCCGTGGTCGCCTGCGACCGGATTGTCACTCATGCTCGTTGGGCTCACTACGAACGCGACCCTCGTTAATGACTGGGCAGACCCCCGCTCCTGAAAATTGCCGTTCGTACACCCACTGTCATCGATGGGTCGGGCCCCCGTTTTGCTCGACGCCATCGGCGGTTCGGGCGCTCGATTCGGTGAAAGCAGCCGTTTGCAGCGAATCCTTTTCCCGATTCCAGCCGAACGGTGGGACATGCGAGATACGTTCGTCGTCGGCGACCCGGCCGGAACGAACGCGGACAGCGAGGCGAACCACGACGGCACCGGGGAGAACCGCGACTGACGATGGCCGCCGACGCCCCCGCGGAGTCCGTTGCGAACCGTCGCGACGAACTGATTGAACGCACGCTCGAGTTGCTGTCGGTCGATACGGCGAACCCGCCGGGGTCGACCCACGAAATCGTCGACCTGCTGGAGGCACAACTCGCCCCGCTTCCCGTCGAGGTCGAACGGTTCGCCGTCGACCCGGCGAAACCGAACCTGCTTGTCACCGTCGAGGGGGCCGGCGACGGAACGCTCCTCTACAACGGCCATCTGGATACGGTGCCGTTCGACGCCGACGCCTGGAGCCACGACCCGCTCGGGGAACGCGTCGACGACCGCGTCTACGGCCGCGGCGCGACCGACATGAAGGGCGCCGTCGCCGCGATGCTGCTGGTCATCGAGGCCTACGCCGAACCCGGAACGACCCCGCCGCTCGACCTCGCCTTCGCGTTCGTCAGCGACGAGGAGGTCGGCGGCGACGCCGGCCTGCCGGCGCTTCTGGAGGCCGACCGCCTCGCTGCCGACGCCTGCGTCATCGGGGAACCGACCTGCGAGGAGGGCCGCCACTCGGTGACGGTCGCCGACCGCGGCAGCATCTGGTTGACCCTCGAGGCTCGCGGGGAGGCCGCCCACGGGTCGCGACCGATGCTCGGCGAGAACGCCATCGACCGCCTCTACGAGGGCATCGAGACGCTTCGCGAGCGATTCGGCACCCGAACGTTCGAGTTCGATACCACGATGGCGCCCATCATCGAGGAGTCGGTCGACTACTACGCGCCGATGATGGGCGAAACCGAGGCCCGAAAGCTGTTCACGTCGCCCTCCATCAATCTGGGGACCATCGAGGGCGGCGAGGCCATCAACAGCGTTCCGCAGTCGGCCCGCGCCGAAATCGACATCCGGCTGACGGCGGGCGTCGAGACGCCGGAGATGCTCTCGGAGATACGGGCGTGTGCCGCCGACTGCGAGGGTGTCACCATCGCCGACGTCTCCTGGAGCGTCGGGACGGCCGAACCCCTCGATAGCCCGCTGGTCGAAGCCGTCGCCGCGACCGCCGAGGACGTGGCAGGCGAGCGGGTCTACCGACGAAGCGCGACCGGCGGCGGCGACGCGAAGAAACTCAGAAACGCTGAAATTCCGACCGTCGAGTTCGCCTTCGGGACCGACACGGTCCACGCCGTCGACGAGTACACGACGGTCGACGCCCTCGTCGGCAACGCGACCGTCTACGCCCGCCTCCCGGCGGCGCTGGCGAGCGCGATTCGGTGACAGCGTATCGAGCGACGGGCTGACGGACGGTCCCCGTCCGTGGGAATCGCCACAAGTACTTAAATACAGATGGGGCGTAATATTGGGTATGGAGACCAATATTGGCTCGACCGACCGGACCGTTCGACTCGTGGCGGGCGTGATACTGGCGGCGCTCGGCCTCGCGAACTTCGCCGGCGTCGTGGAACTCGGCTACACCGTCGCCCTGATCGCCATCGTCGTCGGGGGCGTCCTCGTCGGGACCGCCCTGACCCGGATGTGTCTCATCTACCGCATCCTCGGTGTCGATACCTGCCCGGCGCGGTAGGATGGTGCGATTCCAGAACACGGGCCAACCCGACTGGGACTGGTGGGGTCGGCTATGGCCGACGCCCGGGGAGACGTTGCGCCGACTCGGCGTCGAGGCGGGCGAATCGCTCGCCGAGGTCGGGTCCGGCAACGGCTACTTCGCGCTCCCGGCGGCCCTGATAACCGCCCCCGGAACGGTGTACGCCATCGACCTCGACGAGGCCCTACTCGCGGAACTGGAGACCCTCGCCGACCGACAGGGCATCGACAACGTCGACCCACGCTGCTGTGACGCGCGGGCACTGACGGACGGCCTGCCCGAGGCCGTCGATACGGTCCTGCTGGCGAACACGTTCCACGGAATCGACGACCCCGCGGCCTTCGCCGCGGAGGCGTTCGAGGCGCTCGCCCCCGGCGGACGGTTCCTCGTCGTCAACTGGCAGGACCGCCCGCGCACCGAGACGACCGTGATGGGCGAACCGCGCGGGCCACCGACCGAACTCCGGGTGTCGCCCTCGGAGACGCGGGCCGTCGTCGAGGACGCCGCCCCGTTTTCGACCGTCCGTCGCGTCGAGTTGCCGCCCTACCACTACGCGCTCTGCTTCGAGCGGTAGCGCGGCCGTTTCCTCGCCTTCGGGGTCGTGGCCTGACCCACGAACCGGTGTTTCACTATCTTGGAATCAGAGCACAATATTAATACGTCCCTCCCGAAGGTTCACCCGTACCAATGGCCGAAACCGATATCGAACCAACCGCGACCGTCGACGCCCGTGGCGCCGCCTGCCCCGGCCCGCTGATGGACCTCATCGGCAAGATCCGGGACGTGGAGTCCGGCGACGTCGTGCGACTGTTGAGCGACAACGAACAGTCGCTGACCGACGTCTCCGAGTGGGCCGAGGAGGCCGGCAACGAACTCCTCGCCGTCGAGGAACTGGAGGACCACTACGAGTTCTACGTGGAGAAAGCATGACCGAACACGTCGTCATCCTCGGTGGCGGGACCGGCGGGACCGTGCTGGCCAACGACCTCGCCGACCGCCTCGATACCGAACTGGATTCCGGCGAGGTCCGCGTCACGCTAGTCAACGACGACCCCGACCACGTTTATAAGCCGGTCTGGCTGTACGTCCCGTTCGGCCAGCGCGAACCCGAGGACGGCCGCCGGCCGCTTTCCGAACTCGTCGACGACCGCATCGACCTCCGCATCGACCGCGTGACCGACATCGACACGGACGCCCAGCGGCTCCGGTGTCGCGAGGGCCGCTCGCTCGAGTACGACCACCTCGTCCTCGCGACCGGGTCGACGCTCGCGCCCGAGGAGATTCCTGGCCTCGAAGACGCCGGTCACAACTACTACAGCGAATCGGGCGCCGAGACGCTCCGCGAGGAACTGCTCTCCTTCACCGAGGGCCACCTCGTGTTGAGCGTCATCGGGACGCCGCACATGTGCCCGGCCGCGCCGCTGGAGTTCGTGTTCATGGCCGACGACTGGTTCAGAGAGCGCGGCCTCCGCGAGGACGTCGATATCACCTACACCTACCCGATTCAGCGGGTCCACGGCAACCCCCACATCGCCGAGTGGGCACAGCCCATCATGGAGGACCGCGACATCAACGTCGAGACGTTCTTCAACGCCGAGGAAATCGACCCCGAAGCGGACATCATCACCTCGATGGAGGGGTCTGATATCGACTACGACCTCCTCGTATCGATTCCGCCCCACCGCGGTATCGACCTCGTCGAGGAGGCGGGCCTCGGCGACAACGGCTGGGTCGACGTCGACAAACACACCCTCGAAGCCGAGGCCGCGGAGAACGTCTACGCGCTCGGTGACACGGCCGATACGGGCGTGCCGAACGCCGGCAGCGTCGCCCACTATCAGGCGGGCGTCGTCGGCCAGCGACTCGCCAGCGAGATTCGCGGCCGGCCGGCCACAGCGACCTACGACGGCAAGACGCTGTGTTTCATCGAGACCGGCATGGACGCGGCCTCGTTCGTCGAGTTCGACTACGAGAACCCGCCGTCGCCAGCGCCGCCGTCCCAGAAGCTCCACTGGTCGAAACTCGCGTACAACGAATCCTACTGGCTCACCGCGAAGGGGTTGCTCTGACCATGTCCGAGGAAACGTCCACAGCGGAGGCCGCTTCCGAGGAGAGGCCCCTCGACGGGACCGAACTCGAGGAGGCCATCGCCGAGAACCCCGACGAAGTCGCCGAGTTCGTCCGCAGACTGGACGCCGTCAACGAGTTGCTCGACGTGCTCGCGCTCGGCGAGGGCGCCCTCACCGACGAGATGGTCCGCGAGATGGCCGACACGACGGCGACGCTGGCCGAATCCGCCGACGGTCTCGCGACCGACGACACCGTCGGGCTGGCCGAGTCGGTCGGCCAGAACGGCGCGGAACTGCAGGAGGCGCTGGAATCGCTGGTCGTCCTCCAGCGGTCCGGCTCGCTCGACGAACTGGTCGAACTCGCGGAGGTCGCCTCGCTGCTGACCGCCGCACTCGACGACGAGATGGTCCGGTCGCTCGCCAAGACGGGTTCGTCGCTCGGCGAGGTCGCCGAGACGGCGGCCGACGAGGACGCCCGGAGCGGCCTCCAGACGGTCATGGAGGGCGTCGGTGACGCCGAAAGCGAGCCGCCGGAGAAGGTCGGCCCCCTCGGGCTGGTGAAGGCCTCGCGGGACCCGGACGTCCAGCATGGGCTCGGGTATCTGCTCTCCATCGCGGCGGCCATCGGCCGCTCGCGGGCCGACGGCACCGAGTCGTAGGCGGCCGTCCGTCTCGGGTTGGTCGCCGTTCGCCGCCCGCCGTGGGTCGCCGACGGACGATTTCTCTCAGCGAGCCAAGGTATATATCCATCGCGTCGTCACACGTTGATATATGCCCTCCACGCGTCGGCGGTATCTCAGGCGGGCCGGGCGTGTCGGAGGGGCGCTCACCGCGGCCCTGCTAAGCGGCTGTTCGAACCCCGTCGCGTCCGGGTCCGAAGGGGCGAAAACGCCGGTTCACGTCGGGTCGAAGCCGTTTACCGAACAGCGAATTCTGGGCTATCTCGCCTACGAGCGCCTCCGAACGGTCGATGGGGTGCGGGCGATAGACGGCATCGGCTCCGGTGACTCGCTTGCCAACTGGGAGGCGACGGCCAGCGGCGACAAGGACCTCTACTGGGAGTATACGGGGACGGCGTGGGCGCAACTCCCGCCCCGGCACGACGAGCGGGTGACCGACCCCGACCGGCTCTACGAGCAGGTCCGGGCCGACGCGGAAACACGGGGGATTCACACGGCGGAGCCGGCCGCCTTCTCGAACGAGTACGTCGTCGTCGCCGACCGGACGTGGGTCGAGGAAACCGGCGTCACGACGCTGGGCGGTCTGGCCGAGTATCTCGACGGCGAGGCCGCCCTCGGCGTCGCGGTCAACGAGGAGTTCTACCACCGACAGGACGGCTGGAACGGCCTGCTCGACTACTACGGCGTCGGCGCGGACGCGAAAACCGCGCTCGAATCGGAGCCGTTCGTCGTCACGTCCACCGGACTGACCTACGAACTGCTGAAGCGAGCGGATATCCGGCTCGCCAGCGGGTTCGCTACGGACCCGCAACTCGAACGCCCATCGTTCGTTGTCCTCGACGACGACCGGGACTACTTCCTCCCGTATCAACCGATGCCGACGGCCCACACCCCGACCGTCGAGGCGCGGCCGCGTATCCTCGAGGTGCTGACGCCCGTCGTCGAATCGCTCGACGAGGCGACGATGCGACGGCTCAACCGCCGCGTCCTCATCGACGAGCGCCACCCGAACGCGGTCGCGAAGGCGCATCTGCGGTCGCTGGAGGGACGCGATGCGTAAGTCGCCGTCGTCGATTCCCGTCGTCGGGCGGGTCGTCGACGCCGTGCGGTCCTCGTTCCGGTGGAAACTGGCCGCGGCGCTGTTGGCGGTGTTCGTGGTCATCAGCCTCGTTACTGTCGGCCTGTACGTGCAGGTCGGTGCGCTCATCGAGGAGAACGTCGAGCAGTCGATGGCGAGTGCCGCCACCGCCGAGGCCGAGGAACTCGACGAGTGGAACGGTCAGAACCGACTGGTGACGCGGGTCCTCTCGGAACACCCCGTCTACGAGACCGGAAACCGGACGTCGGTCAGGGCGTACCTCCGCGCCCAGCGCGAGAACCGAGAGGAGGCCCACATCGTCCGTGCGTACGTCATCGACCGGCAGAACCAGACCGTCGCCACGAGTACCGACCGCGAACTGGCGGGGACGACGGTTCGGGGACTGCCGTGGGAAGAGCGGTTCGCGTTCCGCGATTTCGACGCGGTACAACTGACGCGGCCGTATCGGGTCGGCAACAGGACCGTCGTCGGGTTCATCACGCCGATTCGGCCGATGCCGGGGCGACTGCTCGTCGTGGAGTTCGATACCGCCGGCGTCTTCGAGCGGTTCGAACACCCCGTCGACGGCGGGTTCACCCGCGTCGTCGATTCCAACGGAACGGTCGTGTTCGCCGACGACGGGGCGGCGACGCTGACGCAGTACCGCGAGGGAAGCGCCCGGGCGCCCATCGTCAGCAGCGGCCTTCGCGGGGAGTCCGGGTTCACGGAGTCGCCGGTCTACGACTCGTCGAGGTCGGAAGCGTACGTCGCGGCGTACGCCCCGGTGGCCGGCACCGACTGGGTCGTCGTCGAGCACGCGCCGGAAAGCGAAGCCTACGTCATCCTCCGGCAGGCCCGGACGTGGATCGGCGGCATCGCCGTCTTCGCGCTGGTCGGCCTCCTCGGGGTGGTGGCGGTTCTCGGCGCCGACGTGACTGGGGCGCTGTCGGCGCTGACCGAACGGGCGAAACGCATCGAGGCGGAGGAATACGACGTCGAGTTCGACACCGACCGACCCGACGAGTTCGGCGACCTCAACCGGACGCTGGCGTCGACGCGGGATACGCTCCAGCGGCGAATCGAGGAGATACGGCGGACCAAGGAGGAACTCGAAGACTCGAACGCGGCCCTCGAAGAGCGGTCGTCGATGGTGACCGTGCTCAACCGCATCCTTCGGCACAACGTCAGAAACGACGTCAACGTCATCACTGGCCGGGCGGAACTGGCCACCTCGCGGACGGACGACGAGGCGGTGACCGACGACCTCGAGGCCATCCAGCAGGCCGCGTGGGAACTCGTCGACATCTCCGAGAGCACCCAGCGAATCAAACAGCTAATTGCCGAGACTAACGAGGAGACGACGTGCCTCCAGCTCGAGGAGTACCTCCGGCCGGCACTCGACGAGGTGGAGACGTCGGCCCCGGAGGCGGACGTCAGGGTCGACGCCGACGAGGCGCTGCCGACGGCCGAAGCAACGTCGACGCTGCCGATAGCCGTCGCGGACGTCGTCGACCAGATCGTCGACCACACCGACGGGGCGGTGACCGTCGAGGTCACGGTGACCACCGCGGAACCGGGCGCCGACGGCGACGAGCGGGTGGCTCTCCGTGTCGACGACGACGGCGACGGACTGCCTCGACTCGACGTCCGGGCAGTTGAGGACGGCGAGGAGACGCCCCTCAACCACGCCGAAGGACTGGCACTCTGGTGTCTGGAGTGGACGGTCTCACAGGCCGACGGGGACCTCGACCTCTCGCCCGACGACGCGACCTTCGAGGTTCGCCTCCCGGCCGAGGAACCTCCGGACGGCGCTGCCGAAACCGCCGCATAGACCCTTCGGTTCCGTCGATACCGCCACATCCAACGCTTTTCGAGTCGTCATGGTGAGCGTGCTCGGTGCCCTGTCGAAATAGTATTGTATAATATACCCAAAATTATTAAACACTCGTGACGTATCGTCCGACATGGCTATACGCGAAACGGGTAGAGACCGTATCGCCCCGTTCGATTCGGCTCCGTCCGCATCCGCCGTCGCGCTCGGCGGTCGTCTCACCGAACCCTCCTCGAAGGCACGATGAATCCGACCGAACTCCGGACGGACGTGCCCGCACTTGGGGAGGCCGCCTACCTGAACTTCGGTGCCCACGGGCCGAGCCCCCGATACGTCGTCGAGGCCGCCAACGAATTCCAGCAGTCACACGAGTACCACGCCCCCGTTCGGGACGACCCCTACGGGGCGGCCTTCGAAGCGTTCGACCGCACCCGCGAGCGCGTCGCCTCGTTCATCGGCGCCGCGCCCGACGAGGTCGCGCTCACCGAGAGCACGACGGCCGGCATCAACGCCGTCGCCAACGCCATCGACTGGCAGCCGGGCGACGTCATCGTTCGGACCGACCTCGAACACCCGGCGGGCATCCTCCCGTGGCAGCGGCTCCGAGCGGACGGCGTCGAGGTTCGCGTCGTCGAGACCGACGCCGGCCGCGTCGACCCGGCCGACTTCGCCGAGGCCGTCGAGGACGCGAAACTGGCGGTCTTCAGCGCGGTGACGTGGACCCACGGCACGCGGCTACCGGTCGCCGAACTGGTCGATATCGCTCACGACGCCGGCGCCCGCACGCTCGTCGACGCCGTACAGGTCCCCGGCCAGATGCCGATGGACGTCGCCGAGTGGAACGCCGACATCGTCGCCGCCGCGGGCCACAAGTGGCTGCTCGGGCTCTGGGGCGGCGGCTTCCTCTACGTCGACCGCGAGGTCGCCGAATCGCTCGCGCCGCGAACCGTGGGCTACCGAAGCGTCGAGACGCCGACCGCCGACCCCTACGAGTTCGCCGCGGGCGCGCGCCGCTTCGAGGTCGGGTCGGCCAACCCCGCCCCGCACGTCGCCCTCCGGGAGGCCATCGACGTCATCGACGAGGTCGGCGTCGACCGGATACAGGGCCGCATCCAGCGGCTGGCTTCCCGGTTCGTCGACTCGGTGCCGAACGACGCCCTTCGGAGCCCCGAGACGCCCGAATCGGGGCTGGTGACCGTCGCCGTCGAGGACCCGGAGGCGACCGTCGACCGCCTCGCCGAGGCGGACGTCGTCGTCCGGGCGCTGCCGAAACCGGACGCGATTCGCGCCTCGATTCACGCGGTCAACACGTCGACGGATATCGACCGACTCGTCGAGGGCCTCGCCCCCGAGTGGGACTGAACGCGGGCGCTTTCTCCGGTGAAAATAGGGGAAAGTGTTCGGCTCTTTTATTCTGGGAAGCCCTTAGAACGCGGCACGTCCGGCGTGCTAAATCCCAATATGAGGTTCAGTACTGTAACCATCTTCTTCCTCTAGTCGTATCGATTTTGTACGGCATTCTCAAGCACCCATAGACCTATGTTATATTTCTCAGGAGTAATTGTGTTTAAAATCCCTAACGGCATCACACATAACGATGTCCAACCGTTCATGGCACGATTCCAAGCGCAAGCGAATTTCAGCCGACGATGATTATAAATCCGATATGGGTCATCAAAAAGAAGCATTGTCACGGTAACTCGACGTAATGCAGTTAGAAGACTAATAAATACTCCCGTAATCGAAAGAAGAGATGCGGAAGGAAGTGGAAAAAAGACGGATAAGGATGTTATAAGTCCGATTATGAATCCGACCCGGTCCCACGTTGACCGACGGGCTTTATTTTTGGCTGCAAGAGTTTCCTTCTGTAGATACTGTTGAGATGGGTTCCACCGGTTGAATTTTTTCATGTTATTATAGACTATCCACTTGAAGTCCTCTCTAAATTGGACAAGATTTTCTTCACCGACAAGTCGATCTATGATACGATAGAGGAACGTCTGATGTTTGTTTTCAGACGCCATGCCAATTAATGGAGTCCCAGTAATAAGAATTTACAGTATGGGAATAGAGGGGAAGTGAAATACATCTAGTCTCGTTGAATCTCCGATATTCTAACTAGATTATCCACTCAGGAATACTTATCCATCACGTACGACTAATGATATCGGTTGCTTATTGAATTTTTAATAATCGAGGAATTGTTGTGAGATAATTTCTCCGTTAGCCGTGAGTATTGTATCGAGTCACGCCGACAGCACCTGTTGCTGTCCGGGGATGGGTTCCATTAAAAACCGTCGTCGCAACGATGAATGGGACAGAGGGGGAGAACAGTCGGGATACGTCGAGTCGAAGCGTTAGACGAGGAGCTGGATGTCGGCATCGGCCATGTCTTCGAGGGCCGTCGCCGCGCCGACGCCGGTGGTGACGCCGTCGTAGAAGTCGTCCTCGTCGTAGTCCATCAGTTCGATAGTCATCTGACAGGCCTGAAACTCCACGCCCATGTCGAGGGAGGTCTCGAGGAGTTCCTCGATGGAGGCCGTGTCGTTGTCCTCGATCTTCTTCTCCATCATCTTCGTCGTCATGCGGTCCATGCCGGGGAGCGCGCCGACGATGTTCGGGACGGGCATGCTCGGGTTGCCGACCGAACTCAACTGGAGGTTCTTGGACTTCTCCTCGTGGAGGATGTCCAGTCCCCAGAACGTGTGGAAGACCGTGACGTCGTACCCGAACGCGGCGGCCGTGCTGGCGAGGATGAGCGGCGGGTACGCCATGTCGAGCGTCCCCTTCGTCGCGATGATGCTCATCTTCTTCTGCCCGTCGTCCTCGGTAGCCTCGGCTAGCGATTCCTCCAACTCCTCGATGCGTGCCGCGAGCTCCGCACGCGAGGGGGTGTCGTCGGCCGGCGCGTCTGGTGTGTCCGTACTCATCGTTTAGGCCGTCTTGCGGACGTAGTGTTTGTAGACGCCGTCGCCTTCTTCCTGTTCGACGAGCTCGACGCCGTCCGTTCCGGACGCCCAGCCGTCGATGTCGCTCATGCTACCGGAGTCCGTCGCCAGGACTTCTAGTATCTCTCCTTCGGCCAGGTCGTCGATTGCGGTCTTCGTCTTCACGACCGGCATGGGACACGATGCACCTTTCACGTCGAGCGTCTCCGCGATATCGTATTCAGCACTCATGGTTTGTCTGCTCCGTTGGTCTGTATTGGAGCTATCGCACAATATCAGGTCCGTGGTTAAAAGAATGTTGGTTCTTGTGCCTACCACAAACAACTATCCCGCCCGGTGGACGCGAATCACCGGCCTTGGCGGGCTCAACGCACGCGTATCAAATATCAATAGAACTCCAATCCCAAGACTGTATTGTGTGATTTATGGATTACTATGCAAACCCTTTTGTACGTCGGTCCGATACAAGCGAGTGTACGATATGAACGCCGAAGATTTCCCGACTCCCGACGTCGAAGTCGAGTCGATCGAACCGGAAGCGCTGAAGGACAAAATCGATGCCGGCGAGGACGTGACGCTCCTCGATTCGCGCATGGAGTCCGATTACGAGGAATGGCGCATCGACGGTGAGAACGTCACCTCGATCAACATCCCGTACTTCGAGTTCCTGGAGGACGACCTCGACGAGGACGTCCTCGAACAGATCCCTGACGACCGCGAAGTGACCGTCCTCTGTGCGAAGGGCGGCGCCAGCGAGTACGTCGCGGGCACGCTCGCGGAACGCGGCTACGACGTCAACCACCTCGAGGACGGCATGAACGGCTGGGCCAGCATCTACGAGACCGTCGAGGTCACCGACTACGACGGCGCCGGCACGCTGCTGCAGTACCAGCGGCCCTCCTCGGGCTGTCTCGGCTACCTCGTCTACGACGACGGCGAAGCCGCCATCGTCGACCCCCTGCGTGCGTTCACCGACCGCTACCTCGAGGACGCCGAGGAACTCGGCGTCGAACTGAAGTACGCGCTGGACACCCACATCCACGCCGACCACATCTCCGGCGTCCGCAACCTCGACGAGGAGGGCGTCGAAGGCGTCATCCCCGAGGCCGCCGTCGACCGCGGCGTCACCTACGCCGACGAGCTGACCACGGCCGAGGACGGCGACACCTTCGAAGTCGGTGACGCCACCATCGAGACCGTCTACACGCCCGGCCACACCACGGGCATGACCTCCTACCTCATCGACGACAGCCTGCTGGCGACCGGCGACGGGCTGTTCATCGAGAGCGTCGCCCGCCCCGACCTCGAAGAGGGCGACGACGGCGCCCCCGACGCCGCGCGGATGCTCTACGAGTCCCTGCAGGAGCGCGTCCTGACGCTGCCCGACGAGACGCTCATCGGTGGCGCCCACTTCAGCGACGCCGCCGAACCCGCCGCGGACGGCACCTACACCGCTCCCATCGGCGACCTCGTCGAGGAGATGGCTGCGCTCACGATGGACGAAGACGACTTCGTCGAGCTCATCCTCTCGGACATGCCGCCCCGCCCGGCCAACTACGAGGACATCATCGCGACGAACCTCGGACAGAACGCCGTCGACGACGACGAGGCGTTCACCCTCGAACTCGGGCCGAACAACTGCGCCGCGAGCCAGGAATCCCTCGCGGGTGACTAACACCGCCGATGGTGACTGATCCACTCGTCTTCCAGCTGGCCGCCGAGCTGTTCCCCAACGGGATCAGTCGCTACGCCATCGGCGGCCTGCTGGTCGGCCTCGGCGCGGTCGTGATCTACGTCGGCACGGGCATCCCGGCCGGCGCGAGCACGTTCCTCGAGTCGACGCTGTCGTACGTCTCGGACCAGTCGCGGTTCCAGCGGTACGTGAGCTCCCGCGACTGGCGCGTCGTGTTCACCCTCGGCATCATCCTCGGTGCCGCGGTGTTCGCGGCGACGGTCCAGTCCGGCGTCATCGCGACGTCGCTCTACGAGCCCGGAACCACCGGCCAGACCTACGAACTCGCCGGCATAACCCTCTGGCTGACCGAAGTCCAGCCGTGGCGGCTGTTCTTCGGTGGCATCCTCGTCGGGGTCGGCACCCGAATCGGGAAGGGGTGTACGTCCGGCCACGGCGTCTGCGGCGTCGGCTCGGCCTCCAAGACGTCCATCGTCGGCGTGGCGACGTTCCTGCTGGTCGCTATCGGGACCGCACAACTGGTCGCGGCGCTGGGGGTGAGCCCATAGATGGCTGACCGTCATCCCCTGTTCAAGCCGCTGATCTTCGTCGGCGGCCTGATATTCGGGTTCGGACTCGGATTCAGCCACATGGCGCGGCCGGAGGTCGTGCTGAACTTCCTGCAGTTCGAGGACTTCGGACTGCTGTTCGTCATGTTCGGCGCGGCCATCGTCTCCGGCATCGCCTTCGCGGTGATGCCGCGGATTCGAGACACGGCGCCGCTGACCGGCGACCTGTACGAACGGCGGCTGAAGCCGTTCGACAGGAACGTGCTGATCGGTGGCGCGATATTCGGTGTCGGCTGGGGCCTCTCGGGCATCTGTCCCGGCGCGGCCTACGCCAGCCTCGGCACCGGTAACGTCACCATCCTCTGGGCGCTCGCCGGCATGTTCGTCGGCGCGTACGCACAGGGATACTGGCGAAGCCGAACCGCCGAGACCGGTTCGACGGCCACGCGCGCTGACTGAGCCGCTTTTTCACCTTTCGTTCATTAAATGGAACTCTCCGTAATCGCACTGTTCGTCATCGCCGGACTCGCCAGTCTGTTCATGGCGTGGGTCATCGGTGCCGGTTCCAGCGGCGCGACCCCGTTCGCGCCCGCGGTCGGCGCCAACGCCATCTCGACGATGCGGGCGGCCTTCATCGTCGGCATCTTCGGGTTCGCCGGCGCGGTCGTACAGGGCGCCAACGTCTCCGAAGCCGTCGGCCGCGGCCTCATCGGCGGGGTCAGCCTCCCGGCCTCGGGCGTCATCGCCGTCCTGCTCATCGGCGCCGGCCTCATGGCCTTCGGCATCAAGACCGGCTATCCCATCGCAACGGCCTTCACGGTGACCGGGTCGGTCATCGGCGTCGGCCTCGCCCTCGGCGGCACGCCCGTCTGGCCGAAGTACCTCCAAATTGGCACCGTCTGGGTGCTGACGCCCTTCGTCGGTGGCGGCCTCGCCTACGGCATCGCGAGCGTCCTCCCGCGGGCCGACGTTCCCGAACGGTACAGCGTCGCCCTGCTCGCCGGCCTCGTGGGGGCCGTGCTGGCGAACGTCAACTTCGCCTATCTCGGCCCCGGGAGCTCGATGGGCTCGCTCGCCGGCCTCGTCGGGCGGACGCTCGGGGTCGACGGCCTCGCGGTGCCGGTCGCCGTCTCGCTACTCGCCGCGGCGTCGGTCGCCGCCTTCGTCTCGTGGGACATCGCACGTGACATGAGCGGTGGCCTGCGGCGGGTCCTGCTGGCGCTCGGGTCGCTTGTGGCCTTCTCCGCGGGCGGGAGTCAGGTCGGCCTCGCGGTCGGCCCGCTGTTGCCGCTGCTGGACGACGTGGGGATGATTCCCGTGACGGCCGTCCTCGTCGGCGGTGGCCTCGGCATCCTCGTCGGCTCGTGGACGGGTGCCCCCCGGATGATAAAGTCGCTGTCGCAGGACTACTCGTCGCTGGGACCGCGCCGCTCCATCGCCGCGCTGGTGCCGTCCTTCCTCATCGCTCAGACGGCGGTCCTGCTCGGCGTGCCCGTCTCGTTCAACGAGATCGTCGTCAGCGCCATCATCGGCAGTGGGGCCGCGGTCGGCGGCGGCGATGCCATCGACTCCGACAAGATACTCAAGACCGTCGGCGCGTGGGTGGGCTCGCTCGTGTTGGCGCTGGCGCTCGGCTACGGCGTGGCCGCCCTGCTGCCGTTCGTCTCCTAAACCGCCCGCGGCGGCGGGACGAGGAAGACGTTGCCCGCCGCTCGCGCGACGATTTCCTCAGAGACGCTGCCCAACAGGAGCCGTCGGATGCGGCTTCGCCCCCGCGAGCCGACCAGCACCATCGACGGTGTCACCGCCTCCTCGACGGCGAGTATCTCGTCGGCGGGGTCGCCCTGCCGGACCTCGATTCGCGTCTCGATGTCCCAGTTCTCCAGCGTCTCCGCACGCTCGGCCAGCCGCTCGCGCGGGTCGGCCTCGGCGTCGGCCCCCTCGTCTTTCGGCGACCGGACGTGGACGAGCGTCGCCTCCTCGGCCGCATGACGGAGATACGAGAAGGCGTCGAACGCGCGTTCGGCGTTCTCCGAGAAGTCCGTCGCGAAGAGGATTCGCTGAAAGAGGTGTTCGCGGAGAACGTCGGGGTCGTCGGTCGCCCGCTCGACGCGGTTGACCAGCAGCGGGACGACGGTCGTCCGCGCGAGGTTGCGGGCGGTCGAGCCGATGATGCGGTTCTCCAGCGGGCTCTGGCCCCGCGAGGCGACGACCGAGAGGTCGGCCCGTTCGGTTTCGGCGATGCCGTTGATACGGCGATAGGGCGCCCCGCGAACGACGTGGGTTTCGAGGCCGAACCCGGCGGCCTCTATCACGTTCCGGTAGCGGTCCAACCCCTGACGGCGTCGCTCGTCGAAGTTCACGCCCGGCATCCCGTGGTGGATGTTCGACGGCACGACCGTCACGAGATGAATCGTGTCGACGCCGATGCGGCCCAGACACTCGAGGCAGGTCTCGTTTTCGATTGCCGCCTCGCTGGCGGCCGAGAGGTCCGTCGCACACAGCGCCCTCATGTGTGGCGGTTCGACACGGTTCGACAATACGGTTTTGTTCGCCGACTGGTAGGTCGATGGCCGACCCGCGCCCGCGAACCGTCCCGGTCGGTGCTGGATGGGCCGCTACGGACGCCAGCGGATGCTCAGTCCCTGCGGGCCGTAACCTCCGCATAAGTTATTGGTACTCTCGGGAAGGTTATGGGAATATAGTATTGTACGGTACTTCCAAAACCGTTATAGGAGTCGGTCGGATAGGGGATATTGAACAGAAATGTGGCAACACCGAATTACCGCGTTCGACTATCGAAGTGAGAAACAATGGCAGGACTAGAAGTACCGACGTGGGACCCGGAGACGGCCCTGATAATCGGCACGATTCTGCTGGAAGCGATCGTGCTCTACGTGGGCTACGGTGGTCTCGAACGGCTCTTCGGACCCCACCTGATGAAACTCCTAATGGGAGGTGAAGAGGATGCTCAATAGCGTGCTCAGCGGGCTCGGAATCCTGAACTCGAGCCCCGAGATGCTGGCCCTGTTCGTCGGGTTCGGCCTCGTCGTGGGTATCCTGTTCGGGTTCTTCGGTATGGGCGGATCGTTCCTCGTTACGCCGGCCCTGCTGATGCTCGACTACGAGCCATCGGTCGCCGTCGGTAGCGGGATGGCGTTCGTCTTCGGGACGGCCGTCATCGCGACCCTGAAACACCGCGACCTTGGACAGGTCGACTACAAGCTCGGCATTATCATGATCACCGGGACGACCATCGGTATCGAGGTCGGACGCGCCAGCGTCTACTACCTCCAATCGCTGGGACTCGCCGGTGGCGTCATCAGTGTCGTGTACGTCGTCCTGCTCGGTGGGGTCGGAGCGATGGTCACCCGCGACGCCCTCAAGGGCGAAGGCGGCGGCCTTGAGCACGAGGCCGCCGACCCCGACAAGGACCTCAGCGAGTACGAGATCCCTGAAATCGCCAAGACGATCCAGCAGACAGTGCGCATCCCGCCGATGGTGACGCTCCGCGGTGACGTCCGCGTTTCGGCGTGGGTCATCACGGCCGTCGCCTTCGCGACCGGCGTTCTGTCGGGCTTCCTCGGCGTCGGTGGCGGCTTCATCCGGATGCCCGCGATGATGTACGCCATCGGCGTCCCGGTGCCCGTGGCCGTCGGGACGGACCTCTTCGAGATCGTCTTCTCCGGCGGTCTCGGGAGCTACCTCTACGGACAGGGTGGCGGCGTCAACCTCGGTATCGTCGTCCCGCTGCTGTTCGGTAGCGCACTCGGTGCCCGTATCGGTTCCGCCGCGACCGCCGTCGTCGAATCCGACGGTATCAAGATCTACTTCGGCGGCATGCTGCTGGTCGGCTCCATCGCGGTCGGCGTCGGCGAGGTCGGCTCCTACATCGGTAACTCGACCCTCGAGACCGTCGGGCTGGGACTCGTCCTCGGCGCGGCTGTCCTCGTCGCCGCGGCGATCATCTACACGACGATCTCCGCGCTGCGCACGACGAAAGGACAGCAAGCAACCGTCGCGGACTGATTCCTTCGCACGCCGAAACGCCCCTCGCTCGCGTTCCGACGTGCGTTTATCCCACCCGACCACCGTGTAGTCCCCCCGATTGGACGGCACGGCACTCGTGCTTTGGCGCCGTTGCTATTCTCGGTTCGCCACGCGATTGTGCAATCCGTGCAAAAATCTTTTAACCGCACAGTACCTACGATAAACCGATAATAATGCCGGATTCGATGTCCGAACAACTCCAGCGGGACATGGTGTGTGAGGGGCTCCTCGAGTGTTTCCACGGGCTCAAACAGCTCGATAAAGAGATATTTCAGCAACTGGTCAAGACCGAAGAGCCGCTGACCATCGACGAGATCGCCGAGAAGGTCGACCGCGAACGGTCGACCGCGTACCGAGCGGTGCAGCGGCTCCTGCAGGCCGGTTTCATCCAGAAGGAGCAGGTGAACTACGATCAGGGCGGGTACTACCACGTCTACAAGCCGACCGACCCCGCGAAGATCGCCGACGACATGCAGCGGCTCCTCAACGACTGGTACGCCAAGATGGGCCAGCTCATCCAGGAGTTCGAGGCCAAATACGACGAGCAGGACGCATCCGCGCCGTCCCTCGGGAGCTAACTGCTCCGCCCGGCCGCGCTTTCTCCGCTCTCCTTTCTCCGCTCCCGTCTCTCCTCGCTTTCCGCCCTGACATAAGACCAGTCGCCTCTGCTGTTTTCATGGTATTGTACATATTACCCAAAACCCTTAATTACCGCCGGTGCCTACGGAGAGGTGATGGCAGCAGACACCGCATCCGACACAAGCATCGACACCCCCACGGAACCGGTCCACATCGACGGGAAGGCACACCTCGACGACGTCGTCGACGAGTACGACGTGGTCCTGACGGACTTCTACGCCGACTGGTGTGGCCCCTGTAAGATGCTCGAACCGACCGTCAAGACGCTCGCCGCCGAGACCGGCGCGACCGTCGCGAAGGTCGACGTCGACGCCAACCAGCAGCTCGCGGCCGCCTACGGCGTGCAGGGCGTGCCCACGCTGATCCTGTTCGCCGACGGCCAGCAGGCCGAATCCATCGTCGGCGTACAGGGCGAAGACCAGCTGCGGTCGCTCATCCAGCAGTACACCGAATAAATGTCCGGCGACGTACAGGACCTCGTCATCGCCGGCTCCGGGGTCGCCGGCCTCTCGGCGGCGGTCTACGCCGCCCGCGCCGACCTCGACCCCCTCGTCCTCGAGGGCGACGAGCCCGGCGGCCAGCTGACGCTGACCACCGACGTCGAGAACTTCCTCGGGTTCCCCGAGGGCGTCGGCGGGATGGAACTCATCCAGCGCGGCAAACAGCAGGCCGAGCGGTTCGGAGCGACCTTCGAGCACGGCCGCATCGACGCGGTCGACCTCGATGACCGCCCCTTCGAGCTCTCGCTGTCGACCGGCGAGACGGTTCGCACCCGCGCGCTCGTCGTCGCGACCGGCGCGAGCGCCCGCTGGGTCGGCGCCGAAAACGAGGAAGCACTGATGGGCTACGGCCTCTCGACGTGTGCGACCTGTGACGGGGCCTTCCACCGCGGCGACGACGTCCTCGTCATCGGCGGCGGCGACAGCGCGATGGAGGAGGCGCTCTTCCTCACGAAGTTCGCCGACTCGGTGACGGTCGTCCACCGCCGCGAGGAACTGCGCGCCTCGGAGATCATGGCCGAACGCGCCATGGACCACGAGGACATCGCGTTCCGCTGGAACACCGAACTGCGGACCATCCACGGCTCGCAGGAGGAGGGCGTCACCGGCGCGACGCTCGTCTCTCACCCGGACGGCTACCCCACGGAGAAGGCCGCCGACGGCATCGACGTCGAGACGGAGACCGTCGACGTCGGTGGTATCTTCTACGGGGTCGGCCACACGCCGAACACCGGGTTCCTCGACGGCACCGGCGTCGAACTCGACGCGGACGGCTACATCGTCCCCGAGACCGACGACGACGGACGCCCGACGGCCGAAACGGGCGTCGAGGGCATTTTCGCGGCCGGCGACGTCGCCGACCCGAACTACCGGCAGGCGATTACCTCCGCCGGCACCGGCAGCATGGCCGCCCTCGATGCCGAGGAATACCTCGAATCGCTCGACGAACTGGCCGAACAGACGCTGGAAGCGACGGTCTGACGTTCGACACGACACCCACTCGTATGCTCTCGAAACTCCGCACACTCCTCGTTCGTGGCTTGCTCGGCACAACGGTAGCGACGTCGCTCGTCGGCGTGGCCGCCGCACAGAGCGGCGGCCCCGGCGGCGGCATGAACGGCGGGTTGGGCGGCGGTATGGGTGGCTTCGGCTGGTGGCCGTTCCTCTCGATGCTCGCCTTCGTCGCGGTGCTGCTGGCGGTATACGCCGTCGTCGACCGGTCCCGACCCACTGACAACGACGGGACCGACGACGATTCGGCGCTTTCGACGCTGCGAGCGCGCTATGCTCGCGGGGAACTCTCCGACGAGGAGTTCGAACGCCGCCGACAACGCCTGCAGGACCGCGGCTGACCGGACCGACTGTTCTCGGCCGCCGACACATACAACACTCCGCCCCGCCTAACCGCTCCCAATGAGCGAGCAGGACGATGATTCTGGGACATCCAGATGGTCGTGGCTCGGTCTCGGCGGCATCGCGAGCCTCTGTTGTGTGTTCGCGGCGCCGTCGAGTACCGCCGCGCTCGGTGGCGCCGCCGCGGCCGGCGGAACGACGGCCGCCCTGGGCGGCGACCTGATTCGCATCGTCGTCGTGACCCTCACCGTCGGCGTCATCGCTCTGGCGTTGCGGCTCCGCGGATAGGACTCCCGGGGCGACGCTCCGGGCGGCGGCTCGATTCGTTCCGTCGTCCGGGCGAACCCTTATGCAAGATTCGCCCAATGTAGGGGTATGTTCGCTCCCCTCCAGCTTGGTGGTACGATATTCCCCATCGTCGCGCTGCTGTTGCTCGTCGTGGCGGCGGTGGCGGTCTATCAGGCCGTCGAGATAGTCAACGCCTACGAGAAGCGGGCGCTGACGGTCTTCGGCGAGTACCGCAAACTCCTCGAACCGGGTATCAACTTCATTCCACCGTTCGTCTCCCGAACGTACACCTTCGACATGCGGACCCAGACGCTGGACGTGCCGCGACAGGAGGCCATCACCCGGGACAACTCCCCCGTCACCGCCGACGCCGTCGTCTACATCAAGGTCATGGACGCCCGGAAGGCGTTCCTCGAGGTCGACAACTACAAGAAGGCCGTCTCCAATCTCGCCCAGACGACCCTCCGTGCGGTGCTGGGCGACATGGAACTAGACGACACGCTGAACAAGCGACAGGAGATCAACGCCAAGATTCGGAAGGAACTCGACGAACCCACCGACGAGTGGGGGATCCGCGTCGAGAGCGTCGAGGTCCGTGAGGTCAACCCCTCACAGGACGTCCAGCAGGCGATGGAACAGCAGACCTCCGCCGAACGGAAGCGCCGTGCCATGATTCTGGAAGCCCAGGGTGAACGGCGCTCCGCCGTCGAGAAGGCCGAAGGTGACAAGCAGTCCAACATCATCCGCGCGCAGGGTGAAAAGCAGAGCCAGATTCTCGAAGCACAGGGTGACGCCATCAGTACGGTCCTCCGTGCGAAATCCGCCGAATCGATGGGCGAGCGCGCGGTCATCGAACGCGGGATGGAGACGCTCGAAGAGATCGGCAAGGGCGAATCCACGACGTTCGTCATGCCGCAGGAACTCACCTCGCTGATGTCGCGGTACGGCAAGCACCTGACCGGCAGCGACGTGGCGACCGACGGCGAGATGCTCGAGAGCATGGACTTCGACAGCGAGACGCGCGAACTGCTCGGCCTCGACGACATCGAGGAGATACTCGGCCAGATAGAGGAGGAAACCGAGATGGACATCGAGCAGATGGAACAGCAGGCTCAGGCCATCAAGGAAGGTGCGGACCCGGCCGACATCAAGGACCCCGACGAGGTCATCGCTGAGATGGACGAGGAGATGCCCGAGGGCGAGGACTTCGAGACGGAGAAAGAATAAAAACGCCCGGAAACGGGTGGCGAAGGGGTTTTATTAGCGACTCGCCAAGAGCCTCCAATGACAGAGCGGGGTATCGACGAGAGCAAGCGGGCGACGCTCAAGCGCTTTGCCGCGCTTGGAGCGACGACGCCGCTGGTCCGTCTCTCCGCCGACGACGGCGACAGCGACGTCCGCGACGCCATCGTCGGCTACCTCGCGACGACGCCCGGCGCCCACTTCTCGAAGCTCCGCGACGACCTGCAACTCGGAACGGGCGAGACCCAACACCACCTCCGCCGTCTCGAACGCGATGGCGCCGTCGAACACCGCAAGGACGGCGAGTACAAGCGTTACTTCCCCGCCGACCGCTTCTCCGAGTTCGAACAGCGCGCCCTCGGCTATCTCCGGCGGGAGACGCCCCGGAAGATGGTGCTCGCGTTGCTCGCGGCTCCCGACGCCTCCGGCGCCGACATCGCCGACGCGGCGGGCGTCTCGCGGTCGACCGTCTCCAAGTACGCCGCCGAACTCGACGAGGCGGGCCTGCTCTCCCGCGAGGACGGCTACGAGATTCGACGGCCCGAGACCCTCCTGACGCTCGTCGTTCGGTACGCGGACTCCTTCGGCGAGGAGGCGATGGCCTTCGCGGGCGACGCCGACGACCTCGTTCGCTACGACCCGTGAGAAATACTCACACTCCTCCCGAAAACCCTTACCGGACGGCGGCGACGCCCGTCGTATGCCCGGCCCCGTATTCCTCCACGGCGACCGCCTCGACCTCCGGGTCGCGACCGAAGACGACCTGTCGTTCGTGACGAAGTGGCGCAACCACCCCGACGTCCGGCGGTGGATGCCGCGCAGTCGCCCCGAAACGCCCGAAGACACCGAGGAGTTCTACGACGGCTTCGTCAAGGGCGAGGACGGTTCCGGCGTCAGTCTGCTGGCCTGTGACGGCGACGAACCGCTCGGCCTCGCTTCGATGTTCCTCGTCGACGCCGACTCCCGACGGGCCCGCCTCGGCGCGTGGCTGAAACCCGACGCGCAGGGGGAGGGCTACGGGACGGAAGCCGCCTCGCTGCTGGTCGAATACGCCTTCGAGGAGCGCGCACTCCGGAAACTCGTCGCGAACGCCCGGGCGGACAACGACCCCTCGCGCGGCACGCTCGAGAAACTGGGTTTCACGCGGGAGGGCCGCCAGCGGGACCACTACTACATCGACGGCGAGTACGTCGACCGGGTCATCTACGGCCTCTTCGCCGACGAATGGCGCGAATAGCCGAGAATACGGCCATCACCTAACGGTGTGATGGAAAGGAGGGGGTTACTCGGTACCAGCGAACTCCTCTGCTTCCCACTCCGATGCGATTTCGCTGGCTAACTCGCGTGGTTCGTGTTGGCTCAGGAGGTGTTCTTCGATGTCCGCATCTCGCTCCAGTCGTTCATTGCATAGGGGACATTGCATCCGGGGTTTGCTGACCATGTGGGTGCTTCACACTGGCGGAGGATAAGCCCATACATGAGACGCGTTTTGTGGGACGGAATCGATATCCGAACGTCAAGTATTGCTCAATGAGTCGATGAGCATCGAGCGATACACAGGCGCGTATAGACGGCTGTGTCGGTGGTGTCGGCCAACCGAACCGTTGGTGATATTTAAACCGTAACCTTCCACGTCGTCCCCGAGGAGTAGCCCCACTTCTCGACGTCGACATCGAAATCGCCCTCGCAGATGGCGGTCATGTTGGTGCCGACTTCCTTCGCGGAGAGGCCGAGTTCCTCGCCGATGAGTCGGGACTTGAAGTAGGTCTTCATCTGTCCCTTCTCGCGGAGATACGAGAGGATGCGCCGCTGTTTCTCCGAGAGGTCCGTCGCCGGTGCCTGGGCAGTCGCGCTCATATATCTCCAAAGGCGGTCACCCCCAAAAGGCGGTTTGGTACGGTCGGTCAACACGCTGCCCTCCCGCGGTTTCTTGCTCTGAGGCCCGATGAATCGCGATGGACGGGCCCACACTGGTACGGGTGGGAAACGCCCCGCTGTGATGACTCCTCTCGGTACCGTATATAAACACCTGCAGTAGACTGGACACGCTGATAGAACGGGGGAATTGGGGATGCCGTGTTGGCTTGCAGAAGAAAACGTACGTAGAGCATCCGCAAGCGCCCGCAGGCCGCGCGGCTGGTAGCTCTCGCGATTTTCGTGAACGTTTTTGCCGGCGCGACTGCGGCACGCCGTGCAAACGTTCCTATTCGATGATTTCGCCCACCGCGAAGTTGGACTTGACTTCGGATATCTCGACCTTGACGCGCTCGCCGACCTCGCCGCCGGGGACGATGATGACGTAACCGCGCTCGACGCGGGCGATGCCGTCGCCCTGTTTGCCGAGGTCCTCGATTTCGACGTAGCGGATTTCGCCTTCCTCGACGGGCGGTTGGGGTTCGTCGGTCGGCGTGTGGCCGGTCGCGTCGGACGCGGGTTCGGCCTCGCCGTCGCCGGAGATGAGGGCAACGCGGTAGGTGTCGCCGGGGTCGACGGCGCCGGTGTTGATCTCTCGTTTGGGTACTTCGACGACGTAGCGGTCCTCTTCTTCCTCGACCTCGGCGCTGAACAGACACAGGAGTTTATCGGAGATTTCCATAGAGCTTCGGTTCGGAAATGAACGCCCCGATATATAGTAGTTACCGGGGCTCAAGCCGTGTTCCGTCGGGTCGTTTGGCGCCCTCCGAATCGTGAACCACGACGCCGTCGACGTCGGGGCGGGGTTCGTAGGCGTCCCGGACGGCGATTGCCTCCGCCAGTTCGCGGACGGCCCGTTCCTTGAGGGCGGCGGCGAGGTCTTCTGCCTCGTCGCGGGAGATGTCGCGGCCGAGGCCCTCACACTCGTGGGCGCGGACCATTCCCTCGCCGTCGACGGCCTCGCCCATCGGCTGGCTGGTGCCGCCCAGAGCGACGCTGAAGGGGTAGGTCCGGCAGACGAGCGGACGGCTATCGTGGACGGTACAGGCGCCGGTGCCGTCCTCGTCTTCTTTATAAAAGGTGCAGTCCCCGCAGTCGTCGGTGCGGATGGCCCACTCGAAGGTCTCGCCCTCCGGGCCGTCGTCGCCCTCGCTGATGCCGTAGGGCATCGGGCGAGCGACGTCCCGCCAGTCGTAGGCCTCGTCGAAGGCGTCCTCGGTGGCGTCCTGCAGGTCGCGTGCCTCGTCCGGAAAGAGGGTCGCGGTGTGAGGTTCCGTTTCCCCGTCGTCGGTCTCGGCGGCCTTACAACAGGCGCCACAGCGGGTACACTCGAAGCCGATGGTTTCGATGGCGTCGGCCAGTTCGGCCACCGACAGGTCCTTGGCCCGTTCGAGTTCGGCTTCGAGGCTCTCCATGCCCACCGTTTCGTGTGGGTGCCCAAAAGGCCGCCGCTAGGAGAGCTTGTAGCTGATGATGTAGACCATCAGCCCGAGGGTGTTGAGCCCGAGGCCGAAGATGGAGACGAAGATGCGCCACGTGTTCTCCGCGTTCCACGTTTCGGGGTTCAGGGGGTCGGGAATCGTCAGGCCCACGACCGAGTAGACGACGACGAGGACGCCGAGAACGAAGATACCGAGGGAGAACGCACGGAGGGTGACGAGCCACCGGCGGCCGTCCGAGCGGTCGATGGGATGGGGCGGTTCGGCCATCGGGTCGGTCAGGACGACGGGCTCCCCGGCCCCGCCGTGGACGTGCCCACAGCGTCCGCACTTCGGCGGTGCGTCGTTGATGCGGTTGATTCGCATGCTCCCGCAGCGGTCGCATCGCGGCGAGGTCAGAAACAGGGCGGCGAACGCCAGACACCCGCCGACCAACAGCCCAACGGTGCCGAGGAGTTGGCCCTCCACGTACAGGCCGGCCGCCGCCCCACCGGTGACCAGCCCGAACGCTCCCACGTATCTCCCCAACCTCACCCACGCACTCATACACCTCCCTGTGCGTCGTCCCGACATATTTCTTGGGTGGTCCCGGGCGATATGAACGCCGAATCGCGGTCAAGCGGGGACTGCTCGGTCGCCGTCCCAGTCGATGCGGCCCTCGTGGGCGAGCTTTTCGAGGTGGGCGCGAACGGTGGCTGTCGCGAGGTCGCGGACGCCCGAGAGGTCCTTCTCGTAGGCGGCATCGAGTATCTCCGCGAGGGTCTCGTTGCCGGCCGAGACGGCATCGAGGACGCGTCGCTCGCGGTCGAGTCGGTGGGTGATGAGCCGTTCGCAGGTCGCGCGTGGGTCGTCGATAACGGGACCGTGACCCGGATAGATGCGGTCGGGCGCCATGCCGATGACGCGCCGAAGGGAGGTGACGTAGGCGCGCATATCGCCGTCCGGCGGGCCGACGGCGACGCTGCCGGCGGCGACGGCGAGGTCGCCGGCGACGAGCGCGTCGGCGGCCTCGAAAGCGACGTGTTCGCGCGCGTGGCCGGGCGTCTCACGAACGACGACGGAGCCGCTTCCGGTCTCGATACGGGTTCCCTCACGGAACGTGCGGTCCGGTTCGGCGTCGGTCGCGTCGACGAAGGCGTCCTCGCGACCGTAGCGACACCAGACGGTGGCGTCGGTGGCGGCGGCGTAGTCGGCGACGGCGCCGACGTGGTCGGGGTGGTGGTGGGTGACGGCGATGTGGCCGACGTGGTCGAGTTCCGCTTCGATGCGCTCGTCGAGGGCGGGCGGGTCGACGAGCAGGGCGTCGTCGTCGCCGAGAACGTAGGCGGCGGTCCGCCCCGTCGGCGCGCGGGTCGGGACGTCCACGGGAATCCGCTCGATGTGCATATCGAAGGGTGCGACGGCGGGGGCTTAAGAGTGGCCGACGGGAGGATAGAAGCCGACGAAGGGTAAGCATCCGCGCGAGCGAAGCAAGCGCGGTTCCCGGCGACGAGGCACGGAGTGCCGAGTCGCCGTAGCGCCGACCGACTACCGCGGCGCCTTCGGCGCCGCGACAGGAGGGAGGCGCGCATATTTTCCCCACGTTTTTGCCGCGGAGCCGTGTCGCGCCCCTTCGCGGGCGCGACCGGCGGAGCGTGCAAAAAGTGGTTGTTACTCAGTCAGGAAGTAGACTTGCTTGCGGGCGTCGTGGAAGGAGTAGCGGGAGTCGACGAGGCTCTCCTCTTCGAGACGGTTGAGGGCGTAGCGAACCGTCCGGTCGGGGAGCAGGGACTCCTCGGCGAGTTGGCCCTGCGAGAGCGGCGAGGCGCCCTCCAGCACCTTGGCGACGAGTTTGGCGCTCGGGGGGAGTTCCCGAAGGGTGTCGCGGAACTCGGGGTCCGATAGTGGCGAGTCGGTCTGGCGTGAGCGTTCCTCCGTGGTCGTGCTCATACTGCCCCCTGTGGGAAACCCACTGGTAAAACTTCGCTATATGTGTGTCAAAACAATACGTACACTTGGGTGTGTATAATGGACCCTTATACTTTGAACGCTTACATAGTATGTGCTGGCAACAATTGCGGCAAGAAATGTGGGTGAAACGCCGGTCATTCGCTGTTTCTTCATATACTCTCGGTCGATGACAGTGCTGTGGTTTCACTCATCACCGACAATATAGTCTGCATTCTGGTACGTTCTGCCGGAAACTAACAGCGCGTTGGGAGTCCCTAACCGAGTGGGGTTCGACGGCGTTTCGGGGCCAACGAGGCCGTTATCTGGCTGGCGCGCGACGCCCCAGCATGGAGCGGATTCCCGACCGATTCCACGGCCTGTTCGAGACGCAAACTATCGCCCACTTCTCGACGCTCATGCCCGACGGCACGCCGCATCCGACGCCGGTCTGGGTCGACTACGACGTCGACGCCAACCGTCTGCTCGTCAACACGGCGCGGGGTCGACAGAAAGTCGACAACGTCGAGCGGGACCCGAAAGTCGGCGTGAGCATGTGCGACCCCGAGGACCCGTACCGATACGTCTCCGTGCGGGGCGTCGTCGAGGCGGTGACCGAAGAGGGCGCCGTCGACCACATCGACGCCCTCGCGGAGCGGTATATGGGCGTCGAGGAGTACCCGCATCACGGCGAGGAATCGGGGCCGCGCGTCCTGCTGAATATCCGTCCGACTCGGGTCGTGACTTCGGGCGACTGACCGCTCGAGGGCGTCGTATCCAGCATCCTTTTATGCTGTGGGTGGGTCGATTCGGATAACGTGAAGGGACAGGAGTGGTATCAGGCGGACGATATCGCCGAAGCGTACGACGAGAAGCGCTTCTCGCAGGGCGGCCGCTTCATCGACCGTCGCGAGAAGCAGGCGGTACTCGACGCGCTGGCGCCGCTGGAGGACAAGCGGATTCTGGAAGTCGCGTGCGGTACCGGCCGCTTTACGGTCATGCTCGCCGAGCGGGGCGCGGATATCGTCGGCATGGACATCTCCGAGGCCATGCTCGAACAGGGCCGCAAGAAGGCCCACGCCGCCGGCCTCGAGGAGACCATGCAGTTCATGCAGGGCGATGCCGGCCGCCTTCCCTTCCCCGACGACCACTTCGATGCCGTCTTCGCGATGCGCTTTTTCCACCTCGCGCCGGACCCCGAGGGCTTCATCAAGGAGATGCGCCGGGTCACGAAAGAACAGGTCTTCTTCGACACCTTCAAGCGCTATTCGACCCGCTCGCTCTACAACTGGGCGCTGCCGATGGGGTCGCGGCTCTACTCGGAACGGGAGGTCAGGGAACTCGTCGTCGGCGCCGACCTCGAACTCGTCGACGCTGCCCACGACTTCGTCTTCCCCTACGGCTTCTATCGGGCGGTCCCGGGCTGGCTGGCTCGCCCGTTCCGGAAGTTCGACCAGACGCTCGGCCGCACGCCGGTCGGCGACAAACTCGCCTCGGTTTCCTACTGGGATACGCGCGTCACCGAGTAACTCGGACCGCAGTCACCCGCGGAACTTTTAGGTATCGGCCACGCTATCCGGAGTATGGACATCTCGGTGGTGGTCCCGACGCTCAACGACCGCGACGAGCTTCGCCGCTGTCTCGACGCGCTCGCCGCGGAGGACCCCACCGAACTCATCGTCGTCAACGGCCCCTCGACGGACGGTACCTCGGGGATGGTCAGGGACCGCGGGGATGTCGACGTCCTCGTCGAAATCGACGAGCGGAACGCCAACGTCGCCCGCAACGCCGGTCTCGACCGGAGTCGCGGCGACGCCGTCGCCTTCGTCAATCCATCGCTGACCGTCGAGGCGGGGTGGCGCGAGGCGGCCGTCGAGACGCTCGCGGAGGCCGACGTGGCCACGGGCCCGACCCACGAGGAGTTGCGGGCCGGCGTCGCCACCGACAGCGTCGAATCCCGAACCATCCGCGGCCGCTCTGTCACCTACTTCAACGGCGGTAACGTCGCCTTCGACCGTGAGACCATCGAGGCCATCGACGGCTTCGACGAATATCTCGATACCGGCGGCGCTCGCGATGCCGCCCATCGACTGGCCGGGCAGGATTTCGGCATCGCGTGGAGCGCGGGGATGTGTGTCTCCCGGGAGACGGCCGCCGACGGCGGCCTCGCCGAACGCGACTGGACCGCGCGGTATCGGTCGCTTTCCTACCGGCTGGCGAAGAACTACGGCTTCCATCCGACCGTCGGCTTCCGGACGGTCCGCCATGCGGTAGACGACGCCTATCGCGGGCTCCGCGATGTCGCCAGCGGCGAGGCCAAGCCGACCAGTTGGTTCGGCAACGGCCGAAGCGTCCTCGTCGGCAGCGTCGACGGCTACGCCGACGGCATCCGCGCCCGCTATGCCGACCGCAGCCCCCAGCGGAACCCCAACGGCTGGTCGGACCGGGCCGACCGGGCCGTCGCGGTCTACGATAACAGATAAACCCCCCGACGCGAGCCGCTTCGAGCGCACCCCATCTCCCGGTCGTTACGGAACTTTTATATAGAACTGCTGACCACATATTCAATGAACATGTCACAGCAGATGCGCCAGCGGCGCGGTCAGCCGCTTTTCATTCTCAGCGAGGACACGGAGCGTACCCGTGGCAAGGACGCCCAATCGTCGAACATCACCGCCGGGAAGGCCGTAAGCGAGTCCGTACGGACGACGCTCGGCCCCCGCGGGATGGACAAGATGCTCGTCTCCGACTCCGGCGACGTCGTCATCACCAACGACGGCGCGACCATCCTCGACGAGATGGACATCGAGCACCCCGCGGCTCAAATGATCGTCGAGGTCGCCCAGACGCAGGAAGAGGAGGTCGGTGACGGCACCACGACCGCCTCCGTGCTGGCCGGTCAGCTCCTCGCGCAGGCCGAGGACCTGCTGGACGACGACGTCCACCCGACCACCATCGTCGAGGGCTACCGGGAGGCCGCCGACCTCGCGCTGGAGGCCATCGAGGACGTCACCCTCGCCGACGACGTCGACGAGGACGAACTCCGCGCGGTCGCCGAATCCTCCATGACCGGCAAGGGCACCGGCGACATCGACGCCGCCGCCCTCGCCGAGACCGTCGTCGATGCCGTCCTCCAGGTCCAGACTGACACGAGCGTCGACCGCGACGCCATCACCATCCGCACCCAGACGGGCGCCGGCGCCTCCGCGACCGAACTCGTCCAGGGCGTCATCAGCGAGGAAGAGTCCCTCCACGAGGACATGCCCAACGGCTTCGAGGACGCCAGCGTCGCCGTCCTCGACCTCGACCTCGAAGTCCGCGAGGCCGAAATCGACGCCGAATACGACATCTCCGACGTCGACCAGCTGAACGCCGCCATCGAGGCCGAGGAATCCGAACTCCGCGGCTACGCCGAAACCGTCGCCGACGCGGGCGTCGACGTCGCCTTCGTCACCGGTGACGTCGATGACGTCGTCGCCTCCTACCTCGCCAAGGAGGGCGTCCTCGCCTTCGACGGCGTCGACGACGACGAAGCGGCCTCCATCGCTCGCGCGACGGGCGCGACGACGGTCGGCACGCTCTCGGACCTCGACGGCGGCGTTCTCGGCTCCGCCGACTCCGTCAGCGTCCAGAAGTTCGGCTCCGACGAACTCGCCTTCATCGAGGGCGGCGCGGCCGCGAAGACGGTGACCGTCTTCGCCCGCGGCGGCACCGAACACGTCGCCGACGAACTCGAACGCGCACTGCGTGACGCGCTCGACGTCGTCACCGCCGCCATCGAGGAAGGTGGCGTCGTTCCCGGCGCCGGCGCGACCGAAATCGCCATCGCCGACCACATCCGCTCGGAGTCCGCCGCCGTCGAGGGCCGTCGGCAACTGGCCATCGAGGCCTTCGCCGACGCCGTCGACGTCCTGCCGCGCACCCTCGCGGAGAACACGGGCGCCGACCCCATCGACGCGCTCGTCGACCTCCGCTCGACCCACGAATCCGAGGGCCGCGCCGGCCTCATCAGCGAAGGCCAGACCGGCAACGTCGGCGACCCCGTCGAACACGGCATTCTCGACCCCGCCGCCGTCAAGCGGGAAGCCGTCGAAGCCGCGACCGAAGCGGCGACGATGATCGTCCGCATCGACGACGTCATCTCCGCGAGCTAAGGCCCGCGACTTTAGATTTCGTTTTTTATTTGGCGACTCCGCCGGTTAGCATCGCGTCTCTGGTTACTCTGTTTTATAAATAGAGCTTGGGAGCTACCTGACCGCAAACAGCCGGAAAGCCCTCGGCGGGGAGGCGGTCGCTGGGGAGGATACACTCGCTTCGCTCGGGTAGTACCTCCTCAGCGACTCCCCTCCGGCGCCACCGGGCCTCGCCCTTTCAGTCCACCAGGAGACGCACAGCGCCTGCCCTTCCCCGGGTTGCGCGGGCCTACGGCCCGCCCGCGCTCCCGGCCGAGTGTTTATAAATGGCGCGCGCTGGCCGACCGCCGTGAGGCTCGCCCGAACGGCGGTCGGGTGCCAGCGCGCGAGGGACGACCGACTGAGCGCAGCGAGGGAGGGAGTCGGTTGGGGAGGTGTGAGGTGCGGTTGCTGTCCTCGGTGGAATCGAAGGGCGAGGTCGGCTGGCGTTTACGTGGTCGCCTGAGCGGGCACTACTCGACCGAAGGGAGAGTATCCCGCTCAGCGACCGCCAGCCGGCTGAGGGCTTCGCAGGCTGTTGTACTGGAGCGAGCCGCTACGCTTGATTTATAAAAAACTCCGGAACCCCGTCGTGTTTTTCTGGTCGCCCACCAACACACCACCATGGGACGACTCGACGACGAGACGGTCATCGTGACGGGCGCCAGCCGCGGCCTCGGCGCGTCGATGGCGAAACGCTTCGCCCGCGAGGGCGCCAACACCGTACTGTCGGCCAGAAGCGCCGACGACCTGCGGGCGGTGGCCGACGAGGCCGACGGCGAGACGCTCGTGGTACCGGCGGACGTGACCGACGAGGAGTCGGTCGCCGAGTTGGTCGCCGCGACGGTCGACGAATACGGCGACCTGACGGGGCTGGTCAACAACGCCGCGACCGGCCTGTTGACCCTCTACGACGAGTTGCGGGAGGTTCCCGATATCGATGCCGAGGACTGGCGGCATATCATGGAGGTCAACACCACCGGCCCGTTCCTCTGTGCGAAACACGCCGTCCCCGAGATGGACCGCGGCAACGTCATCAACATCTCCTCGGGACTCGGCCGCCGCGGCGAGGCCGGGTGGGCGCCCTACGTCGCCTCGAAGTGGGCGCTGGAGGGCTTCTCGCGGACGCTCGCCGACGAGTGTGAGCCGGATATCAACGTCAATTGTCTGGACCCCGGCGGCCGCGCCGAGACGGGCTTTTGGGACCACCTGCCGGAGGAAGAACGCGAGAGCATTCTCGACCCCGACGTGATGAACGACGCCGCCGTCCTCCTGCTCGAACAGGGCCCCGGCGGCGTGACCGCGGAATCGATGCCCGCGAGCGACTGGGAAGCGCGCCTCGGCTGACGGAAGCGGCCGTATCGACGGGTACACAAGCGGTGAACTCCCAGCGCGCGTATGAGCGAACTCAGCGTCGAACCGGTCGAATCGGTCGACGACGCGGACGTGCCAGCGGGAATCGACGCCCCCGAATACGTCCTCTACGGCGGCAAGGGCGGCGTCGGAAAGACCACCTGCGCGGCCGCGACGGGACTGGCCAGCGCCCGCGACGGGACGGCCACGCTCGTCGTCTCGACGGACCCCGCCCACTCGCTTTCGGACACGCTGAGCACCGACATCCCCTCGGAGCCAGCGAAAATCAAGGACGACATTCCCCTCTATGCGGTCGAAATCGACCCGGAGGCCGCACCGGAGGGTCCCTTCACCGGCCCCGAGGGCGGACCCGAAGTCGAGGGCGAGAGCGACGCCGATGCGGGCGGTTTCGGTCCGATGGGCGGCGACGACGGCATGGGAGGAATGGGTGGCATGGCCGAGATGCTCGGTGGCGGTGGCCACCCGCTCGCTGGCGGGGCGATGCCCGGTGCCGACGAGGCGGCGGCGATGCAGTTGCTCTTGGAGTACCTCGACGACCCGCGGTTCGACCGCGTCGTCGTCGACACCGCGCCGACCGGCCACACGCTCCGACTGCTCGAACTCCCCGACGTGATGGATTCGATGGTCGGCCGCCTGCTTTCCTTCCGCGAGAAGCTCTCGGGGATGGCCGGTAGCCTCGGCAACCTCGGCGGCCTCTTCGGCGGCGACGACCCCGAGGCCGAGATGGACCAGGGAATGGACGACCTGAAGGAACTCTCGGCGAAAATCGAGCGCCTGCGGGCGGCACTCCGAGACCCCGCCCGCACCGACTTCCGGGTCGTGATGGTGCCCGAGGAGATGAGCGTCGTCGAGAGCGAACGCCTCATCGACCGCTTGGAGGAGTTCGGAATCCCCGTCAACACCGTCGTCGTCAACCGCGTCAGCGAGGACCTCGCGGACGTCGCGGACTTCGACCAGGACTGGTTCGTCGCACCCGACACCGAACACTGTGAGTTCTGCCGCCGGCGCTGGGAGGTCCAGCGGAACGCTCTCGCCCGGGCGCAGGAACTGTTTCGCGGCCGGGCCGTCAAGCGGGTGCCCCTCTTCGCGGAACCCGTCCACGGCGAGGCGATGCTCGGCGTCGTCGCGGCCTGTCTCGAATAGCGCCGGCGCTCCTTTTCAGGCGCTTCTGGCGATACCGACGCCCAGCATGATGACGAGGGCGGCGAGAACGCCCTGCATGACAGCGTTGACGGGGTCGTCGTGAATCAGGTTCCAGACGGCGACGCCGGAAAACAGCGCCGCTACCACGACGTGCAATCCCAGTATCCCGACGATTCGTGGCTCCACACGCGGCCTCACGCGGGACCGGTGCAAAACGATATCGGCTGTCCTACTCGCCGCCGAGGACGACGACTCGGAGGTCGTTGACGTTCGTGCCCGTCGCTCCAGACCGGAGCAACGCATCGCGGCCATCGAGGAACGGGTAACTGTCGTTGTCGGCGAGAGCGCGGCGAGCGGCCGCCTCGTCGTCGACGGTCCCCGCGTCGACGATGGCGCCCGCGGCGTCGGTGCTGCCGTCGCTGCCGTCGGTATCGACCGCCGCGAAGACGCTCCCCTCGGGGGCGTCGAGGCCCGCCGCGAGCGCCCATTCGAGGTTCGGCCCGCCCGTCCCGTCGCCGGTGACCGTCACCGTCGTTTCGCCGGCCGACAGCAAGACTGCGGGCGGTGCGACGGGATTTCCCGACTCGACGGCTTCCGCGGCGACAGCCGCGTGGAACCGCCCCGCCTCGCGTGCCTCTCCCTCGATTCGGGTCGACAGCAGACACGGCTCGGAGTCCGCTTCGCGTGCCACACCGACGGCGGCATCGATTGCGTCCCGGGCGGAGGCGATGACGTGGTTGTCGACGGCAAGCGAGGGTTCGGATTCGGGGTCGGCGGCGGCAAGCCACGCCTCGACGTCGGGGGCGTCGACATCGTACCGTTCCAGTACTGCGAGGGCGGCCTCCGGGTCGACGGCCGCGGGCACGGTCGGCCCGCTGGCGATGACGCTCGGTTCGTCGCCGACCACGTCGCTGACGAGCAGGCCGACGACGGTCGCGGGTGCGGCCGCCGCGGCGAGGCCGCCGCCCTTGATAGCTGAGCAGGCCCGCCGCACCGTGTTCACGTCCTCGATGGGCGCGCCCGCATCGAGCAGGCGGTCGGTGACACGCTGGACGGCGTCGAGCGAGAGGCCCTCGGCCGGCGCGCACAGCAGGGCGCTGCCGCCGCCGGTAATCGCCGCGAGTACGAGCGTCCGTTCGTCGGCCGTCTCGGCCGCTTCGAGAACTGCTTCGGCGCCGGCGACGCTGTCCTCGTCGGGCGTCGGGTGGCCGCCCGTCCGGACGGTCACGCGCTGGGGGTCGGCAGTCTGTTCGTTCGTCACGACGAGGCCGTCGTCGATGCGGTCGCCGAGCAGCGATTCGAGGCCCACCGCGAGGTCGTCAGCGGCCTTGCCGCCGCCGAGAACGAGGATTCGGTCGAAGGCGCCGAGGTCGTATTCGGCATCCCGGATGCGGAGCGTGCCGTCTTCGACAGCACAGTGTCGCCGCACCGCCGTCTCGGGGTTGGCGGCTTCGATGCCCGCCCGTAGACAGTCGAGGGCGAGTTCGCGGGCCGGCGTTGCCGGGTCGCGGTCGAACACGCTACGAGGTGAACTTCCGGACGGCCGCGAAGACCCGGTCGCTCAGCGGGTCAGGCAGGTGGCTGGCGAGCAACAGCGCCTGTGCGACGGTGCCGACCGGATAGCGGGGGTCGGGGTCCGGCGTGACCGCCGCCTCGACGATGACCTCCGCGACTTCGGCGGGGTGGACCGCGATGGGACTGTCGCCGCCGAACAGCGAGGCGTCCTCCTGGAACTCGTAGATGTCCTCGTAGGCGTCGGTGCGGTCGAGGCGACCGATTTCGTCGCCGACCCGGTCGCGGAACGACGTCTCGACGGGGCCGGGCTGGACGACGCTGACGTCGACACCGAAGGGTTCGACCTCCAGTCGGAGGGCGTCGCTGTACCCCTCCATGGCGTGTTTCGAGGCGGCGTAGGCGCCCATGCCGGGCGCGGCCAGTCGGCCGGCGACCGAGGAGACGTTGACGATGGTGCCGTCCTCACGGTCGCGCATGTGCGGGAGGACCTCCCGGACGAGCCGATGGGGCCCGAAGACGTTCACGTCGAACTGCTTGGCGAACAGGTCGTCGTCGACGTCCTCCAGCGGGCCGTGCTGGCCGTAGCCGGCGTTGTTCACTAAGGCGTCGATGCGACCCTCCTCCTCGATGATGCGGTCGACGACGCGCTCGACGTCCTCGGGGTCGGTCACGTCGATAGTGCCGATATCACAGCCCGCCTCGCCGAGTTGCTGGATGTCGGCGGGGTTGCGTGCCGTCGCGTAGACTTGCCACTCCTCGTCGAGGAAGGCGTAGGCCGTCGCCCGGCCGATGCCCGACGAACAGCCCGTAATCAGAACCGTCCGGTTGCTCATGTAGGTGGGGTCGGCGGGCCGGTAGTTAGGCGTTAAGGTCCCGGCGTCCTCCCGGCCGACTACAGCTCGGCCTTCAGGTCGTCGGCGTACGTATCTGCGAGTCGCGTCGGCCGCGGCAACTTGTATTGGCCGCCGCAGGCCTCGACACAGTCGACGGCCGTCTCCGCCGAGAGCCGATGGCCTGCCGAGACGTACAGCGGGTTTATCTTCGTCGAATCGGGGTACTGGCGGCTCTGATAGGCGTAGCCGACGGTCTCGCCGCCCGGCGCGGTCATCGAGTCGTCGGCCTCGATGGCGACGCGGGCGCCTGCCGGCAGCGAACCGACCGAGCGTCGCGGCTCGCCACACAGCAGGCTCTTGGCGACGCCGACGGCGGGCGTCTCGAAGAGCACGCCCACGTGGGTGGCGATGCCAGCCTCCCGGAAGTGGATGCGGCCGCTGCCATCGAGGACGAGCAGGTCGGGGTCGACGTCGAGTTCTTCGAGGGCGGCGACGATGGGTTCGCCCTCGCGGAAGGCCAGCAGGCCCGGAATGTAGGGAATCGAAAGCGACGTGACGGCGTGGGACCGGGCGACGACTTCCTCGCCGCGCAGGACGACGACGGCCGACAGCGCCCGGTCGTCGAGGAAGGCCTGGTCGACGCCCGCGACGAGGACGTCGCCGGCCGGAATGTCGTCGGGTTCGAAGTCGATGTCGTCGGCGAAGACCGCCGTCTCGGCGATGTCGCGTTGCATCGTCTCCATCCCCTCGCGGGAGAGAGCGGGGTCGGGCAGGAACCGCTCGCGTTCGACCTTCATGGGAACCGGCCGGGGCCGCCGGGGCCGTTACCGCCGCGACCGGGACCGAGGTTCAGGCGTCGGGGACCGCCGCGGACGCGGTCCTTGACGCGGTTGCCGTACCAGAGGCCGACCGCGAGGCCGGTGAGGTGTGCGAAGTGGGCGACGCCGCCGAGGATGCCGCCGGAGGCGACCGCGAACAGCGAGAAGGCCGCAAAGAGAATCGTCAGCGTCCGGATGGACATCGGGATGAAGAAGAACAGGAGCACCTTCAGGTCCGGTGAGGTAATCGAGAGGACGCCCATGATGGCCATCAGCGCGCCGGAGGCGCCGAGGACGCGCACCGTCTCGCCGGTGCCGAGGCCGAGGCCGACCTGTGCGAGGCCGGCGAGCATGCCGCTTGCGAGGAACAGCGCGGTGAACTTCTTGGAGCCGATTTGCCGCTCGACTATCGGCCCGAAGAAGTACAGCGCGATGCCGTTGAAAAGCAGGTGGGTCGGCCCGCCGTGGGCGAACACCGAGACGACCCACGTCCAGACGTATTCGGGGTTGGCCGTGGTGAGGGTAAAGAGGCCGTACCACTGCTGGGAGCCGATGGGGACGCCGAAAAGCGGCGCCAGCAGGTACTGAATCCCGAAGACGACGACGATGATGCCGAGGAACAGATACGAGACGTTGTTCCGGAAGTAGCCGAGGGGGCCGCCGGCGCCGGTGTCGAGGCCGACCTTCTCCATCACGCCCGTCGAGCGGCCGCCGCGTTGCTCGACGGAGTCGTCGAAGCCGCTATCGAAGACGCCCTTCGGGTCGTTCCAGTCCTCCAGGCCGGGACAGTTGTGGTTCTCCGGGAGGCGGTGTTCGCTACAGAAGGTCCCACCACAATGCCGGCAGTTGTACGGCATGTTCTCGTGGGCACCACACACGTCACACTTCGCCATTACACGTTCGTAGCCGTCGAGTCGGCAAAGTCGTTGGGATGTGTGGCAATTCCGCTGCACGGCCGGGCGGAGGGTGCCCGCTTCGAGCTATTTCACCTCGAAGGCGTCGGGCGGTTGCCCGGCCTCCTCGAGTACCTCGTCGGAGACGCGAATCGGGCAGTCGACCCGGAGGGCGATGGCGATGGCGTCGCTCGGGCGAGCATCGAGGACGACCTCCCGGCGCTCGCCGTCGGCGTATCGCTCGGCGTCGATCTTCGCGAGGAACGTGTTCTCCGCGAGGTCGTCGATGCGAACTCGGTCGATGGCCCCGCCGAACTCGGTGAGCATCTCCACGAACAGGTCGTGGGTCAGCGGCCGCTGGAAGGGGCGGCCCTCGAGCGCGTGCGAGATGGATTTGGCCTGGTCGGCGCTGATGAAGATGGGAATCGCCTCGTCGCGTGCCCGCAACACGACGACCGGCGCGCCTTCTTCGCCCCCCTCCTCGACGCTTACCCCGAGGCCGTGGACGGTCGCCTCGTGTGTCATCATATACCAATCGGGCGAGCGGCACCAAAACTTTTCGCACGAGGAGGTCCCACCGGGGGGTATGAGCGACCCCTACGTCGTCGCCATCAAGCCGTCGGCCCGCCGCGTCAGCCGTCCGGCGGGCGAGTGGGTCGCCAGCGAGGGCCGGTTCAGGGCCTTCGATTCGAAGGCGCTGGCCCGCGAGTGGGCCCGCGAGGCGAGCCCGCAGGGCCGCACGCTGTGGGTCCAGAACGCCCATCCGGACGACGCGGGGCCTGCGGACGGCTACCTGCTCGCTCGGGCCAGTCGCCTCAGAAGTAACGAAACGGAGTTGCCCGGCGAGCAGCGGGCCTTCGGCGACCTGCTCGCCGACGGGCAACGGAACCCGGGGCCGAAGGCGGACCAGTCCTGAACGCGCCGGTCGGCCGTCGGCGGGTACATCCCCACCCCGCTCGCACGGCCCCGACCAGAGGGAACGTGGCGGGGGAGCATTATGTTACCCCGTGCAATCGTTGCACGGTGTGCACACCCGGCCTCAGAACGCCTCGACCGGGAGGGACGCCGCGCTCTCGCGATACTCCTGGTAGACGCTTTCGGCCCACGCACGGACGCGCTCGTCGGTCGCCTCCAGTAGCGCCCGGGGAAAGCCCTCGTCGTCCTCGACGCCGACCTGGACGACCTCGCCGTCCGCGATGCCGAGATAGAAGGGCAGGGCCGTCTCCGCTCTGCGCACCGTCAGCCGACCCGTCTCCAGTTCCTCGCGGAACAGCGGTGCGAACTCCCCGGCGGTAATCGTCTCCTCGACCGCCGGTGCGACGACGATTTCGGCTTCGAGGGCGCCGCTGGTGATCTGGTCGTGGACGAGTTTCGAGCCTTCGAGGTCGATAGACGGGAACAGTCCCCGGAACCGCTCGGCCTCCCGGAGGAGTTCCGTCTGCGTTCTGGCTGGCGTGTAGGGGTCGCCTTCCGAGGGCGTCACGACCGTCGCCGCCGACAGCGCCGCGATGTCGAGGTCGAAGCGTTCGGTCGGGAACCACCGGAGGAACGGCGCGAGGTCCTCGGCGGCCTCGACTGTCTCGGCGAACCGCCGCGCGGCCTCGATGACCTGCTGGCCGACCGGGGTCAGCCGATAGGTGTCGCCGCTGTTTCGCACCCACCCGCGCTCCTGAAAGGCCGTGAGCGCCCTCGCGACCGTCGACCGCGAGGTATCGAGGTCGACCCTGAGGTCCCGCTGGGTCGCCGGCCCGCCTTCGAGCAACTGCTCCAACAGCCGGACTCGGGTCTCCGACCGGGTCAGAAAGGAGATGCTGTCTATCGTCGCTTGTTCCATTCGATTGGACGGTCATCCCTCGTGAATAAAATACCTGTCCCGTCTCCCCGTCACGTTTTAATAGCGACCACGGGACAGCATCGGTATGGAATCGGTTGGCACGGAACTGGCGGCGATCGACTACGAGTTACCGCGGGCGGACGTCTACCTCTCGCGGCCCGACAAGCGCAACGCGATGACCGTCGACCTGATGCGGGATTTGACGACTGCCGTCGAACAGGTCAGCCACAACGACGACGTGCGCGCGATAACGCTACTCGGCGAGGGCTCCGTCTTCTGTGCGGGGATGGACCTCGAGATGATGCGTGACCGGGTCGAGGAGGATTCGGACATCGAGCGGGACATCTTCCCCGACCTGCTCGATGCCATCGAGAACGCCCGCCAACCGGTCGTCGCGGGCATCAAACGGGCCGCTCCTGCCGGTGCCTTCGAGTTAACGCTGCCCTGTGACTTCCGCGTTCTCGGCTCGGAGGCGACCTACGGCGTCATCGAGGTGAAACTCGGAACCTTCCCTCACGGCGGTGCGACCCAGCGACTCCCCCGGCTGGTCGGCCTCTCGAAGGCCAAGGAACTCGTGCTGACCGGCGAGTTCATCGACCCCGAGGAGGCGCTGGACTGCGGGCTGGTCCACGAGGTTTGCGAGGACGAGGCGGTCGACGACCGCGCGCGAGCCTTCGCCGACCGACTCTGTGAGAACGCGCCGCTTGGGCTTCGACAGGGCAAGCGGGCCCTCAATGCGGCCTTCGAGATGCCGCTCCAGCAGGGCCTCGAACTCGAACGCTCGCTGGGCCAGAAACTCGACGACACCCACGACTACCTGGAGGGCTTCGAGGCCCGCATCGAGGACCGAGAGCCGGAGTTCCGCGGCGAATAGCTCTCGTTTGGACGAAACTGCCATAAGATACTTTCAGGCTCAGCGATAGGATTCGGTATGCGCTTGTCACCGCTGGCTATCGGCCTCGCAGTGTTGCTGACGGTCAGTCTGGCGGGGATGCCCGCCGCTGCTGCGGTTCAGGAACGCGACGACAGCCACAGCGCCGAGAACGTCGCCGCGACCTACAACGAGAACGTCGGCGACCTCCCGGACGTCATCAAGAACCGGGCGACGAACGAGCGAGTCGAGTTGACCATCGAAACCGCCGACGGCGAGGCGGTGACCTACACCGCCATCACCGACGACGAGGCGCGGGTCACGGAACTTCGAGAGGGTAGCCACGACCCGACCCTCCGTGTGAGTACCGACGAGGCGACCATCCGCGAGATCTCGAACGCGGACAACACCGGCGCGGCCGCCGCCGAGGCCTACGACTCCGGCGACATCCGAATCGAGGGCGTCGGCATGGTCAACAGCGTCACGGTCGAGGCAGTCAAGGTCGGCCACAGCATCGGTTCGGCGCTCGGCCTCCTGTAATCGGGCGTCGCTTCGCCGTTCCCCGTCCCGCTAACGAGGCGTTTTTCTCGCTGGCTCTCCAACCCCAGATATGGACGACACCGACGGGGGGTTCCGGAAGGGGCGCAAGACGGCGACGTTCGTCATCCTCCCCTTCGTCGCACTCGGCATCGGCAACCTGATTCTCATCCTGCTGTGGGGTATCGACCCGCTGTGGGGCTTCCTCGTGTTACCGCCGATACTCTTCATCTCGGCCATCGGCTGGATTGCCATTCGTGGCGGATTCGCTGAGGACCGGACCGGCGACGGCGACTACAACGGCGGCGTCTAGGATTCGACGATTGGTTGGGTCTGTTTAAATAGGGCTATCCGGCTACCGCTACTTCCTCCGAAGCCCTCGGCCGGCTGTTTGCGGTCCCGCTGTCGCCGAATCCGATTTATATACCAAACCAATCTTGGAATATGTCTAGTGGCCGTTCCGAACGGGCGCTGGCGCGTACGACTGGTCACGAGCGACGACGGACTCGGGCTCTATCCGGACCAGTAGCGCGGTGTCGGTCGGGTCGGCGACGTAGCCCGAGAAACGGGAGTCCCAGTCGGTGCGGTCGGGGCCGAGATACCGGGCCAGCAGTCGCTCGGCGAGGTCGCGGTCGAAGGGTTCGACGGTGCCGGTGCCGCGGATGCCGACGTGCTGGACGAGGCCGCGCTCGGCGTCGAAATCCACGACCCCGAGGGCACACCCGGAGTGCTTCTCGACGCGGTCGGGGAAGGTGTCGGTCGAGGAGTCCCCGAGTATCCAGGCGGCGTCGTCCTCCCAGAGGTACCAGACGGGCGATTCGCGGGCGCCTTCGGGCGCCGCAGTGGCGAGATGGCCGAACAGCGGGCGGGCGAGAAAGGCCTCGATGCTCGCACCGAGGGTGTTCTCGACGACGTTCATACCCGGACTGCGGGCGGTTCGGGAATGAGTGTGGCGATATTTGCCGAAAGAATCGCAGGCCCGCGGCTGGTCGATGTGAAGTGGTGAGAACGCCGAGGAGGAGATTTGAACTCCTGAGTCCGTGAGGACAGTTGCTCTCGAAGCAACCGCCTTGGCCAGGCTAGGCTACCTCGGCTCATCCGATTGTGGGGGTGTATCGACTTTATGGGTTTCGGTCCGCGGCCGTACGGCGGTTCGGATGGTGGGGTTTCACGGAAAGCGTTAGCCCTCGACGCGGTCGTGGCTCGGCGTCGCCTCGTGTTCGGCGCGGCCGCCGAGCGTCTCGAAATCGAAGTCGGTGAACTGCTCGGGCACCGAGCCCTCGCGGGCGTAGAGATACAGCGCCGTCTTGGCGATGCCGCGGATGGTCTGACCGATGAGGTAGGCCGCCAGCAGGCCGAAGACGACGACCAGTATGCCGACGCCGATGCCGGCGGTCGGCGATACCGTCGCGATGACGACTCCGAGGACGACGGCGATGGCAACCGCGCCGAGCGCGAGCAGGAGTTGGATGATGCCGAGGCCGAGACCGGCGCCGAGCGTCTCGCCCCACGTGTCCGTGAACGTCTCGGCGCTTCTGGTGAACATCGACGCGAGGTCGACGTCCTCGAAGACGATGACGGGGATGATGAAGAACGTCGTCACGGCCCAGCCGACCGAGAACAGCGAGGCGACGAGGCCCGACAGCGGGGTGTCGGATTCCTCCAGTTGCTGGATGATGAGGCTCACGGCGGCGGCGATGGCCGACCACACCGCGATGGTGCCCTTCATCCGCCACGCGGCGCGGGACGAACGGACGATAGAGGGCTTCCGCTCGTGGAAGGTGTCGTTGACCGCATGCACCAGCGCGGCGGTGAAAAACGAGGCGACGAACGTCGTCACGAAGTAGAGGACGAACAGCGCGACGTATTCGACGCCACCGCCGACGAGTTCGCCGACGAAGACGCCGATATAGAGGAAGACGAAGAACAGCCCCGTCGCGACGCCGCTGATGGCGGGAAACGCCAGCAGTTTCGGGTGGCTCCGAAGGACAGAGAGGCTGTCCATCGACAGCGTCCACCCCGTCTTGAGGTTCGCTACGATTCCCATACGGGGTCTGCGTCGAATCGGTATATAAAGCTCCGGCCGTCTTTATAAACAAGCTCGCTCGAACGGACGCGCTCGGGCGGGGCGGTGGTGGTCGTACGGTAACGTGATTCGCCTCAGTCGTCGGGCCGGATGACCGTGACGGGGACGGGCGAGCGGCGAACGACCGTTTCGGCGACGCTGCCGAGCAGGACTCGCGAGATGCCGTCCCGGCCGTGGCTCCCGATGACGATGTGGTCGATGTCGTGTTCCTCGGCGTAGTCGACGATGGCGCGTGCCGGTCGGCCGACGGTCGATTCGGTCGTGACGTCGACGCCGGCGTCGGCGGCCGCGTCCTCCGCACCGGCGAGGACGGTGTCGGCGCGCTCCTCGGCGGCCGCGAGCCAGTCGTCGGAACTGCCGGGCCCCCACGCCGTCGCGCCGTCGACGGGGTCCATCACGTACAGCGCGGTGATGGATTCGGTCGGGAACTGTTCGAAGGCGTGTTCCAGCGCCGCCTCCGACGGGGGCGACCCGTCGATGGGGATGAGTATCGACATGCCCGCCAGTTACAGGGGCCAGTATATAAAGCCGGCAGGCATTTGGATGGCCGACACGACGGGGCCGATATGTACGACGCGGTGTCGTCGCTGTTGGAGTCGTCTCCCCGTCTCGCCGCCTTCCCCGACGGCAGTCTCGATATCTTCTCGCGGGTGCGCGCTGCCGACGGAAGCCACCTCTCGAAAGCGGGATTCAGAGCCCGGCTCACCGACGCCCGCTCGCAGGCGTTCCACCTCGAGGAGCGCGTCGTCGAACCCGGCGGGCAGGCGGTCAACGCTGCTCAGCAGGCCCACGCCCTCGGCGACGACGTCCGTCTCGACGCCTGTCTGGACCACCATCGGCTCGACCTCCCCTTCGAGACGCACTCACACGGTCAGCCGAGTCGCGTTCACATCCACGAGTTCACCGACGGCGACCTCCTCTATGCCTCGGTCAGCGAGGACGTGGCGGGATGGTCCCCCGAGTCCTTCGAGACGCTGCCCGACGCCGACGGCTACTTCTGTGCCAACTGGGCCACCGTCGATGGGATGACCGACGCGCTCTACACGCTCGCCGGCGAACTCGATGGGGACGCGTTCGTGTTCGACCCAGGCGACCTGACGACCGCCGACCCCGAGGCGGTTCGCGGCCTCGCCGACGCGCTCGGCGCGGTCGACGACGGTATCGCCACCACACTCAGCGTCAACGCGCGCGAACTGGCGGCGTTCGCCGACGCCCTCGGTGTCGAGGCAGACACCGCGGCAGTACGGCGCGCGACTGACCTCTCGACCGTCGTCGTTCACGAGAAGGAGGCCGCCGACGCGGCCCACGCCGACGGCACCACGACCGTCCCCAACTTCGATATCGACCACGCGACCCGCAACACCGGCGGTGGCGACCGCTTCGGCGCCGGCCTCCTCCACGGGTTCGCGGTCGGCGGGGACCTCGATGCCGCGCTCGCGCTCGGCAACGCCTGTGCCAGTTACTACGTTGCGACCGGGGAGACGGGGACGGCAGACGAACTCGTCGAGTTCATCGACGGCCGGTCGACGCTGTAGCGGTCCCAGTCCTTCCGACGCGTCTCCAGATAAACAGGGCGAAGGATTCGGAGATTGGCCCGAGGCGGTTCACCGCGGCCGTTCCGGATGCTGATACTGTCGGACGTACTTCGGTGGCCACTCGAATCGCGGAGGTGTCCGAAACGCAGGTGCCGCCCGTGCGAAACGAGGCCGCGATTCGAGCAGTCACGTCCGACAGTATGAACCCTTTTGCGGCCGTCGCGCGTATCCTCGAGCATGTCACTCGACGACCTCGACCTCGATTTCGTCCAGTTGGGCGAGACGGGCCTCCAGACCAGCGAACTCCAGTTCGGCACGTGGCGCTTCGGCCGCGAAACCGAGGAAGGAAACCTCGAAATCAGCGAGGAGCGCGGCCACGAACTCCTCGACGCCTACGAGGCCGCCGGCGGCCGCTTCATCGACACCGCCGACATCTACGGCGGCGGCGTCGCCGAGGAGTGGATCGGCGACTGGCTCGCCGACCGCGACCGCGAGCGCTACACCATCGCCTCGAAGATCTACTGGCAGACCCGCGAGGGCGACCCCAACAGCCGCGGGACGAACCGCAAGAGCGTCCGCCACCGCATCGACGCCCTGCTGGAGCGTCTCGATACCGACTACGTCGACGTCCTCTACATCCACCGCTGGGACGACCAGACGCCCGCCCGCGAGATGATGAAGACCCTCAACGGCCTCGTCGAGGACGGCAAGGTCCACTATCTGGGCGCCTCGACCCTCCGGCCGAACGCCTGGAAGGTCGCCAAGGCCAACGAAATCGCCGAACGCGAGGGCTGGGAACCCTTCACCGTCGCCCAACCGCGGTACAACCTCGTCGACCGGGAGATAGAGGGCGACTACCTCGAGATGGCCCGCCACTACGGTATGGCCGTCTGTCCGTGGAGTCCCCTCGGACAGGGCTTCCTCACGGGCAAGTACGACCGCGAGGAGGGCCTTACCGGCGAATCGAAGGCCGCGGAATCCAGCCACTTCGAGTCGTATCTCACCGAGACGAACTTCGACGTCCACGACGAACTCGACGCCGTCGCCGACGAGGTCGACGCCTCGCCCGCCCAGACCGCCCTGGCATGGCTCATGCACCGCGACGGCGTCACCGCGCCCATCGTCGGCGCGCGAACGGTCGACCAACTGGAGGAGAACCTCGAAGCCGCGACCATCGACCTCTCCGACGAGCAGGTCGACCGCCTGACCGAGGCCAAGGGCGGCCCGTACGCGGGGCTGTAGCGGTCTCACCAGTAGATACAGACAAACCCACGCTAAAGCGGTAAATACGCGGCTTACGGTTCACGTCGAAGACGATTTATCGCGTCCGGTTTGGGGGTGGCCCGGGGTGTAATGGCTCTCAAGCGAGCCGGGCACCTGAAACCACAGCAGGGAAATGAGCGACATCCGAACCACGTATAAGGGCTACAAGAAATGATAGCGGTCTCCGGAGAGACCGTCGTCGAGTTCGTGACGACGGTCTTCGTGCTCTCGACGATGTTCTCGATGGGGGTGAAGCTATCCGTTAGTCAGCTCGTCAACGCGCTCCGAAAGCGACAGTTGCTGGCAAAATCCTTGGCTGTGAACCTCGTTGCGGTTCCGCTGATCGCCTATCTCCTCGTTCGGACGGTCTCGGTGGAGACCGGATTCGCGGCCGGAATCGTGCTGCTTGCGGTCTCGCCCGGTGCCCCGTTCGGCCCGAAGCTCGCGGAGATTTCGGACAGCGACGTGGCGTTCGCGAGCGGCCTCATGGCGATTCTCTGTATGCTCTCGGTCGTGACGATTCCTGTCTCCCTGTTGCTATTGCTCCCCGGTTCCGTCGCCGTCGATCCGCTTGCAATCGGACAGATGGTTCTGGGCATCCAACTGGTCCCGCTACTGCTCGGGCTCGGAACGTCGTTCGCGCTCCCGTCGCTCGCAGACCGGCTGTACTCCCCTGTTCAGCGACTCTCCGACTACACGTTCATCGGGCTGATTCTGCTGCTGGTGGTCGTCTACAGCGACAGTATGGTGTCTCTCGTCGGGACGGGAACACTCGGGCTCTCGACCATCGCCGTAGGCGCGTCGTTGGTCCTCGGGTACGGCCTCGGTGGGCCAGCACGAGGGACCCGAGAGGTGTTGGCGACGACGACTGCCGCCCGAAACGCGGCGATTGCGCTGTTCATCGCGACGACCGGGTTCTCGGACCCGAACGTCCTCACCACGGTCCTCGCGTTCTCGTTTATCGGGGTCGTTGGCTCCGGACTGATCGCGGGCGTGTGGCGACGACAGGTCGAACCGGTCTCATCACACGGCTAACGGCCAGCGCGGCGCTGCGATTGATACGTTTCCCACGGTTGATTGACGAGAAAACGAGAATCAGCGGATTGGTATCTGCCGCTGTTCCCCTACCGATGACGGTCGGAAAACGAAGTACAACCGCCTCCGTTGTCAACTGGTCGAACCTCGGTCCCGACTCACTCCTCGCTGTCGGCGTAGGTACTCCCCGTAATCTCTCGAATCCGCTCGGCGGTCACCTCGCCGACGCCGTCGACAGCCTGCAGGTCCTCTTCGTCGGCGGTCATCACGGCCTCGACGCTGCCGAAGTGTTCCAGCAGGCCGCGGGCGGTAATCGGGCCGACCTCCGCGACCGAACTGACGACGTACTCCTGTCGTTCCGAGAGGGTCTTGCCGCCCTTCTCGCCGTGGACGGAGACGCTGCGGTCGTCGGTTTCCTGTTCGCGCGTGGCGATGACCTCCAGCAGGTCCGCGGTCTCCTCGGGGTCGGATGTTTGCATCACGCTCGCACCGAAGTCGACCGCCAGCGAGGCCAGTGCGCCGCGAATCGCGTTCGGGTGGACGTTCCGCTTCTCGTAGAGCCCTTCGCCCTCGATGATGACGACAGGCCGGGCGTAATACCGGGCGGCCGCGCCGACCTGCTCGAACATCGAGCGGTCGCCGCCGGTCAGCGTATCGAGGAAGTCGTCGACGGCCTTCCGCTCGACGACGACCCTATCGGAGAGGACGTAGTCGCCGACCTCCAGCGTCTCGAGGCGGGTCTCGATTCCCTCCCGCGTCGAGAGGTCCCGGGCGATGTGGGAGTCGAGTTCGCGCTGGTCGGCGACGATCTCGACCGTCTCGCCGTCCGGTTCGGCGACCGGGACGGTTTCGGGTTCCTCCAGTTCGTCGTCGACCTGCGACGAGAAATCGGTGAGGCCGGCCTGCCCGTCTCCGCCATCGGACGAATCGGTTGATTCGTCGGCTTCGGTTTCGGATTCGTCGCCGGAGTCTTCGGCCGATGCTTCGGTTTCGTTTGCGTCTGCTTCCGCCTCGTCGTCCGTGTCTGTCTCGCTCTCTCCCTCGAACTCCGAGAGGCCCTTCTGTTCGGCGATTTCCGCCTCTATTTCGCCCTCGATGTTCTTCAGTTTCCGAAGCTCCTCTTCCATCTTGTTTTCCTCCCTGCGGGATATCCAGAAGAACGCCTCGTCGCGGGTATCCTCGGCCAGCAGGACGACGACGGCGCCCTCGCTGGCGCGGCCGGTCCGGCCCTTCCGCTGGATGGAGCGGATGCCCTTCGGGACCGGTTCGTAGAACAGCACGAGGTCGACGTCGGGCACGTCCAGTCCCTCCTCGGCGACGCTGGTGGAGACAAGTACCTCGAACTCGCCGTTGCGGAACGCGTCGAGCGTTTCCTTCTGCTCCTTTTGGGTCATCCCGTCGGAGCCCTCCTTGTCGCCCTGTCCGACGAATCGCTGGGTATCGAAATGCTCGCCGAGGAACTCCGTCAGGGTCTCGGCGGTGTCGCGGGATTCGGTGAAGACGATGACGCGCTCGCCGTTCTCGATGCCGAGCGTCTGGGCGAGCAGGATGCGCGTCCGCCTGAATTTGGGATGGAGGTCGTCGAACTCTTCGGCTTTCCGCATCGCCTCCTTGACCTTCGGTTCGGAGACGAACCGCTGGGAGGCCTTCGAGGAACCCGAGGAGCGGGCGGCGTCGCGCTGGCGTTCGAAGTACCGGCGGAGCGATTCGACGCTCTGGGTCTCGACGAGTTCGACCGCCCGCCGGAGTTTCATTATCTCCGCGTGGGCGGACATCCCCTTGTAGCCGTTGCTGTCGTCGCTGTTGATGAGTTGCTGGAGTTTCGCCCGAATCTTGTTCAAATCGCGCTGGGACATGTTCGGGTCCGTCGAGTTGGTCACGCCCAACCCCTTCAGTTTCTCCAGTCGCTCCGAAATCACCTCGTTGAGCGCGTCGCGAATCTCGATGACCGTCTCGGGCAACTCGACGCGCTCCCATTCGACGGACGTCTCGTGGGTGTGCTCCTCCACGTCGGCGTCGTCCTCGGTCATCACCGCGACCTCCCGGAGGCCGAGGTTGTCGCAGACGGTGAGAATCTCCTCCTTGTCGCCGCCCGGCGAGGCGCTCATACCCGTCACCAAGGGACGGTCGGCGTCCTGATGGTAGCGGTCGGCGATATAGTTGTAGGCGTAGTCGCCGGTCGCGCGGTGGCACTCGTCGAAGGTGATGTGAGTGACCGCCGAAAGCGAGACGCGGTTGCCGACGAGGTCGTTCTCGACGACCTGCGGCGTCGCACAGATTACGCGGGCGTCGTCCCACAGTTCGGCGCGGTCGTCGGGCCGGACGTCGCCGGTGAAGACGACCACCTCGTCGTCGTCGACGTCGAGGGCCTCCCGGTAGAAGGTCGCGTGCTGTTGGACGAGCGGCTTGGTGGGGGCCAAAAGGAGGGACTTGCCGCCGTACTCGGCCAGTCGGTGGGCCGTCACGAGCAGGCTGACCGCGGTCTTGCCGAGGCCCGTAGGTAGGCAGACGAGCGTATGGTCGGCCTTGGCCGTCTCGGCCAGTTTCCGCTGGTAGCGGCGGTCCTCGATGAAGCCGTCGACCAGCATCGGCCCCTCGATGTACGCCGCCTCGTCGGTGGCTGTCGCCATCTACTCCTCGCTTCGTCGTTTCCGCGGATAAGGGTTCGGTCAGCGGAGTGGAAGTGAAACCGTCGGCGTGTGGGACGAGACACGACGAACGCGACGGCCCTACTCGACGGTCGGCACCGGCACGGAATCGAGAGTATCGGCGACCACGTCGGCCTTACTGACGCCGGAGACGGTAGCGTCGGCGGTCAGGACGAGCCGGTGGGCGAAGACGGGTTGGATGCTATCGGCGATGTGGTCGGGGGTGACGAACTCCCGACCTTCGATGACGGCACGGGCGCGGGACGCCTCGAAGAGTCGCTGGATGCCGCGGGGGGAGACGCCCACGTCGACGCGGCCGTCCTCGCGGGTCGCTCGGCCCAACTCCGCCATGTAGGTCAGCAGGTCGTCGTCGACGCGGACGCTCTCGGGGGCTTCCCGGATGTCGTCGACCGCTTCGGCGTCGATGACCGGTTCGATGCTCGGACTGCGTTCGAGGCGGCCGGCCCGCCGCCGGAGGAGTTCCACCTCGCCGTCGAGGTCGGGATAGCCCATCGACGTCTTGACGATGAAGCGGTCCAGTTGCGCCTCGGGGAGAGGGAACGTGCCCTCCTGTTCGACGGGGTTCTGCGTGGCGATGACGAAGAAGGGCGACGGGAGGGGATGGGTGTCGCCGTCGACGGTGACCTGCCCCTCTTCCATGGCTTCCAGCAGCGCGGCCTGCGTTTTTGGGGGCGCGCGATTGATTTCGTCGGCCAGCACGACGTTGGCGAAGATGGGCCCCGGAGAGAACTCGAAGGTGCGGTCCCTCTGGTCGAAGACGTTCGTGCCGGTCACGTCGCTGGGCAGGAGGTCGGGCGTGAACTGGATGCGGGAGAAATCGAGGTCGAGGGCGGTCGCCAGCGTCCGGGCGGTCAGCGTCTTTCCGGTGCCGGGGACATCCTCGACGAGGGCGTGACCGCGGGCCAGCACCGCGACGAGCAGGTGTTCGAAGAAGGCCTCGTCGCCGATAACCGTCTCGCCGACGGCGTCGATGACCTCGCGACAGACGTCGTGGGGGGCGGGGTCAGGGCTCACACCGTGGCCTGTGGCGGCGGCGGACAAAAGCGCTTGCGTCGGGTGCCGTCGTCGCCGGCCCATTCCGGCGTTGGGTCCATCTGCCGTTCCGGGTCCGAAGATGGTTTTCGGGATGACTCCTAACGCGGGGTATGGACCAGCCAACGCGCCGGCGCTTTCTCGCGGGGGCCGCGGGAGTTGCTGCCGGCCTCGCGGGGTGTTCGGCCGGCCGACGCCAGTCGCCGGACCCGGTCGAGGTGCCCCAGCAGGAGGCTTCGAGCGATTCACAGTACGCCGCGGTCTACGACGCCACCATCGATTCGGTCGCCTTCGTCGGCGACGAATCCGGCGGCGGTTCCGGGTTCGTCTACGACGGCTACGTCGTCACGAACCAGCACGTCGCTCGCGATGCCGAGAGCATGGACGTCCGCTTCGAGGGCGGCGATTGGCGCGAGGCCGGCGTCACCGCGACGGACGTCTACTCCGACCTCGCGGTGCTGTCGACGGACGTCCCGGAGTACGCCCGCCCGCTTTCCTTCGTCGATAGCGTGCCGCCGGTCGGCAGCGAGGTCGTCGCCTTGGGCAGTCCCTTCGGCCTCGAATCCTCGATTTCGTCCGGCATCATCAGCGGCAAGAACCGCTCGCTGCGGAACCCGGTGACGAACTTCTCGATTCCCAACACCGTCCAGACGGACGCGGGACTGGACCCCGGCAACAGCGGCGGCCCGCTGGTGACGATGGACGGCGAGGTGACCGGCATCAACGTCGCGGGCGCGGGCACGAGCGTCGGCTTTGCCATCTCGCCGCTTCTGGCCGCCCGTGTCCTGCCGGAACTCATCGAGACGGGCGACTACGACCACCCGTTCCTCGGAATCACGCTGCTTACGGTGACGCCGGCGGTGGCGGAGGCCAACGACCTCGATACCCCGCGTGGCATCCTCGTCGTCGACGTCCTCGATTCGGGGCCATCGGACCAGACCCTGCAGGGTTCGGACGGCGAATCGACCGTCGACGGCCGGCGCGTCCCGACCGGCGGGGACGTACTCGTCGAACTGGCGGGCAACGAAATCCGGACGGACGCCGACCTCGGGACGACCACCGCCTTGGAACTGTCGCCGGGCGACCGCGTCCCCGCGACGGTCATCCGGGACGGCGAGCGACAGGAGATTCAGGTCCCCATCGGTTCCCGGCCGGAACCCAACCGATAGCTGGTGTCGAAACGACGGTCTGACCCGCCTCGCCGCCGCGGTATCGACTTCTGAATCCCGTCCGAGATTTAAGTAACACCCCACCTATCCCTCCGCTACTGGCTGGAAAGCCAGCGTGCCCCCACTTGGCGGGTATTCCCCACCCCCCGAAACGGTCCGTTCCTTGTCGGACCGCTTTTCACGCTCTCCCAGCGGCGCATTCGGGATTCGCCGGCGTGGGTTTATAAGCAAGGACGCGACCAGCACCGCCCGGGGCGTGTTCAGTCCCGAAGCGCGGTCAGCAGGAGGACGCCACCGAGCAGGAGGAAGACGAGCGCGGTCGTCGGCTGTCCGCCCGCCGCGACGAGGTAGCCGCTGAAGGCGAGGGCACCGGCGCTTCCGGTGACGGCGAGGCTCCCGGCGGCGTGGACGAGTTCGTTCCGCGAGGTGCGGGCCTCGCGGCCGACGTGGCGGCCCAGACCGATGCCGTGGTCGGCGACGTCCCACGCGCTCGTGGTAAGGACGGCGCCCCCGACCAGCGGCGCGACCGGCGCGCCCGTGGCGCCCCCGGCGACCAGCGCGAGCGCGAAACACCCGCCCGCCAATCCACACAGGCGGGTCGACGCGCGAGCCAGCGACGCCAGCAGGGCCGCAACCCCGAGCAGGGCGACGGCGCCGGACAGCGGCGACCCGGCCGCGAGGAAGGCTGCGGCGACGGTCCCGAGCGCCAGCGCCAGCCCCGTCGAGAGCTGCGGCGGGGCCTCGGTCGGTTCGGCGGCGTCGACCGGCGTCTCCGCATCCGCTGGCGATTCGGGCCCCGCGTCGCGTCCGTCTTCGGGGTCGCCCGCCGCGTCGGCTTCCGGTGCCGGTCCGCCGCTGGACGCGGCCCGAGCGTCACTCATCGCGACCACCGTCCGGCGACCCGGTCGGCGGCGACCGCGAAGGGTTCCGCGGGCGTCCAGTCGAGGACGCGAACCCCGCCGCGTCGGAGGTCGGCCAACCGAAGGTCCCGCTCGATGCCGACGAGTTCGCCGCCGAGGGTGGCCTCGGTGGTCGGGTCCGGCGAGATGACGGTCACCAGATGGCCGAGCGCGTCGAACCGCTTTGCCAACTGGACCGGCGGGTCGTCGACACACGGCGAGACGAGCATGACCTGTGCGTCGGCGGGGAGTCGCTGGCGGAACTTCCAGCGCCACAGCCGCGGGATGAACTGACGGTCGGCGCCGGCCGGCGTCGGCCCGAAGGCGGGGTCGGTCGCCAGCAGTTCCCGCAACTGCGCGCGGTGGGCCGTCCCGCTGCCGGGCGCAAGCCACGAATCCAGCGGCGAGAAGGCGGTCGCGCCGACGCGGTCGCCGTTCGACAGCAGCGCCTCCGCCAGCCCCGCGGTCGCCTCGATGCCGCGTTCGACCGCACCCTCGGCTTCGGGTGCGGGGGCCGCGTAGGCCGGCGCACGGGTATCGACCACGAACACGACCGTCGCGGCCCGCTCCTCGCGGAGTTCGAGCGTCGCCAGTTCACCGGTCCGTGCCGCCCGGTTCCAGTCGACGCGGGCCTGCGGGTCGCCACGCCGGTACTCCCGGACGGCGTGGAACTCGACGCCCGAGCCGCCGATATCTGTCGGGACACGCCCCGAATACGGCGTCGTGAGGCCGCGAAGCGGGAGGTCCGAACCGCTCTGGAAATCGGGGACACAGCGGAGCGTCGTCTCGGCGCCGACGGTCGTCTCGATCTCGTGGGCACCCATCGGGTCGCGGGCGATGGCCGTCAGCCGCCGCCAGTCGTGGTCTCCCCGGACGGCCCGGACGGTGTAGGCGAACGTCGCTGCGGTGCCCGGCCGCAGGGCAGTCGCGTGTCTCGCGGGACCGTCGACGACGGCCAGTCCGTCGGGCACCTCGTCGATGAGTCGGAGGTCATAGAGAGCGTCCCCCTCGTTGGTGACGGTTACCTCGACGCGAACCTCCGCTTCGGGCGCCGGCGTCGGGTCCTCGACGGTTCGTTCGACCCGAAGCGACGGTCGGGGCGGGGCGGAAGCGCGAGCGGCCAGCACCCCGGCCGCGACGGCGCCCGCGACGAGCAGCCCCGCGGCGCGGAAGAAGACCCCGGCACCGACGACAACCAGCGCGAGGCCGCCGAGGCCGAGCCAGCGGTTGGTCCTCATCGGCCGCCGCGCACCTCCCGGAGCGCGTCCAGCGCGTGGCGGACGAACACGCGCGTCGTCGACCGACGGCGGAATAGCTGTCGGACCTGCAGCCGCGGCGGAATCCGCATCGGTTCGGCGAGATAGCCGGCGGCGACCTCGTCGTCGGTCCACGTGCCGTCGTCGACGGCCTGCTGGGCGTCCTCGGGCCGATAGCCCCCGGTGGTAACGAGCACCTCGGCCGTCACCTCCCGCAGGCGGTGCCGAATACGACTCCGGCGTTCGGCGCCCTCGGTCCCGGTGGTGGCGAGGTCGGCGTCGACGTCCTCGCCGGGGACCGTCGACCGATAGCCCGGTTCCGGCGGGTCGACGTCCGCGGCTTTCCGGGGCGTTCCGCGACGGCGCCGGAGGTATTCGAGGCCGACGAGGACCGTGAGGCCGCCGATACCGCTGACGGCGAGCGAGCCGAGCGGGAGGGCGTTCGCGAGTTCTCGGAGCCACAGCATTCCGAGTCCCAGCACGGCGGCGATGAGGCCAGCCAACGCGCGCCGACGCATCAGGCCTCACCCCCGTAGGTCTCCTCGATGTGTCGGAGCGTCTCGACGGCCCGTCGCTCGCGCTCTTCGGTCGCGCCGAACCCGCCGTACCGAACCGTCTCGAAGAGGTCGGTCAACTCGGCGACGTCCTCGGCGTCCATCCCGGCCGCGATTGCGGCGTCGGCGAACTCGCCGGGTGTCGTCGCGTCGGGGTTTTCGACGGCCAACTCCTTGGTCATCTCCCGCCACGCGCGATAGACCTCGTTTTCGGCGGCGGCGTCGGCCTCGATGCGGTCGGCGGCCGTGCCAGCGACGCGACCGACGGCGGCCACGTCCTCGTCGTCGACCGCCGGTTCGATGTCGGGTTCCTCGTCGGGCACGTCGTCGCCGTGGGCGCCGAACACTGCGACGACCACGACGGCGACCGCGAGGACGAAAAGCAGCGCCACGAGCACGGTGGGTGACGAAAGCGTCTCGGCGGCGACCTCGCCGAAGCCGCCACCGCCGCCCCCCTCGGCGACCGAACTGCCGTTGGGGTCGGTGGTTCCGGGGGTCGCCGTCGTCGATTCGTTGTCGGGCGGATCCGGCGAGGGACAGGTCGCAAGCGTCCCCCAGATGATGGCGACGGGAACGACCGCGGCGAGACAGACGGCGCCGGCAGCGAGTTTCGAGTCGGTGGCTCGTCTCACGAGGGCGAACAGGGCGACGAAGAGGCCGAACAGCGCGAGGAGGGCTGGCGGTTCGGCGAGGACCGGCCAACAGGCGGCGACCGGCGACCCGCCGTCGACGGGGGCGGCCGACCGGTTCTGTTCGGGCGTCGGCGTCCGTGGGCTGTCGTCGCCGACGCCGGCGTCGCTGCCGCCGTATCCGGAGCCGCCCGGAACGACGGCCGAATCCAGCGTCGCGGCTGCCAGCCCTAACGAGATGATGGCGAGAAGGGCGAGGGCGAGCGGGAGGGCGCGGTCGCGGTCCACGCCCCCCGTTACGGGCCGAGTTTCAAAAGCATTCGTGCGGTTCCGGGGAATCCCCGGTCTGTGGTCGCTCGATGACGTCGTCGCCCCGGAAGGTGCGCCGTCGATTCGACAGGCATTTGCCTGACTGACTGGTCAGTTACCCTGTCGCTGTGTCTCCCGTTCCGAACCCCGTTCGACTGGCGATACTCGCTATCGGCCTCGCGCTGGCGCGTGTCGGCCTCATCACCGAACAGCGGGCGCGCCGGACGACCGAACTCGCGTGGCCGCGGGTCGTGACGGGTATCGCCAGAATGTCGAAAAACGCCGTCGACGTGGCGATGGTCGGCGTCGCCGTCGGGTCGGCGGCCATCGCCGGCGTCGGTATCGCCGGTCCCTTCTGGGGATTGGCCTTCTCGGTCGGCGGCGGCATCGCCGGCGGCACCATCGCCCTCGTGAGCCAGCGGTTCGGGGCCGACGCCTACGAGGAGTTGGGGTTGGCGGTCCGCTCCAGCGTCTTCCTCGTCGTCGCCGCGACGCTGCCGCTCACCGCCGTCTTCTGGACCTTCTCGACGGAACTCATCGGCCTGCTGAACAGTAGCGACGAGGTGGTCCGCCTCGGTGGCGAGTACCTCCGCATCGTCGGCCTCGGGGTGCCCTTCGCCGGCCTCAATCTCGTCGGCAGCCGCGTCCTCGTCGGCGCCGACGACTCCTATACCGCGATGATACTCCGGGCCGGCGGCGCCGTCGCCAACGTCGTCATCAACGCCGTCCTCATCTTCGGCCTCGGCTGGGGCGTCGAAGGGGCCGCCCTCGGAACGGTCCTCTCGAACGTCGGCGTCACGGCCGCCTTCGCCATCGGCCTCACCGTCGGCCGCTTCCCGGGGGCCGGAGAGTTCCCGGTCACCGTCGACCCCCTGGGTAACTACGTCGATGCGGGCAACATCGCCGACCTCATCTCCATCGGCCTGCCGGTCATGGGCCGGAACCTCGTGTGGACCGTCGCGGAGTTCCCCATGTTCGCCATCCTCGACATCTTCGGGCAGGACGTCGTCTCGGCGTTCGTCATCGCCCGCCGTATCTGGGGCCTGATGAACACCCCCGGTTGGGGCTTCGGGCTGGCCTCGTCCAGTCTCGTCGGACAGGAACTCGGCACGGGCGCGGAGGACATCGCCGAGGCCTACGGCCGCGAGATAATCCGCTTCTCCTTTGCCGTCTACGTCGCCTCGGCGGCGCTGGTCTTCGCCTTCGCCGACCCCATCGTCAACCTCTTCGTCGCCGACCCGGCCGCACCCGAGGTGCCCATCGCCATAACGCTCGTCCGGGTCGCCTGTGGGGCCATCCTCTTGCAGGGGATTTCGGGTGCAGCGGCGGGACCGCTGGACGCCTCCGGGGATACCCGCTGGACGTTCATGAGTCAGGCACTCGGAATGTTCGGCTGTTCGATTCCGCTGGTCTACATCGGCGCGACGACGCCGCTGGGCATCTACGGCCTCTATCTCGCCTTCGTCGCCGAAACCTCCGTCCCCGCGGTGCTGAACTACTACCGCTTCCACACCGGCAAGTGGAAGGCGAAAAGCCGCGAGTACCGCCCGGAGACGCCGGCCGACGACTGACCGTCGAGCGGCCGTCTCGCCGCCGTTCGACCGGTTCGCTCCCGAAACGGCCAACGGGCTTTTAAACACCTGACAGAAACGTTCCGGCAATATGGGCCTCGACGCCCCGGAGACGTCGACGGTCGAGGAGACCGCCGGGACCGACAGGTTCGCCGAGCGCTTCGAGTGGAACGAGACGGAGGGACCACGCTTTCTCGCCGCGTGGACACTGGCGGCAGTCCCCTACGCCGTTGCGGGCCTTCTCGTCTTCACGCTCCTCGTCGGCGCCGGTACCACGGCCGCCGGGCCGATGGGCGACCGCGTCGCTTCGGCCGTCGACGGCGTCGAACTGAACCCGCTGTCGGACGACGAGACCGACCCCGTCGCCGATTCCACGACGCTGACACCGACGCCCACCGACACGCCGACTCCGACCCCGACAGCAACACCGACGTTCACCCCCACGCCGACTTCGACAGCAACACCGACACCGACACCTACAGCAACCCCGACGCCTACGCCAACATCGACACCCACCGAAACCTCGATATCAGGCGGCGGCTCCGGTAGCACGGGCGGGTCCTCTTCAGGTGGCTCTCCGTCGACGCCGACAGCGACGCCGTCGCCGACTCCGATGGCGACTGTTACGCCAACGCCGACTCCGACGCCGTCGCCAACGCCCACAGCGACGTCGACACCGGCATCCACTCCGACATCAACCCCGTCGTCCACGTCAACGGCGACGACCACGCCGTCGTCCACGCCGACCTCTACCACGACCGTGACATCGACTCCGACCCCGACTCAAAGCCCCACACCAACGGCGACGGCGGCGCCGACGGCCACGCCCGAACCAACCCAAACAACGGAGACGGATGACCCGTTAATTCCTCTGTCTTCGACAGCGCCTCTCGGCTGGTCGCCGTCTTCGATGTGGCCCCTCGTAATGGGACTGGGACTGATGGCGCTCGGCGTTCGGCGTACGGATATCGAATGAACACCACGCGCGAACGTCTCTTATAAATCCGGTAGCGTCCCTACGCCGAGGCCAGCGAGGGCACGCGGTCGCTTCGGTCGGCGACCCGCTCCCACGTCACGATAATCGACGGCAGGAACACGATAGAGCAGGCGTAGGCGTAGAAGACGCCGAGCGCGAGCAGGAGGCCGAACTCCTGAATCAGCGGGATGACGGCGAAGAACAGCGCGCCGAGGCCGAAGACCGTCGTCAGCATGCTGCCGGTGAGCGCGCCGCCGGTCCCCTGTATCGTCACCCGGAGCGCGTCGAAGACGTCGGTTTCGGGGTCGTACTCGTCGACGAAGCGGTGCATGAAGTGGACGGCGTAGTCGACGCCGAGACCGATTGAGACGCCGAGTATCGGCGCGTTGATGGGCGATAGTGCGACGCCGAAGTATCGCATCGACGCCGCCAGAAGCGCGACGGTCACGAGGATGGGAAGCAGGTTGACGATACCGTAGACGGCCCGCCCCTCCAGCAGGCGGTAGGAGGCCATCAGGAACACCGCCGTCAGCAGGAAGGCGACCAGCAGGCTCTGAATGGCCGATTCGAGGATGACGTCGATGACGGCGGCGTTGACGATGAGGGTGCCGGTGGCGACGGCGTCCATCGGCATCCGGTCGGCGACCCGGCGGGCGTCGGCGACGACGGCGTCGTCGTCGGCGCCGGATTTCAGCGTGAAGTCGATGCGGGCGCTGCCCCGGTCGGCGGCCAGATACCGGCGTGCTTCGGCTTCGCCCGACGATTCGAGCAGTTCGTCGTAGACGGTGTCGACGTTGCGGTCGGGAACGCCGTTGCCAGTGTAATCGTTGCGCGCGACGAGGGTGGCGAACTCGGGGTCGCGGTCGGCCTGTGCGTCGATGACCGTGACGATGCTGTCGGCCTCGGCGGTGCCGTCGTCGGCGCGCTGGAAGGAGTCCGGCGGCTGTCTGGTCGCGCGATGGAGCCGTTCGAGCGAGTCGTCGTCTCTGACCGGTTCGTCGACGTAGATGGTGACCGTGCTGAACTGCCGGCCGCCGAACTCGTCTTCGAGCAGGCGGATGGTCGTCGTGAAGGTGTAGTCGGCGGGCGCGAACGGTTCCGGAAGCGACTGGTACTGCTCGACGCGGTCCTCGTCGGGGAAGAATATCTCCTGTGAGAACTCCGCGTCGACGCCGGTGCCGTAGGCGGCGGCGCCGGCGCCGCCGACCAGCGCCGCGACGAGGACGAACGCGGGCGCGATGCGTGCCAGCGAGACGCTGGATTCGAGTGCTCGGCCCATCAGCGACCCCTCCCGACCGAGCGGTGTCGTTCCGAAACTCGGGAAGCGGGGGATGCGGGCCCGGCCCCGGTCGGCGAGGACCTTCGCCGCCGGCAGGAACCCGCCGAAGGCAAGGAGCGTGACCGTGATGCCGAGCGCGGCGACGACGCCGAAGTCCTGCAGCGAGCCGAGGGGGCTGGTGAGGTTCGCGGCGAAGCCGATGGCGGTCGTAATCGTCACGATGGTGAAGGCGACGAGCAACTGGTCGGTGGTCCGCCGCATCGCCGGTTCGATGTCCTCGCCCGCGGTTCTGGCCTCCCGGTATCTGTTGATGGTGTGGATGCCGAAGTCGATGCCCACCGCCAGCAGGAGCGGGAACAGCGGCACCATCACGTTCGAGAAGGGGACGCCGAGCCAGCCCATCAGCCCGAAGGTCCACAGCAACACGAGGCCGAGCGTGCCGAGCCCCAACAGCATGTCGATGGGGTCCCGGTAGGCCAAAAGGAGGAAGCCGAGGATGAAAAGCACCGCCAGCGGGAAGACGATGATGGCGGTGTCGGTCAGCAGGGCGTTGAACTCGCTTTGGATGATGCCGGTGCCGAACAGGATGGCGTTCTCGCCGGGGTCGTTGCCCTCGACGGTCCCGATGACGTCGACGGTCCGCTCCTGCAGGGTCGCGACCTCGGCAGTCGAGGCCGACTCCGGCAGGTCGTAGGTGATGCCGATAATCGTGCCGGTCGCGTGCCCGCGGGTCGGGTTGTAATCCGTCGATAGCTGGGGTTCGAGACGGCCCTGTGCGTCGGCGTCGGCGATGGCTGCCCGGAGTTCCCTGTCGGTCGCCGCCTCGACCGCGCGCCGCTGTTCCAGCGGCGTCTCGGCGGTGGGGTCGAGCTGGCGGGCGACGATATTGGCGTGGCTGCTCGTGGAGGAAATCCGGAGGCTCCCGTGGTCTTCGAGCCGGTGTTGGGTCTCTAGGATGCGGACCAGCGCCCCCTGCGAGAGGACGTTGCCGTCCTGAACGATGAGGGTCCCCGAGGTATCGGAACTGCCGATGGAGCCCTCGAACTCCTCGTCGATCTCCTCCTGGGCCTGCTGGGCCTCGACGTCCTCCGTGAACTGGTCGGTGTCGGCCTGCGTCGTTATCATCCCGAGGCCCGGGACCATGAGCGCCGTCACCGCGAGGAAGGCGACGATGACGAGGCCCGGCCGTTCGACTATGAAACGGTCGATTCGCTCGACGACCGGCCGGTCGGTACCGCCCTCGGCGTCGCTCATCGTCGCCGGGCGAGCGCGATACCGATGATGACTGCGACGGGAATCACCAGCGGCGACAGCGAGCCGTCACCGTCCGTGGATTCTGTCACCTGCACGGGAAGCTGTGAGACCCCGGAGATGCGCTCGTCGCCGCGGGCGTCGGTGTACTGGAAGTCCATCTCGACGGAGTAGGTGTTCGGCATCGCGCTTCCGGCCGCCGAGAGTTCGAACTGCACGGTCGTCGTCTCGCCGGGTTCGAGTTCGTCGACGAACGACTCGTCCGTGCCGGTCGACAGCGGGCTGTCCGCATAGAGGTTGGCCGTGATGTCGGTCAGCGTCTCCTCGCGGTTGTTCGTGATGTCGACGGTCACGGTCTTCGAGCCGCCGGCTTCGATGGTCTCGTTGGCCGCGACGGCGAAGACCGGCTCGCGGGGCTGGACCTCGATGCGGCTGGGTTGCCGGTCGCTGCGGAGTTCGGTTCCGCCGTCGGTGTACTCGACGACGAAGCCGAACTGTCGTGGGCCGGGGTCGGCCTGCCCGCTGACCTCGGCGTCGAAGGCGAAATCGGCCGATTCGCCGGCTTCCAGTTCGGGAAGCGCGTATTCGCCCTCGCCGAGCGTGATGCGCTCGCTGCCGGTCGTGGCGACGAGGACGCCGTCGTCGACGGCGGTCGGCCCCTCGTTGGTGACGGTGCCGGTCACCCGGCCCGTCGACCCGACCGACAGCGTCGTCTCGACGCCGTCGACCGAGAAGGACTGCTCGGCGGTCGGCGTCAGCGACCCGACGGCCGGACCGGCCTGCCGCTGGAGGCCGTCGACCGTCCGGTACTCGAAGGTGGCCTCTATCGGCCGGGCGCCAGCCCCGACCGTCTCCGCGAGTCGGGCGTCGACGTCGACCGTCGCGGCCTCGCCGGGTTCGAGGTCGCCGACGAAGGCCTCGGCGGCGCCGCCGTCGAGGGTGAGCCCGCTGCTGCCGGTCAGCGTCGTGCGAACGGCGTTTGCGGGCTCGCTGCCGACGTTCTCGACGGTTATCTCGGCCGTGTCGGCGGTCCCGGGCTGGACGTCGCCCTCGACCGACGTAATCTCGAATCGGGGCTCCTCGGCCACCTCGATTTTGACGGTGCGGGTGACCGAATCGGAGTCCCGTTGCAGCGTCCGTTGAGAGACGTACTCGGAGTAGGTATAGCGGACCCGCACGTCGATTTCGTAGGTACCCGGTTCGACGTCTTCGGGGACGACCAACTCGACCGTGGCCGGGACCGACGACCCGTCGGGAATCGTCCCGACCGAGCGCCGACTCGTCCGGACGTCGAAGGGGCCGTCGTCGGTGACGCCGACGGTCACCGACTTCGCGGTCAGCACGGCATCGGGCTGGGTCCCGGTGTCCAGATCGCCGTCGTTGGCAATTTGCAGTTCGAGGACCGTTTCGCTGCCCGGCGATACCGTGTTGTCCGGCGCGTGGACCTTGATGTCGGGTTCGCCGCGGTTGACGTCGGCGGCGACCGACCCGGCGGCGACCGACAGCACAGCGGCCACGGCGACCGCGACGACGAGAAGTGTGCGGTTACGCGACACGGGACCGCCCCCAGCCCGCCTTCCCTTCGGTCGTCGACCGTCTCCCACTCCGCTGGATGCCCTCACGGGCTTCCGATGAAGAACGCATTAGCGATACTGTTATACCGACCGACAATAATCGTTTTGATTGAATGTTCAATCAATCTCGAGGATCGGGGGCCGGGCGGTGACCGACTTCTTCGAATCACCGGATTCGACCCGCGAGGAGATACTCGCGGCGGCCTACCGGGCGCTGTGTCGGCACGGCTACGCGCCGCTGACCATCGAGAAAATCGGCGCGGAACTGGACAAGAGCACGTCGCTGGTCTATCACCACTACGAGGGCAAGGACGACCTGCTGTTGGCGTGTCTGGAGTTCATGCTCGACCAGTACGAGGCCGACTTCGTGGCGACGGAGATCTCCGACCCGAAGGCGACCCTCGATGCGGCCTTCGACGAGTTCCTCGCACCGGGGATGCCGTCCGAACGCTACGAGTTCATCCAAGCGCTCGTCGAACTCCGGGGACAGGCCCCCCACGACGAACGCTACCGCAAGCAGTTCGACCGGAGCGACCGCCTCTTCGAGCGGCGCTTCGCCGAACTCATCGAGGCCGGCATCGAAACCGGCCAGTTCCGGGCGGTCGATGCCGAGTCGGTCGCTGCGATGCTCCATACGCTCTTTTCGGGCGCGCTGTTCAAACACGCGACCGCCGAGGACGAGTCGGGGGAGGCGCTTCGCGCGGAAATCGACGCCTACCTCGAAGCGCGACTGTACGCCTGATACGGACGGTCGACGACTGAATCGCCCACAACCGTCTTGCCGGGGGCGCCTGTATCCGAACCGATGACGACCGACGAGGAACTCCAAGCGGCCGCCTCGGAACTCGCCGAGTCGGTTCTCGTGGTCGGCTACGGTTCGTCGGGCCGTCGCGCGGCCGCCGAGGTCGTCGGCCGCGACGTTCCGGCCAGCGACGACGCCGACGCCCCCGACGCCGTCGTCCGCGCCGTCGACGGGACCGCCGACCCCTCGTCGGTCGCCGCCTCCGAACCCCCGGAAGCACCCCTGAACGTCGCCGTCGTCACCCTCCCGGACCGCCCGACCGACAGCGAACGCGACCTGCTGGCGGCCCTCGACGACCGGACCGACGCCGTCGTTCTCGCTCCCGGGACCGCCGATGATGCCGACGCCCTCGCCGATGCGGCCGGCGCCTTCGTCTCGGTCGTCCGCGACCCCGGGTTCGTCAATCTCGACCTCGCGGACGCGCGAACGCTGCTCGCCGACGTCGACCGCGCGGCCCTCGGCGTCGGGGAAAGCGACGCGGGCACGCCGGCGGAGGCCGTCGCCGCCGGCTTTGCCTCCCTGCCGGCCGGCATCGAAACCGACCCCGCAAGCGGCGTCCTCGTCGATCTGCTCGGCGGCCCCGAGATGAGCGTCGAGGACGTCAGCGATGCGGTCACGGCCGTTCGCGGACGAGTCGGCCCCGATGCCCACGTCATCTGGGGCGGCGCCGTCGACCCGACGCTCGAAGAGGCGGTTCGGGTCCGCCTCGTCGTCGCCGGCGTGGCCTCGGCCCGGGTGACCGCCGGCGACCCCTGTCCCCGCTGTGGCGCGCCACTGTCGGCCTACACGCTCGGCTCCGCGGCGACGGTTTCCTGCGACAACTGCGGATTCGCCGGTGTCTCCGCGAGATTGCGGGATTGACCGAGCGCGTCAGGCGAAATACGCGGCCAGTCGCTCGGCGGCCTCGTCGGCCCGCGGCGTCACCAGCGCAAAGCGGAGCCAATCGGCTCGGGACTCGCCGAAGACGTCGCCGGGCATCCCCGCGACGCCGGCCTCGTCGATGAGTCGTTCGGTGTTCTCCAGCGTGCCCGGGAAGCCGTCGAACCGCGCCATGACGTAGAAACTGCCCCGTGGGCGGGTGTACTGGGCCCCGGCTTCGTCGAGGGCCGCACAGAAGTTCTCGATGCGCTCGTCGAGCATCCGGCGGTTCTTCTCGTAGTAGTCGGCGGGCGTCTCCCGAAGCGCCTTCAGGACGGCGTATTGAGCGGGCCGCGACCCGGCGACGTTGACGAGCATGTGGCGGGTTCGGACCGCGTCCATCAGCCACTCGGGGAAGACGGCGTAGCCAACTCGGAAGCCGGTGATGGCCATCGACTTCGAGAAGGCGTTGGTGACGACGGCCCGCTCGGAATCGAATGTCAGGACGCTCTCGAAGGCGCCCTCGTCGTAGACGAAGTGGTCGTAGACCTCGTCGGAGACGAGCAAAGCGTTGTGGTCTTCGGCAATGCTCACGAGTTCCTCCTTCACGTCGCCGCCGTAGACGGCGCCCGTCGGGTTGTTCGGCGAGTTGACGACGATGACTGCGGTGTCGTCGCTGGCGGCAGCGCGGACATCCTCGGGGTCGAGGTTCCCTTCATCGTCCGCGGCGACGAAGCGGGGCGTGGCGTCCAGCATCTCCGTCCGCTTGTGGTAGTAGGGGTAGACGGGGTCGGTCAGGAGGATTTCGTCGCCGTCCAGCGCCTTCAGCGCGCAGGCCATCGCGAGGTAGTTGGCCTCGCCGGCGCCGTTGGTGATGACGACGCGGTCGACGTCGACGCCACGGCGGGCCGCGATTTCCTCGCGGAGTTCTAGCAGCCCCTCGCTGGGCGGGTACTGGAACTCGTCGACGGGCGCGTCGGCGTACTCCTTGAGGCCGGACCGCAACGCCTCGGGGGCCTCCCAGTCGGGGTTGCCGGAGACCATATCGACGACGTCTCGGTCGGCCGCGTCGGCGTACTCCATGAGATGGAAGAACAGAGGCCGCTCGTAGTCGTCCATACGCCCGCTTGCGTGGCCGGTTACGTCGGTTTGTCGCTTTTCCGTGGGGACGGTCGCTTCTCGGCCCCCGTCGACTTGAAGGGCCGGCCGGCCCTCCCTCCGGACATGGCAATCGAGGAACGGGTCGGCGAGGCGCTCGCCGACCGCGGCGAATACGTGGCGGCGGCCGAATCTTGCACCGGCGGCCTCATCGGGTCCCTTATCACCGATGTACCGGGGTCCAGCGACTACTTCGACCGCTCGATGGTGACCTACACCTACGACGCCAAACTCGAAGAACTGGGCGTCTCGCGCGAGGTTCTCGACGACGTGGGCGCGGTCAGCGAGCCGGTCGCCCGGCAGATGGCACGCAGAATCCGCGACGGCGCCGGGGTGGCGTGGGGCGTCGCGACGACGGGCATCGCCGGGCCGACGGGCGGGACCGACGAGAAGCCGGTCGGCACGGTCTACATCGGCGTCGCGCACGCCGCCGACTGGGGGACCGGCGATTCGTGGTGTGCGGTCGAACGCTACGTCTTCGACGGTTCGCGGACGGAAATCAAGCGGAAAATCGCCGAGCAGGCCCTCGAAGACCTCCTCGAAGCGGTCGAGCGAACGGACCCCCGCGGCGAATAGCCCCACGTCGGCGGCGCGGCGGCGAACAGGCTTTTGAGGCCCCCACGCGATTTCTCCGTCGATGGACAAAGAGGGTCACGTACTCAACGCGATTCTACTCGGTATCGGGCTCGGAATAATCATCGAGCCGTCGGGCACTATGGATACCCTGCAGGCCGTCGTTGCGGTCACCATCCCGGTGACACTCGGGGCGCTGTTTCCCGACGTGGACACGGCCTTCGGCAAGCATCGGAAGACCCTACACAACCTCCCGGTCATCGTCGTCTTCGCCGCCTTCCCGTTCGTCTTCGAGAACCTCCAGTTCGTCTGGGTCGGCATCCTCACCCACTACGTGCTGGACTACCTCGGCAGTCGCCGGGGTATCGCGGTGTTCTACCCGCTTTCGAGCAGCGAGTACGGCTTCCCCTCGGGTGTCACTACCTCCAGCAAATACGCCAACGTCGTCACCATCGTCGTGACTATCGTCGAACTCGCCATCGCGGCGGCTATCGTCCACGTCCTGCCGCAGTACGTCGACCTGAGCCAGTATGCGGCGATGCTGCCGGTCTAAGCGAGCCGAGACTTCTGTAATAAGCATCCGCCGAGCGGGGCGTCCGGTTGGGTCGCGGCGTAGCCGCGACCTTATAACGTGGCGGCTTCGCCGCCACGCAGGTCGCCCCCGAGGCGGTTCGCCGGACAAGGGCGCCGGAGGCGCCCGCAGTCCGGTAGCGAGAGCCGACTAACGCGGCCCGAAGGGACGCGGCTGGAGGCTCTCGCGCATATTTTCCCCACGTTTTTGCCGCGGAGCCGGGTCTGGCGCCGTAGCGCGCCAGACCGGCGGAGCGTGCAAAAAGTGGGTTCAGTAGACACTAACCCCGTCGAACCGCCCGTCGTAGGCGATGTGGTCGGGGTGGGTGGGCTCGGTGCCCGAGAGGAAGAGGCGGTCGACCTTCTCCCAGGTGTTCTCGTAGAAGAGATGGCCGAACTCGGCCAGACACCGGGCGCGGTGGCCGAGGCCGTCGCGGTGGTAGACGCGGCGGTCGGCGCCGGTTTTGAGCGCCGCGACCAGTTCGGCTTCGGTCTCGAAGGGCTCCTCGAAGGCCGTCCAGACCTCGCCGACGGTCTTCGGGAGGTGGGCATACGAGGAGCCGAAGACGGGCTTGTCGAACTCCCGTGCCAGTTCCCGTGCGCGTTCGTTGTGGTGGGCCCAGTGCTTGGGATTGTAGACTTCGATGGCGTCGATGCGGTCGCCGTGGGCACGCAGGTCGTGGGCTTCGAGGCTGACGGTCGCGAAGTCGGGATGGGGCGCGAGGACGGCGGCGTCCTGCCGCTCGAACTCGGCCATCGCACCCTCCAGCGAGATGAAGTCCGGAATGGGGTCCTCGAGGCCGACCGCCAGCACGTGTTTGCGGTTCCGCCAGTCTCCGGTGAAGACTTCGCGGGCGGGGACGACGAGCAACTCGTCGTCGGAGAAGCGCTCGGCGCGAGCGCGGATGTCGGGGAGGCGGGTGAAATGCGGCGCGTACACGAGCGCGTCGAGCCCCCGGTCTTTGGCCCGCTGGGCGACGGTCTCGTCGAGTACCTTCACGTGGAAGTCCACGCGGAACTCGTCCATATCGCCGTGTTCGACCGGAGGGCGTTAGCCGTTCCGATTCAGACAGGCCGTCTCCGGCACCGACTATCGCGCTGTCGCGGCCGGCGGTCGTCGATGACCCGTTACGACGGTCCGTATTAGCGGGAGCCTTTTTAACAACGGGTGACGAGGGACCGCGTATGTGGGAATGTGCGATCGCGGGGTGTGACTACGAGACGGGGGACGTCGAGGAGCTACTCGTCCATCAGGCGGAGACCCACGATCGACACCAGTGCCAGATCTGTGGAACCGTGATTCCGGACGGCTATTTCGCCATCCGCCACGTCTTCTCGGAGCACTCCCGGGCGGAGTACCTCCGGAACTACGACGCCGACACCGACGACATTCGCGTCCGCGAGCGGGTGCTAAAGGAAATCGAATCCGAGGCGGACGTCGAAGCGGTCGTCCAGCGACTCGGCGGCGACGCCAGCGCCTGAACGCGCCGCTGGTCGTGTAGCGAGACGAAAAACAGCCCGCTCGGTGTTCTTACCGTTCTTCGGAATCCAGCACCCGAATCTGGTCGCCACGGACGGTGACCGGAATCGGGACCGTCGCCTCGTAGAGTTCGACTGTGACTTGGTCTTTGCCCTCGTCGATGCGCTGGACCTGTGCTTTCTCGCCCTTGAACGGCCCGGCGATGAGTTCGACGATGTCGCCTTCCGCGATGCCCTCGACGTCGGGTTTGGGGCTGAGGAAGTGCTCGACTTCGGCCATCGACGACTTGCCGGGAACGAGGTTCCGCGCGTGGGGGATGTCCTCGAGCGCACGCTCGATGGACGCCGTGTCGTCGGCTTCGACCATGACGTAACTGGTCAGCGAGTCCGGCGCCAGCGCGGCGTGTATCTCGTCTTCCTCGCGGCTAATGATCATGTCCGCGACGGTCTGTTCCTGACTCGCGGTGGTCTTGACGGCGAAAATCGCCATCACGGACCCCCCGGGACGAACGTCATGATCGCGAAGATGACGAACCCGATGAGGCCCACGAGGACGATGCCGAGTCCGGCGACCAGCGAGACCTTCGAGAACTCGTCCCACGACGGCGTACTCGCGAGTTTGAGCACGCGAATGTAGGACGTGAGGTCGGTCGGCGTATCCATATCCGACAGTATCGTCTCCGGGGTTTTCTACCTGTTGGTTAGTCGGGACTGTCTATATGGCCGCGAACTGGCCGCTAACGTCAGCGTTCGACGGTTCCGAGAAGAGACGCAAACTGGACTCGGCTGGGCGCCGCCTTCATGTCCGTGAACGGCGACGCCGATGAGGACGGTCACGCACCGAACGGCGTACGGGGCCGGTTACTCGACGTAGTCGATGTCGTCGCCGCCGTCCTGGACGGCGCGTTCCTGCTCGGCCTCGCTCTTGCCGTATATCTGGGGGCTCTCGACGCCGGTGACGACGATCATCGTCTCCATCTTGCCGTCGAACTCGGGATTGACCGAGGCGCCCCAGATGATGCGGGCGTCGGGGTCGATGCGGTCGTAGATCTCCTCGACGACGCCCTCGGCTTCCTCGATGGACATGTCGGGGCCACCGACGACGTTGACCAGCGCCGAGTTGGCGCCGTCGAACTCGACGTCGAGCAGCGGCGAGCGCAGCGCCGACCGAATCGAATCCTGGGCCTTGTTCTCCGAGTCGGACTCGCCGAGGCCGATCATGGCGACACCGCCGTTCTCCATGATGGTCTTCACGTCGGCGAAGTCGACGTTGACGAGACCGGGCTTGGTGATGAGTTCGGTCATGCCCTTGACCGACCGCATCAGGACACGGTCACAGATCTTGAAGGCGTCCTGCAGGGGCATGTTCGGGGCGTAATCCAGCAGGCGGTCGTTCGGGATGACGATGACGGTGTCGGCGACGGCACGGAGGCGTTCGAGGCCGGCGTCGGCGTTGGCGCGACGGCGCTCGCCCTCGGCGGTGAAGGGAATCGTGACGATGGCGATGGTCAGCGCGCCGGCGTCCTGTGCGGCCTGTGCGACGACGGGTGCCGAACCGGTGCCGGTGCCGCCGCCGAGGCCGGCGGTGACGAAGACCATATCGGAGTCGTCGATGGACTGGTTGATGTCGTCGATGTTCTCCTGAGCGGCCTCCTCGCCTATTTTCGGGACGGAGCCGGCGCCGCGGCCGCCGGTTCGCTGGCGGCCGATGAGGATCTTCTCGTCGGCCTCGACCTCCGTCGCGAGGTGCTGGGCGTCGGTGTTGGCGGCGACGAGTTTCGCCCCGTGGATGCCGGCCTCGGCCATCCGGGTGACGGTGTTGCCGCCGGCACCGCCGCAGCCGACGACGGTGATCTTCGTCTCGAGGTCCTTGACGACCTCGGCGAGTTCGTCGTCGGTCATCGTCCCCGACCCTTTTACCTCCTGGTCGGTCGCTCCACCGTCGGTGGCGTTGCCGTTCGCCGCGGACGCTGGCTCCTCGCTGTCCCCATCCTCTTCAGCTTCGTCGATAGCGTCCTCGATAATCGAGTCCATCTATGAATGGCGGTGTCGCGCACGCGCTTAAAGTATCTTTCCCCCACGTCTGACACCCGTCATACGATTTGCGGCCGTTTCAGGGGCCGATAGGGTGAGTGGCCGATAAACCATTAGGCACGATATAAAATATGTCCCGTTCAGAACGGGAACCGCTGCTCGCGCGCGCGACGAACGTCGTCGGGCGTGACCGTCTCGCTGCCCGTTTCGACCGGTTCGCCCGTGGAGAGTCGTCCGAACGCTGGCCCCTCCTCGACGCCGGCCTCGCGTGCGAGTTCAGGGTCGAAGGCCTCGCGTCGGGCGACGACCGCATCGTCCGCGACGCTGACGGTGTCGTACTTCGATTCGAGAACGGCGGCCAACTCCCCGATGAGGTCCCGGTAGGTCGCCGCCTCGGGTAATGCGACCGGTCCCGAAACCAGAGAGGCACCCTCCTCCGTCTCGTAGGCGAGGGCGTGGGTGGAGAGGACATCGAAGACGGCCTCTCGGTCGATGCCGTTGGCCTCGTCGAGCAGTTCTGTCGGCAGGTCGTCGACGTAGAAGCCGCCACCGTATCCTTCGGCGGGACCGCCGAACCGGAGGCCGTCGTCGACCGGCGTCAGGTCCCGCTCCAGTTGTGCGACGAGGTCCAACGGAACGCCCGTCGTCTCCCGAAGCCACGTCTCGGAGACGACTTCGAAGCCCAACTCCTCGATGACGCCTTCGAGTTCGGGATACTCGCCGTCGACCAGCGCGTGGTCGGCGCCGCTGGCCTGAAACGCCTTGGCGACGACCGCCCGGGCTTCGTGGGGCTCGCCCATCTCCTCGAGGGCCCAGTCGGCGGCGATGTGGCCGACGCCCCAGTCGGTCTCGGTCAGCACGCGGTCGAAGCGGGGCGCGTAGTGGTTGCCGCCGAAGCCGACGACTGCTCGGTCGGTCGATGAGTCGACGCCTCGGAGATCCAGTATCGCGCGCGCGACGGCTGCTGCCCCTTCGGCGTCTTCCCACTGTTCCTCGCCGCTACCCAACTCGACGAACAGCGAGGGACAGCCGACGCTGCTCGGGCCGTGGTGGGTACACTCGATACCTGCGTCGTACCCCTCGGGTGCGTGTTCCTCGAAGGCCCTCCGGACGGTCGAAAGCGCGTTCGGTGCGGCACGGGCCAGGGACCCGGCGTAGCCGCCGTATTCGGCGGGGCCGAAGTTCCCGGTCGCGTGGGCCGTCAGGAGGGCGTCGGTATCACCCGAATGTCGCGAGGCGAAGACGAGCATGTCGGGGCTGTCGAAGGCGGCCGCCACGCCGTCGAGGCAGAGGTGTAAGTCCTCGAAGGTTCGCAGCTCTGCGCCGTCGGTGCGGTAGTATCTGCCGCCGCCGTTCTCGTCCGAACGAGTGTCGTCTTCGTGTTCGGTCCACTCGGCCAGCTCCAGCAGGTGTTCGCCGATGTGTTCGGAGGCCTCGTCGGCCCGTGAGACGACGATTGCGAGCATACGCCATCTCCTCGTACCGGCCGCTAAAGCGGCCCGGTTCGACGAACGCCCCGTTTCAGGTGGATTCCTGTGGCTTGGGGCAGCCACGAATCTCGCATTTGCTATCTCAGCATATGATTTATCTCGCGTTCGGGAACCCTTTTGCCGGTGGCCGGAGTCGCCCTCTATCATGCAGGTTTACGGCCTCATCGGCAATCCCGTCGGGCATTCGGTGTCGCCGCCGATGCACGAGGCGGCGTACGAGGAACTGGGTCTCGATGCTCGCTATGTCACCTTCGAACCGTCGCCGGACGCGCTCGGTATCGCGCTCGACGGCGCCAGTGCCCTCGGCGTGAGCGGCCTGAACGTCACGATTCCGTTCAAGGAGGACGTGCTGCCGCTGGTCGAACCGGACCCGCTCGCCGAGCGCATCGGCGCGGTCAACACCATCGATTTCGATGGCGAACCGACCGGCCACAACACCGACGCTGCGGGGGTCACGCGCGCGTTCGAACACCACGACGTCTCGCTTTCCGGCACCGCGGTCGTCGTCGGGGCTGGCGGCGCCGGTCGGGCGGCGTCCTTCGCCCTCGCCGACGAAGGGGTGGACGTCCACATCGCCAATCGAACCGTCTCACGGGCCGAAGGTCTCGCCGAGGACGTTCCGGGCGCCAGCGCCCACGGACTGGACGATCTCGCGGGACTCCTTTCGGACGCCGACCTGCTGGTCAACGCGACGAGCGTCGGCATGGAATCCGACGAGACGCCGGTCCCCCGCGAGGCGCTCCACGCCGACCTCGCGGTGCTGGATGCCGTTTATAAGCCGCTGGAGACGCGATTGCTCCGGGACGCCGACGACGTCGGTGCGACGGCCATCGACGGTGGGTGGATGCTGCTCTATCAGGGGGTCGAAGCGTTCGAGTTGTGGACCGGGCGCGATGCGCCCGTTGACCCGATGAACAACGCCCTTAGAGCGTCGCTGTGACCGGGTTCGCGGCGTTTGCGCCAGTGGTCGGGGTTTAAGTAACCGCCGATTAATATTTCAGATATGCCAATCGTCAAACTCCTTCGAACGGTTCTGGGTCTCGATGACTCCGACTCTGAGGAGTCGACCGACGTTACCGTCGAACACGACCCCGACACGGACGACGCCGCGGCGGCCGGGACCGACGCGACCGCCTCGACCGGTTCGATGACCGAGGAACCGCCCGAAGACGAGGAGTCGGCCGCCGAACCCGCGGAGGCCGGAACCGATGTGAGCGACCACAGCGGGACCGACACGCCGGCCGCCGAATCTGCCGAGGCCGCCGGTCCAGTCCCGGACGAGGCCGAAGGCGGCTCCGAGCCCGTCGAGAACGTCAGCGGTATCGGCCCGGCCTACGCCAAGCGGCTCGATGAGGCTGGTATCGAGACCGTACAGGACCTCCTCGATGCCGATGCCGAGGAACTGGCCGCGGAGACGGACCTCTCCGAAAAGCGCATCGGGCGCTGGCAGGACCGCGCGACCGAGACATAGACCGCAAAACGGTTACTCCTTCGCCGCTTTTCGCTGTGTAATGCGAGTCGTTACCGACCGGAACGCGTTCCGTGTGGCGGCCGCGTCGGCGCCTGCCGACGCACGCCTGCCGGTCGAACTCCGGGTCCGGGTCGCCGACCCATTCGAGGCCTACCGCCGGGCCCGACACGGAGACGGCGGCGACGTGTTTCTCGAAACCACGGGGGGACAGGAAGGATGGGGTTACTTCGCGACCGACCCCATCGAGCGCGCGACCGTCGGCCCCGATGCGGCGTCCCTCGGCGACGGGTCACCGTCGCTGGCGACGCTCGACGCCCTCCTCGACAGCGAGACGCTCGAACGCGGCGACTGTGACGTTCCGTACCCGTGCGGCGTCTTCGGCTGGCTCTCCTACGACATCGCTCGCGAACTGGAGGACCTTCCGGACGGAACGGTCGACGACCGCGGTCTGCCACGGCTTCAGGTCGCGAAATACGACCGGGTCGCCGCGTGGGAGGAGCCGTGGACGAGCGAGGCGACGCTCCGGGTGACTGCCTGTCCCCGACTCGACGAATACGAGTCCCCGGATGCGGCCTACGACTGGGCGGTCGGTCACGCCCGCGAACTCGTCGCTCGTGCGGTCGCCGGCGACCGCTCGGTCGGTCGTGCACCCGTCGAAACCGAACGCGCGACCTTCGATGCCGGCTGTTCCCGCGAGGAGTTCGCCGACCGGGTCCGACGCGTCAAAGAGTACATCCGGGACGGCGATACCTTTCAGGCCAACGTCTCCCAGCGGCTCTCGGCACCGGCGGCGGTCCACCCCGTTGAGGCCTACGCTGCACTCCGGCGGGTCAATCCCGCGCCCTATTCGGCACTCGTCGAGTTCGACGGTGTCGACCTGGTCAGCGCGAGCCCCGAACTCCTGCTCGACGTCGATGGGGACCGCCTGTCGACCGAACCGATAGCCGGCACGCGCCCACGCGGGCACACGCCCGACGAAGACGAAGCGATGGAGGCGGACCTCCTGTCGGACGACAAGGAGCGGGCCGAACACGCGATGTTGGTCGACCTCGAACGCAACGACCTCGGGAAGGTAAGCGAGTACGGAACCGTCGACGTCCGGGAGTACCGACGCGTCGACCGCTACTCGGAGGTGATGCATCTGGTCAGCCTCGTCGAGGGCCGCCGACGTGAGGACTGCTCGATTGCCGACGCCGTCGCGGCGGTCTTCCCGGGCGGCACCATCACGGGCGCGCCGAAACCCCGGACGATGGGGATAATCGACGAGGTCGAAACCACACGTCGTGGCCCCTACACCGGTGCAATCGGTGCGTTCGGCTTCGACGACCGGGCGACACTCAGCATCGTCATCCGAACGCTGGTCCGCCACGGCGACCGCTACGACCTGCGGGTCGGCGCCGGTATCGTCCACGATTCCGAGCCCGAACGCGAATACGAGGAGACCCTCGACAAGGGCCGCGCGCTGGTCAACGCCCTCGACCGGGCACTCGACGAGCAGACGGCGCTCGGCCTGGAGGTGGCCGACCCATGACCGACGAACCGACCGTGCTGGTCGTCGACAACTACGACTCGTTCGTCTACAACCTCGTCCAGTACGTCGGCACACACGCGGAGGTCGTCGTCCGGCGAAACGACGCCATCGACGTCGACGGCATCCGCGAGATGGACCCCGACGGCATCGTCGTCTCACCGGGGCCCGGAACGCCCGCGGAAGCCGGCGTGTCCGTGCCCGTCTTCGAAGAGCTTGCCTACCCCACGCTCGGCGTCTGTCTCGGCCATCAGGCCCTCTGTGCCGCCAACGGGACAGCAGTCGGCCACGCGCCGGAAGTCGTCCACGGCAAGCCCTCCGTGGTGACCCACGACGGTTGCGGCGTCTTTGCGGACCTGCCCGAGCAGTTCGAGGTCGGCCGATATCACTCGCTCGCCGTCGAACGGGATGGCCTGCCGGAGGCGCTCGTCGAGACGGCCCGAACTGACGCCGAAGGCAGCATCCTGATGGGCGTTCGCCACCGCGAGAAACCACACGCGGGCGTGCAGTTCCACCCCGAGAGCATCCTCACCGACGTCGGTGAGCGCATGGTCGAGACCTTCTGTACCACATGCAGTACCACGTAAACGGCGAACTGGTCGACCGGGAAGCAGCGACAGTCAGCGTCGACGACCGCGGGTTCCGCTACGGCGATGCGGCCTTCGAGACCTGCCGCGTCTACGGCGGGACCGTCTTCGCGTGGGACCGCCACCGCGACCGCCTCGAAGCCACCTGCGAGACGCTCGGCATGCCCGAGGCCGTCCCCGACGACATCGAGTCCCGCATCGACGAGACGCTGGCAGCGAACGACCTCGAGGACGCGTACCTCCGCGTTTCGGTCAGCCGCGGCGTCCAGCCCGGGAAGCTGACGCCCCACGAGGACGTCGACCCGACGGTCGTCGTCTACGTCAAGCCCCTCCCTCGCGGTGGCGTCGAGGGCGAGCGGGTCTGGGACGCCCCGGCGGTCGTGCAATCGGTCACGCGCCGTCGGCCGCCGGATGCCGTGTTGCCGGCCGACGCGAAGACCCACAACTATCTCAACGGTATCCTCGCACGATTGGAGCTCCGTCGGGCCTCCCGTGAGGGCTACCACCCCGACGAGGCGTTGATGCGCGATACCGACGGCTATCTCGCGGAGGGCGCGACGAGCAACCTCTTTTTCGTCGACGACGGCATCCTGCGGACGCCGGCCGAAGGCTCGTTGCTTCCCGGTATCACGCGGGAGACGGTCATCGAACTCGCCGAGGCAGAGGATTTCACCGTCGACCCGGGCCAGTACACCATCGACGACCTGCGGGACGCCGACGAGGCCTTCCTGACCAACTCGACGTGGGAACTCAGACCGATTGCGACGGCGGACGGCATCGATATCGGCGACGGCCCGATGACGAAACTCCTCCAGCGGCTCTACGACGAGCGAATCGAGGACCGCTGCTATTGAAGCGTCGTCCCAACCGACAGCAGACCGTCAGGCTGGTTCCCGATGCGGAGCCTCGAGGAGGCGGTCTCCACAGCCCTCACACCCGACCGCGACGACCGTCGTCGACCGACAGCAGGATTCGACGACTTCCGTGTCGGCGGTCACCGCGCCACCACAACTCGGACACTCGGTGACGAACACGCGGAGCCCGCCGAGCAACTGACTTCGGTTCCGCGATGACAGCTTCGGCCAGTAGTCTATCCAGTCCGGTAGTTCCTTTGCTGCCGCCAGATCGGCCAGCAGCGCTGCTCGTGACTCCCACTGGCCGACCTGCGTTTCGTCGCTGTGGGCGCTGAAGGCATCACCGTAGGCGTCGAAGGTGACCGTCTCCGGGTCGAGGTCCAACTGGTCGGCCAGTTCCGTTCGGAGGTCGTCCTCGTTTTCGAGGGCGTCGATACGCCTTCGCCACGCCGTCTCGAACTCCGTGGTCAAACAGAGGTCGTCGACCTCGGCGCAGGGTTCGACCACGTCGGCCTCCAGCAGGACGGCCTCGGGGTCGAACTCGCTCGGCGGTTCCGGAACCGGGTCCGGTGCCTTGTCGAACTTTGCCAGCAGCCAGTCGGGGAAATAGCGTTTCGTGAGCTCAGGGGTCTTGGGGACGAGATACCCCCGAAGCCAGATGCTCCCTGCGGCGAGGGCGACGAAGACGACGGCGAGCGGCGGCGATAGGAGTGCAAGCACACTGGCGAGCACAGCAGCGATGACGGCGTTCGTGACCGTACAGGGGATACATCGGTTCTCGCCCGTGTATTCTGGCTGGCGGAGCCTCGAGAGCACGTCGCTCGACGTTTTCATGGGATACCGTATACGGCGATACGGGAAAACTGGATGGGTCAATTGCCGCTGAAGCCGATACGCCCCGAGGTGGTCGAACTCGTGGTCTTCCCCGGCGAGGTAGACCCTGTCGTCGTCGACGGCCACGTCGACCTATTCGAGCGTCGCGCCCTCGCAGGGGCCGTAGGTGCACTCGCCCGAATCGGGCAGGAACGTCGCGCCGTGGCGAGTGCAAACCAGTTCCCCGTTCCGGAACTCGGCTCCGCTGCCCTTGTCGAGGCGAACGTCGCCAGTGGGGTCAGTAGAGTATATTATACAATTGCTGGGATTTCAACAGAGCCTCACTCTTCTGTAGTGGAGCCGAAATCAGGAACGCTGCACGGCGTCAAAATTTGTAGTTCGATTTTGATTCCAAATCAATTTCGTCTTCCTCAATCGGCCCTTGACTCACAAACTCGAAGTCCTCATCGGTGAGGAATACGTCTCCGTCCTTGACCGAGACGTCGACTTCATTGAGATAGGCGCCTTCGCAGGGGCCGAACGTACAGAAGCCGGTACTCTGTTCGAAATACGCCGCGTGGTTCGTACAGACGATCTCGCCGTCGCGCATCTCCGCTCCCGAGCCCTTGTCGAGTTTGATGTGGGTGTAGTGCTGGCAGTAGTTCAGCCATCCGTGGATGGAATCGTCATCTCGAAGCAGGATTGCCTCCTTTTCTTCGCCGGAATCGGTTTCCTCGAGAGTGAATATATACGTCGTATCGACGGGTACGTCATCGACAGCTACGATTCTGCTTCCCGAGTCCATTACCGGCGGCTAGCAGGTGCCGGGACTTAGATGTGTAGTTTGAAGATCCGCTCGCGGTAGATCGGTTCGATATTCTGGTAGTCCGTCTGCTGGGACCCACTACGGCTGGTATCCTGTGTACGGAAAAGATGGTCGGATACACAGCACTCAATAGATTCGTTCCCGTATCCGGGTGTAATGGGGCAGGATCTCATCGCAGCATTGTTCGGCGATCCATTCGCGGTAATGAACACGATCGGCCTGATCGCGTTCGCCCTCGTCGGATCGTCGAAGGCGATTCGTGAGGAGTTCGACCTGCTCGGTATCACCATCGTCGGTCTGGCGATGGCGTTTGCTGGCGGCGCAACCCGCGACCTGCTGGTGACACGCGTCCCCTTAGCACTTCAGTCACCGGTCGAAATCAGTCTTGGACTTTTCGGGGTCGGCTTAGCGATCGCCTTGAGCGTCGTCCTCTCGGAACCCGATACGCATCCAATCTCGCTTGTCGCCGACGCTATCGGACTCGCTGCCTTTACGACAACGGGTGCTATCGTCGCCACCGAAGCAGGCGTTTCGGCCTTCGGCGTCGTCGCTATCGCGACGATCAATGCAGTCGGTGGGGGTGCGCTTGCCGACATCCTCCTTGACCGAGCCCCGTTCATCCTCTTCGAGGATTTCTATGCGAGTTGTGCAGTCTTAGGCGGGAGTGCGTACTTCGTAGCCGGGGTCGTGGGAGCCTCCGGCGGTACCGCTGCTGGAATCTGTGCCGTCGTCACCGTCCTAACGCGGTTGGTTGCAGTTACGTACGACTGGCATCTCCCCTCGATACAGGACTTAGGGCTTCTTAAGCGATGAATCGGCACTCACGATAGGTCGTACTCGACTACCCGCCGCTTCTGAACGACTCGACCGTCTATTCGAGCCAGTCTTCGCCCCACTCGTCCAATGCCTCGAAGACGGGGCAAAGCGCATCGCCTTTCTCGGTCAGGGCGTAGTAGCTCGCGACCGGTGATTCGAACTCCTTGCGGTTCTCGATGAGTCCTTCGTCCTCCAAGTCATCGAGCACACGTGAGAGCGTGTAGGAACTCGCGCCAGTCGAGCGCTTGAGTTCGTTGAACCGCGTTTCGCCGTCCCGCAGATCGTTGAGGACGATAAGCTTCCACTTCGAACCGACCTTCTCGAGGGAGCCCACCACGTTGCAGACGTCCGCATTTAAGTGCTCGACCTCGGTGGTTTCGCCGGATTCTGCCGCCGGTGGTTGGGTCGTCATTACCTGGTCACACACTTATTGCCTGAGTTATATATGGGTTTGGAAGCAAACTAGCTAATGAAATGGAACTACAAAACTCGACCGTGCTCGGGGTCACTCCCACCGTCGTAGACACGTCCGTCAGCGATACTCTACAGTGACCGAAATGACCACGCAAACAGACCCAGACGTACTTCCACAGGAAACGCGTATCGGACGGACTGCGCTTCGTGTCGAAGACCTCGACGAGATGACCGGATTCTACCGGGATGTCGTCGGGCTCGGTGTACTGCGTCGATCCGAGACCAGTTCCGTTCTCGGCGTGGCGGACGAACCGCTTCTCGTCTTAGAGAGCGCTGAAAATACCGCGGAACGACATAGCTCGGCTGCGGGGCTCTTTCACAACGCGTTCAGGGTCCCTTCGCGTGAGGCGTTGGGTGATGCGTTGGCCCGAGTACGGGACCACTGGCAACTCGGCGGCGCGTCAGACCACGACGTCAGTGAGGCGCTGTACCTGACCGACCCGGAGGGAAACGGCATCGAGATTTACCGCGATTTCCCGCGCGAGGAGTGGCCCATCGACGCCAATGGGAAGGTCCGTATGGGAACGTATCCCCTCGACCTCGAACCGTTGGAAGCTGCTGCCACCGGCGATTCGGACGTACCTGTTGGAACGGATGTGGGGCATGTTCATCTCGAAGTGTCCTCACTGGAAGCGTTTCGAGACTTCCACGTGGACGTCGTCGGATTCGAAGTGCAAACGGAAATGCCAGCCGCTGTGTTCGTGTCTGCTGGCGGCTACCACCACCACATCGGTGCGAACACGTGGAATCACCGGTCCGGGCCAGCCAGCGAGAGGGGGCTGTCCTGGTTCGAAGTACTCCTCCCGGGAACAGGGGCACTCGAGGTGCTTCGAACTCGACTCAGGGACAGTCAGTATACGGTAACCGAGATAGATGACGGAATCTCTGTCATGGGGCCGGATGATATCGAGGTGCGATTCCGAGTCGAAACTTGACAGCCACTCTTCCTTCTCGTCGATATCCGTGATACGGCTCTCAGAACCTATTGCCCGCTCGTAGCCGCCGATGGGATTTAGCTTTATAGCTTGCGGTACCACTCACGCGGTCAGCCTTCCAGCAACGTGTCAGTGGCCACGTCGCTGTCCGGGCCTCCAACCACGAGGTCGCCCGTCGACTCGGGGCCGAGAACGATTGCTCCCCCTGCGACGATAGTGGCAACCAGTCCGGCAGCGACGACGCCGGGATCCGAAAAGCTCCCGTGAACGGCGACCTCGTCGTCGCTTCCGAGTCCCTCGTCATCGACGACTCCTTCGGCGGCCGCGAGAATCTCCCCGTGGGTGTAGGTCCCCTCGTCGGTCGCGAGGAGTGCGGCCTCCGGGGTGACGCGGTCCGGCGGCTGTGTCGGGTTCTCACTCCAGATATCGCGCTCGAAGTAGGCGACCGAGGGGTTCTCGTGTCGGTTCCCGTAGGCGATGAGCTTCGTTCCCGGCTCGGGGTCGTACCTGTCGACCTCGGATTCGGGAACGACGAGCGCACGCGGGCTGGCGTCTTCGGCTGGCGCGAATCGAACGACGGCGCCCAGTAGTGCCGCCCCGTAGAAGGTCAACACCGGCTCCGGAATCGGGTCATCGGCGATGCCGACGCCGGCGTCGCCACGGACGCCGTGGTGGCGCAGGAAGTTGCCGACCTTCCACGCGTTCGTACAGAACCGTCGGTAGTCGTAGCTTCGGCCGGTCGCGGGGGCCCGAAGCGCGGGGGCCGACGAGCGGCGGTCACGGCCGATGGCGTCGCCGAGTACGTCCATACGAGACGTTCGGTCCACCGGGCCAAAAGCGCCCCGCGTCCGGCCGAGTTTTTACCCTCGGCAATACACCGGCCTCTATGGACGCTCAAATTCGCGTCGCGGAGTTCATCGAGGCCAACGACCTGCAGGCGCCGGCCGCGTATCGTCTCCTCGATACGGTCTCGGAACTCGGCGAGGTGTCGAAGGAGGTCTGTACCTCGACCGACTACGGAAGCGACCCCGAAGCGGTCGACGTCCCCGAGGACGAACTCGGCGACGCGCTGTTCGCCCTGCTGGCGCTCTGTTCTGAACTCGATGTCGACGCCGAGGCGGCGCTGGAGACGACACTCGCCAAGTACGAGGACCGAATCGAGGAAAGCGGCGACGCTGGAAGCGGCGAGTAGCGAGCAGGCGGAACGGATTCGGGCTGGCTCTCGCCCGTTCGGCGGCGGTGCTCCACACAACGGCTCAGACCTACCGCCGATAGCTGGTCAGGTCACGAGCTGTCTGGCCGCGCTATCGGTTATAAATAAACGGGAGAAGCATACGTGAGCGCGCCGGAGGCGCGCGAACGTTTCACCGTGCGAGCGAAGCGAGCGCGGGACCGAGACTCGACCGTAGGGAGAGTCGACGTGTCTTTTTCATCGAAGTTTTTGCCGGCGCGGCTTCGCCGCGCCGTGCAAAAAGTTCGGGTTTCAGTAGAACTCGCGAACGAGGTCCATCGCGCCGTCGGGCGCGCCGTCGGGGATGTCGGTCATCGGCTCGGTGACGCCTTCGCGTTCCTCGAAGCCGACGGAGCTGTCGTCCTGATAGATGACGCCCTGATACTCCTTGTCGCGGTCCATGATGAGTTCCTTCGCGGCGTCGTAGTCGGAGGAGTCGTGGTCGAAGTCCTCGTCGCCGACGTCGACGATGGCGTCGCGGAAGTAGTCGTAGGTGTCGACGTCGTTGAACGTCACGCAGGGGGAGTAGACGTTCACGAAGCCGAAGCCATCGTGTTCGATGGCCTTCTGGACGATTTCGGCGTGTCGCTGGGAGTCCGAGGAGAAGGACTGAGCGATGAACGTGCCGCCGGCCGCAAGCGCCAGCGCGAGCGGGTTGACCGGCTGCTGGTTCGTGCCGTCCGGCGACGTCGAGGTCTCGAAGTCCTCACGCGAGGTCGGCGAGAACTGTCCCTTCGTCAGGCCGTAAATGCGGTTGTCCATGACCACGTAGGTCATGTCGACGTTCCGGCGGACGGCGTGGACGAAGTGGCCGGCCCCGATGGAGTAGCCGTCGCCGTCGCCGCCGGCGACCATCACTTCGAGGTCGGGGTTGGCCATCTTCACGCCCGTCCCCACGGGGAGGGCGCGACCGTGGACGCCGTGCAGCGCGTAGCTGTGCATGTACGTCCCGATCTTGCCGGAACAGCCGATACCGGCGACCACGAACGTGTTGTCGGGGTCGTTGCCGGTTTCGGCGAGGGCTTTCATCATGCCGTTCATCGTGCCGAAGTCACCGCACCCGGGACACCAGGTGGGCTGCTTGTCGGACTTGAAGTCGGTGAATCGAATATCGGAGCTCATGCTTCTACCTCCGCGGTTTCGCCGAGTTCAGCCTTGATGTCCTCGGCGAGTTCGTCCGCGTTGAAGCGGACGCCGTTGTACTTGTTGATGCGCTTGACGCGAGTCAAGGCGTCGTGTTCGATGAGGTCAGCGAACTGGCCCGTCGCGTTACACTCGACGACGATGACCTCGTCGGCGGCCTCGATATCCTCGCTGAGGTCCGGTCGCGGGAAGATGTACGGCACCGAGATAAAGCGCACGTCGATGTCGTCCTCCTCGAGGAAGCCGATGGCCTCCCGCATCGCGCCCTCGTTGGAGCCCCACGAGATGACGAGCGTGTCGGCATCGGCGTCGCCGAACTCGCGGTAGTCGAAGTCCTCGCGCTCGCGGGCGGTGTCGACCTTGCGGTCGCGCTTTTCGACCTGTTCGACGCGCATACCGGTGTCCTCGGTCCGGCGACCGAGTTCGTCGTGTTCGAGGCCCGTCGACATGTGGGCACCGTCGGTCGTGCCGGGGAAGGCACGCGGCGAAACGCCGTCGTCGGTGATGGCGTGCGGCTTGAACTGGCCCTTCTCGTTGGTCCACTCGTCGATGGTGTCCTCGTCGACGACCTTGCCGCGGTCGATTTCGACCTCGTCCATGTCGAACTCCTCGGGCTCGAAGGTCTGTTCGGTGACCGCAAGCGCGAGGTCCGCGGTCAGGTAGACGGGAAGCTGGTACTTCTCGGCGAGGTTGAACGCTTCGACGGTCTTGTGGAAACACTCCGAGATGGTGGTCGGCGCGAGCACGAACCGCGGGACTTCGCCGTGGCCACCGTAGAGCATGGCGTTGAGGTCGCCCTGCTCCTGTTTGGTCGGCATCCCGGTCGAGGGACCGGAGCGCATGACGTTACAGATGACGAGCGGTGTCTCGGAGGTCGCCACGAGTCCGAACGTCTCGGACATCAGGTCGATACCCGGGCCGGACGTCGCTGTCATCGACCGTGCGCCCGCGCGGGCGGCACCGAGAGCCATGTTGACCGCCGAGAGTTCGTCTTCGGCCTGCACGACGACGCCGCCGTAGTTCTCGACGCGGCCCTTCATGTACTCCATCACGTCCGTCGCGGGCGTGATTGGGTAGCCGGCGTAGAACCGGCAGCCGCCGGCGATGGCGCCCATCCCGATGGCCTCGTCGCCGTTCAGCAGGACGTAGTCGTTGTCCGTGGTTTCGAGGTCGTAGGGCGTCGTGAGGTCGAACTCCTCCTCAACGTACTCGGCGCCGAGGCGGGCGGCCTCCTTGTTGTTCTGGACGATTGCCTCGCCCTTGTCGCCGAAGCGCTTTTCGAGCGACTCGTCGAGGTATTCGATATCGAAGCCCGCAACCGAACAGGCAGCCCCGAGCGCAACGATGTTGCGCATGATGGCGCCGCCGGCGTCCTCGGCCAGCGCCTTCAGCGGAACGTCGAGACCCGTCGTCTCGCCGGGCGCTTCGAAGTCGCTCATCATCGTCCGCTCGCCGTCGTAGATGATGATGGAGTCTTCGTGGAGTTCGTCGAGGTTCTCATCGACGGTCCGTTCTGTGAGCGCGATCAGGATGTCGAGTCTATCCACGACGCTCTCGACGCGGTCGACCGACGTCCGTACCTTGTAGGCGGTATAGCCGCCACGGATTCGTGATGCGAAGTCCTTCGAGGTAAAGACGTGGCGCCCCGCACGCGAGAGCGCCTGGGCGAAGATCTTCCCGGTGGAGTCGATCCCGTCGCCGGCCTCCCCGCCGACGGCCCAGTTGAGGTCCTCTGGCATACTACGTTCGGCTTCTGCGCGACGCACGTTAAGCCTTCTGAATATTGCCGCAGTTGAGTGATTTTCCGGTTTCTCGCCCCGAACGACGGCGTTGCCGATTAACGGTACGAAACGGGTATCCGGTTTATAAAACGGCCTGCGTGCCTTCGAAAACGCCTTCCCTCCGGAACGACCCCTTTCGAGTATGGACCCCATCGAGACGACCGTCGCCGCCGTCCGCGAAGTCGGACCCGACGCCGTCGCCATCGACCTCGAAACCCCCGCAGGATTCGAGGCCGAACCCGGACAGTTCGTCAAGCTCTCGACCGAAATCGACGGCGAAACCGAAGGCCGATTCTACACCGTCTCCTCGCCCGACACCGACGAGACCTTCGAGTTCACCATCTCCTACGACCCCGAGGAGGGCGGCGCCTTCAGCGAGTACCTCCCCAACATCGAGGCCGGCGATACGGTCACCATCACCGGCCCCTTCGGGGGCGACTACTACGAGGGCGAAGACCGCGTCGTCGTCCTCGCGGGCGGCCCCGGCGTCGGCCCCGCCGTCGCCATCGCCGAACGCGCCCTCGCCGACGGCAACGAAGCCGCCGTCGTCTATCGGGACGATAACCCGCTTCACGAGGACCGCCTCGCCACTCTCGCCACCACCGGTGCTGACGTCTTCGTCCTCTCCGAATCCGAACCCCTGACCGACGCCGTCGCCGCCGTCCTCACCACCGACGAGGGCGAGCAGGTCTTCATCTACGGCTTCGCCGACTTCCTCGCGGACGCCGAAGCGGCCATCGAAGCCGCTGGCGGCGACCCCGACGAGGCGAAGGCCGAGAACTTCGGCTGACGAACTTTTTGCACGGTCGCCTCGCTTCGCTCGGCGACCGGCAAAAACGTCGATGAAAAAGACACGTCGACCCTCCCTACGGTCGGGTCTCGGTCCCGCGCCTCCCTTCGGTCGGCGCGGGGAACCGCTCGCTCACTTCGTTCGCTCGCGGATGCTACCATCGTTGTTTGTGAAGATAACGCGGATTCGTTGTCCGCGGAGCAATGGTTGATGATACCCCTATTCGACTTGGTAGCAACCGAACTGCTTGGTTCGTTACAGAGGCACTCTCCGAGACTATGATTTCTATCTCCCTACGAACAGGAGTGGTAGAATTCGAACCCTGATGCATCTTCCTCGGTCAGAATAGATACCCGTAGATATTCTGCTCGACCGTCACATCGAGGATAGAGGTGATAGTGGTCACTGATTGGTTCGCCCTCTATATTCGCACGGACGAGGTATGGTCCACTCGGAAGAAGTTCCTCACGGACAGCAAGACCTGCACCTTCAGCATCCTTCATGTCGACATCGATTTCTCCTTCATAACGAGTTGACATTTCGTCCCCACCATCGACCCGTAAAAATTCGATACCGACAGTATGCGGCGACGTATCCGTATTGAGCAGTTCGAGCGCTATCATCGAATTATCCGTCTGGGAGAACGAGCATCCGGAAAGGCCGACAAACAGCGTTGCGCTGCCAGCGCGGAGGGCGCTTCGACGTGATATCGGGGACATGTCGTGTATGAGATGGCATTTATTCTATAAAAAATCCTGTTATAAATTACGGTGGCAAGTTATTTCCTGGAGGTGTGGCGAAAAAGGTCTTCGTCCCGGTTATCCGGTCGTGTTTAGTTAAGGATGAAGAGTGAGGCGTGGTGATTTTGTGCTGGTCTATGGCAGAAATCACACGCCTCAGCGGTCGTAGCGACTGGATCGAGTTAGATTTTGTGGAGCGAGAGCGGACACC